>JBGUBD010000004.1:0-300000 GCA_041821185.1 Phycisphaerales bacterium AB-hyl4 | reverse complement strand
ACTCGATGCTTCGCTTACCGCTGAGTGGGGCCCTGTGCTCGAAGTCTGGGAAGGCTATGCCGGCGACCAGGCCATCCGGCACGCCGGATCGAGCGGCGGCGCGGCGACCGCGCTGGCACTGTTCGGCATCGAGCAGGGCGAGATGAAAGGCGTGTTGCACACCGCTGCTCGCGATGATGTGCCCTACCTCAACAAAACTGTTTTCAGCACTCATCGCGACCAGTTGCTCGCCGCAACTGGATCTCGCTATGCACCGGCGAGCCCATGTGATGGTCTGTCGCACATTGAGCAGGCGGATGGGCCTTGCGTGTTCATTGGCAAGCCTTGCGACGTCGCCGCCACGCAGCAGACCGCCCGGCTGCGACCCGCGTTGGCCGAGCGACTTGGCCTGACGATCGGCTTTTTCTGCGCCGGCACGCCGTCGACGCAGGGGACGCTTGAGATGCTCAAGTCGATGGGTGTCGACCACCCCGAGCAGCTTGTGTCGTTGCGGTATCGCGGCAACGGTTGGCCCGGGCGCGCCACCGCCGAGTTCCGCACGCCCAACGGCGAACGTGAAACACGCCAACTCACCTACGGCCAATCGTGGGGTGGCATCCTGCAAAAGCATCGTCAATGGCGCTGTTACATCTGCCCGGACCATACGGGTGAGTTTGCCGACATCGCGGTGGGCGATCCGTGGTACCGCGGCGTGCCGGATGATGAACCTGGTCGATCGTTAATCGTTGTTCGCACGCGGCGTGGCCGAGCGTATTTACAGGCGGCGGCGAAGGCGGGCTACATTACGCTTGAAAGGCAAGATGCGCAGTTGCTGCCCGCCTCGCAGCCGAACCTGCTGCAGACGCGCGGCAATGTTTGGGGCCGAGTGCAGACCTTGCGATGGCTCGGCGTGCCGGCGCCACGATTCGTGCGGTTGCCGATGTTCGGTGCATGGTGGTCGGCGTTGACGTGGAAGCAGAAGGCACAGTCGTTTCTGGGGACGATGAAGCGTATTGTGCGTCGTGGCCTGCGGCGTCGTACGGCGATGATGCCGTTCACACCAACGGTTGCGGGGGCCGGCCAGCATGCCGCGGCGGAGCAAGCCGACGCGTCGTTGCTACCGATGGGCTCGGCTGACGCGGTCGAGCGGAAGGGGAATGCCTGAATGGGACGGAGTATTGTTGCACCAGTGGGACGTCGCACGCCTGTCGCTCCGTCGGCGACGTCAGCGCCTGCGAAGCCGAAGGGCAAGCGGGAGCGGTCATGGGTGTCGCCGATGCGTACCCCGTGGCCGGTGCTGCTGCTGTTTCTTGCGCTGCTGCTGCCGGCGGAGACGGGGTATCACATTGGTGACTTGTGGATCACGTGGTATCGGGTCCTGCTGCTGGGGATGTTCATCCCTTGCGCGGTAATGCTGGCCTCCGGCCGGGCGGGGAAGTGGACGCTGGCCGACGGTCTTGTCATCGTCTGGGTTAGTTGGGCGGCGATCACGTTCGCTTATCACCATGGGCCTGAGATCGCAGCGCAGTCGGGGGGGATTTACGTTGTCGAAGGGGTAGGGGCATACCTGATCGCACGATGTTTCATCCGCGACCTGGCGGCGTTTCGCGCGATGGTGGCGTTGCTCACTGCGGTGGTGATCGCGATGCTGGTGGTGACCGTGCCGGAGGCGGTGACAGGCAGGAACTTCATCCGCGAGGTGCTGGCAGGTTATACCCCGAGCATCGGGGAACGATGGGGTATGAAGCGGTCGTACGGCATGTTTCAGCACCCGATCCTGCTGGGCGTGTTCTGTTGCAGCGCCGTGGGGCTGAGCTACTTCGTGCTTACGCATGACGACAAGTTACGAACACCGCGCGTGGCACGCACGGTGCTCGTGACGTTGAGCACGTTTGCCAGTTTCTCCGCCGGACCGTTGAGCGCGGTGGTCGTTCAGTTCGGCATCATAGGCTGGGATCGATTCACCACGACATTGCGCAACCGGTGGTGGTACTTGCTGGCGTTGTTTGCCTTTTTCTATGTGGTCATCGACGTGCTGTCCAATCGCTCGCCGTTGTTGGTTTTCATTGACTACGCCTCTTTTACGCTGCACTCGGCGTACAACCGGGTGATTATCTGGGAGTGGGGAACCGCGTCCGTGATGAATCACCCGATGTTCGGCATCGGGTTCAACGAATGGGTACGGCCGAGTTGGATGCACAGCACGAGCATGGACAACTTCTGGTTGCTCGTCGCGGTGCGGCATGGTCTGCCAGCGATCATCGCGCTGCTCGGCGCGGTGGCCTACACGATTTGGCGGCTGACCCGGCTGGAAGGGATCGACCCGATGCACCACCGCGCCCGCCTGGGGTGGATCACGACCATGTTGGGCCTGTTTGTCGTCGGGCTGTCCGTTCACTTCTGGGACCATGTGTTCGTGCTTTTTGCTTTCCTGCTCGGCTCGATCATGTGGATGCTCTGCCAGCCGCTGGACACGTCAACAGAGACAAAGAACAAACGTCGTCGGCCCATGGTGAAGTCGGCCTGAACCGCGTATGAGCAAGCAGCTTCCAACCCTTGTGATTCGCCCGCTTGACCCGATTCGCTGCGGCGGGTATCTCCGCTACGGCGTGAGCGTCGAGGGCCTTCCGTCCGCAGACCCCAAGACGTTGTGGTGTGAGATCCCCGCTGCTTACGAGCGAAAACAACCGCAACGACTCGACCCGTTCGTCGTTGGCACGCTGTTTCTCGCCATGCGATACGCCGACAAACTGCATGTTCATGGCAGCGTTGCACCGTCGCTCCTGAAGAACCTCGGTTGGTTTCAGACGACCTGGACGCAGTGGTTTCCAAACGCGTACCACCGGGTCGACATCACTGCCGACGATGTTAGCGAGCCGACGCTTGGCGAACGGCAAGGTGCGGTGGCGGCCTTCTCCGGCGGGGTGGATTCCTGTTTTACGTTGTATCAGCACCATCATCGCCGCCATGAGCGCGACAACCATCCGCCGCAGGCGGCCTTGATGGTGCATGGCTTTGACATTCCGATTGAAGATCGCGATGTGTTCGATCGGGCGGTCGTCGGTTCAAGGCGGATTGTCGAAAGCCTGGGTCTGCCGCTCCTGACGGCGCACACCAACTTTCGCCAGATCGTGCCCGCATGGGAGCAGAGCCACGGCGCGGCGTTGGTGATGGCCCTGATGCTCTTTGATGAGCATTTTGACGTGGCGTTGCTGGCAAGCAGTTGGACGTTTAATGAGCAGGGGGTACGGCCGTGGGGCTCGAACGTGATGACCGACAAACTGTTGGGGTCGCAGTCGTTTGGGGTGATACACGACGGATCGCGGTACAACCGCTGGGACAAAATGGGCGCGCTCGTCCAATGGCAGGCGTTTCGCGACAACCTGCGTGTGTGCTGGGAAGGGGAGCAGAAGGACCGCAATTGCTGTCGGTGCGAGAAATGCGTCCGCAACATCCTTTTGTTGCGTGCTTTGGGCTGTCGAAACCTGAAGTGTTTTCCCCTCGAACTGAGCGACGACGCG
Organism: Phycisphaerales bacterium AB-hyl4; assembly: GCA_041821185.1. Classification (NCBI taxonomy): domain Bacteria; kingdom Pseudomonadati; phylum Planctomycetota; class Phycisphaerae; order Phycisphaerales; family Phycisphaeraceae; genus Natronomicrosphaera; species Natronomicrosphaera hydrolytica. Next base: position 296,500 of record JBGUBD010000004.1, on the reverse strand, counting down.
TTGCGCCGCATGAATGGGCTCAGCAAGAAGGATGTTGAAACGTTGGAGATCGCGTGGCATCAGATTCGTGATGCCGGTGTGACCGAGTCATGGGTGGACACGCTTGCCGAGACGATTGCGAGAAACCGTCGGCAGAACCGTGGCATTAGGCGATACGGACGACTGGTTTACAAGGGGTGGCAACATTTTCGATCCCATGGTATTCAGCGGACCATCGGTCCGGTGTGGCATCGCCTGTCCAGGGTGGGCTGAAGCGGATTCGATTTGCAAGCGACGAGCGGCCCGGAACGCCGCGTGATGCTCTCATAGTCGTCAACTGTAACAGGCGAATGAAAATGGCAAGTGTGAAGCCTGAATCGGATGCGAACGGCCTTTTGTCTTCGAGTGAAGCACCGGCTGTTGATGTGCTGTTGGCGTCGTTGGCAGGGAAGCGGGTTTACGCGGTGCCGTTGCGTGGTAACAACGGTGACGTGCTGTTGGAACTGGCAATGCAGCATGCGTTCCGACGATACGGCCATCGACGTGTTCATCGGCCGGGCGCTGCGGATTGGATCTGCTTTCGTAGCAGCGGCGCGATGAACGACTTCTGGTGTGAGGGGCCGCGTCGGCTGGGCGAGATGGCGCGGCGGTTTCCCGACACGCCGATCGTTGTGCTGCCGTCATCGTTCCATTTTGAGCAGACGGACCTGTCGGCGTTGTTGGCGGACCGTACGGGGCCAACATATTTGTATGCTCGGGAGCGAATCAGCTATCGGCGGCTTGCGCAGATGAAACTGCCGACGGCGGTGCACCTGGGGCTCGGCGATGACATGGCGTTGGACCTCCGCGACACGCCGTTGGTGGCACGATGGCGTGCGTATCGCCAGTGGCAGCCTCGGGATTACGTGCTGGTTGTCGAGCGTGGCGACCTGGAACACCCGGCGAGTGACGTACCGCTATGTGTCTCACGTCCAGACGTGATCGAGCCGATGTTCAGAGGCGTGGTGAAAAATGCGGGTCGGCCGTATGTGCACGTGCTCAAGCGGGCGAGATGGCGGCGCCGAGGGCAATGGTGTTGCGAGCCGCTGTCGTCCGAGTTTGAATCCGAGTGCCGCGCGTTATTGGACGAGCATTACCCGCAGTTGGCGTCGTTGCCGTGGCGAAGCGCGGATGTGAGCGATTTTCTCAAATATAGCTTCAGGGAGTTTTGCTCATTGATCGCTGGCGCGGCGGTGGTGGTAACCACCCGGCTGCACGCGGGATTGATGGCCAATATGCTGGGGGTACCGGTGGCGTTTCGCGATGGGCGGTATGGCAAGATTGCCGGCGTTTATGAGTACAGCATCGCCGGACTGCCGGGCGTGCAGTTGATCGGTGTCGCGACGCCGACGGATCGGCCGGACAGTTTGGCGCGTGCCGGTGACGAGCCGACCCTGCCGCCGATGGGATGAATAGTGGAATTGGTCTTGGGAAGTGGGAAGGTATGAAGACGAATGAATCCTTGTTGCAGCATGGCGCTGACCCGTCGCTGCCAACGTTAAGCGTGGTGATTCCTACGCGCAACCGAGCTGAGATGCTTTCGCAGGTCATTGAGCGCGTGTTGGCGGATAACGCGACAACAGAGCTGATCATCGTTGATGATGGTTCCACGGATGACACCGCTGCGACGGTTGAGCGATGGCGCGAGCAGGATCCGCGCGTCCGTCTTGTCGCCGGTCCGTGCAAGGGAGGAAACCAGGCGCGGGACGCGGGCGCGGTGCAAGCCTCGGGCGAGGTCATCCTCATGCTGGATGATGATGTTTTTCCGAGCACGGGCATGATCACAGGGCACGCGGAGGCACACCATCGGCTGAAAGAAGTGTTGGTGTTCGGCTACATGCCTGTCAGCCAGAAGTTATTGAGCCAGGGCTTCGCGCCGGCGGTCGAAGCGTATAACGACACCTACGAAACAGTCTGTGATGGCTGGCGAAAGCAACATAAGCCGGTGCTGGCGAATCTGTGGATGGGGAACGTGTCGATTCGGCGTACGGACTGGGAGCGCGTGTCGATCGCGGCGAAAGTGTTACCCCGTACAGCGCCAGTCTGGCGCAGGCGTGAAGACCAGGAGTTTGGTTTTCGATGTTGGGCGGCAGGGCTCAAAGGCGTGTTCATGCCCGAACTGCACGGCGAGCACCACTACACGCGCAGTCTTGACGCGTGGATTCGCAACGAACATGATTCGGGTGTTTCCAATATCGCGCTCAGTCGATATTACCCACAGTACATGGGGCATCAGACGCCTAGCACACCGATCCAGCACATGAATGTGGTGCTTCGCGGCGTGATCAAACTGCTCGCATGCCAGGCGGTGTATCCGGTGGCCATCTCCGTGCTGGCACAGCTCAGCCAGCAATTCGCCAGTTTGCGGATGCCTCGACTCGGCGGCAACATGGCCAAGTTGGCGACGCGCGTGGCGGCGTATCGTGGCGCTGCAGACGAAGCGGCCGCGTGGGAAAAGGCGTCTAGTGGACATGATCCATCTGCCAGTGGCCCCGATGCGCAATCGACGACAGCCTAGCGCCAAAGCTGACAGAAGCGGAACAATCAGGGGAAGGCCATCGGCATGATGAGATGGCCCGCACCTTCCACACCCCTGAATTATCGGGCCCGAAGCCGGAGTGAGATGGATGAGCTACAAGGGATTTCAAGATTTGGTAGAACGATTGCAGGAGCAACTGATTGAGAAAGATGCACGCGCGATAGGTGGTTCCTGGAACGAATTATTGGAGCAACTCGATATTCCTGACGCGAAACTTTTGTGGCGTCAGCCAAATAGGCCTTGGCGTCGAACGTATGCGTACGGGGAACGCATATACAAAATTTCACATTATGGCATTAAAGGGGTCGGCGACCCTGAACTTAAACATGAGTATGACGCGTTCCAGGCATGTGCATCTATCACCGGAATCCCGAAAGCGATGGGCTACCATTCCAGTGAATCGGCGGAAGTCGCTGTGTATAGCCGGGTGAGGGATCGACGTCTGTACGAGTTTCAGCCGACGGTGGTCCAATCATTTGTCATCCTGTTTCGGCTAGGCGTCATACTCTGGCGGGTGTCGTGGCGGGGTGTTGCGCACAACGACATCACGGCCAACAATCTGCTGGTTGGCTCTTCGCGATCGGTCACGTTGGTGGATTTTGACCGGGCGTCTTTTGTGCCGCGAACGACAGCGTTTTACCGGAATTTCGTAAAGAGGTGTGATCATTTAAACGGGTTTAATGGTTCGTTTCAGCGTGTGATGCAAAATACGATCGCGACCCTGCTGCCACCGAGAGTTGCCGCGGCGGGACGTCACATGCTTAACAGGTTGTTTCGATCCAGGGGTGTTGGTGCGAATCATCATGTTCGGTAACGCGAGACGATTTCGGTAGAACGCGTGGTTTGCCGGGACTGTGAGAGCGGAGAAAAGTATCGTGTCGAATTCGCAACAACAGCAACATGGTCCGAGCGTGGGGGTGATTGTGCCGACGTACAACAGTCCCGCCCCGTTGAAGGCGTGTCTGATGGGGTTGGTTCGTCAGACTTGCAAGCCTGATGCGGTGTATGTGGCCGACGATGGTTCGAAGGCGGAGACGCGCGAAGTGGTTGAGTCGTTTGCCGACCGGCTAACGGTGCGGCACGTCTGGCAGGAGGACGACGGTTTTCAACTGGCGCGCATCCGTAACAAGGCGGTGGCCTTGGCGGAGGAGGATTATCTCGTGCTGCTGGATGGCGACACCGTGCCGCATCGACGGTTTATTGAAGACCATTTGCGTGTGGCTCGGCCGAAGCGCGTGGTGCTTGGCTCGCGCTGCTGCATCACCGATGTGTCCGACGAGTCAGCGTTTACGCCGCCGGGCACGCTGCGCTTGGCGGCGTTGTTTGTCAGCGGGCGGGTGATCAATGATAGCCGGGCGTTTACGGTGCATTTTCGCAACCGCTGCTTCGGCTTTGCCAAGGGGCTGCGGATGCCCATGCCGCTTGTGCGGCCGGCGGAACTGCGCGATACACATGGGGGCAACTTCGGCTGTTGGCGCAGCGACCTACTGGAGATCAACGGCTTTGACGAAGGTTTCACCGGATGGGGTTATGAAGATCGCGACACCGCCCGCCGACTGACACAGATCGGTTGCGAGTTAAAGCAGCTTTTCTTTCAGGCGGTCTGTTATCACCTGGATCACCCGGTCAACCCGCCCAACGAGGCGAACCTGGGGCTGTTTGAGCAGGCTCGATCGACGCGTTGCGAAAAGGGCATTGATCAGTATCTTGCGCCGCAGCAGGTGCACGCGTCGGCAGACGGATGACGCCGGTCAGGAAGATGGTTTGATGAACTACGATATTCTTATCGCCACGCGCAACCGTGCCGCGGCGCTGCGCATGTCTATCCCGATGATGCTGACGCAGAGCCGTCGACCGAGTCGGCTGATTGTGGCGGACTGCAGCGACGATCACGCGGAGATCGCCGCGACCGTGCAAGAACTTGCTTTGCAGCACGGCGTGCCGGCGGTGGTGTTGAATCCGCCGGCGGGGAAGGCGCGTCAGCTCAATCATGGGCTCGAACACGTGCAAAGCCCGGTGGTCATGGTGCCCGACGATGACTCGCTGTGGTTTCCGGACACAGCTGAGCAAATCATGCAGGTGTATGAGCGTGATGATGCCGACATCATCGGCGCGGTGTGTGCCGCGGAGTCGCCCGACCTTCCGCAAGACCAAGCCGACCGATCGCGGCAGCAACAGCAACAGCAGAAGCAGAAGCAGGCGCAGTCGTATCGCATGACGTGGACGGACCAGGCGCGGCAGATGCTTGCTCATCCGCGGCAGCGGTTTGAACGGCGGTACTGCCCCGACCCGTTTCTGCTGCACGGGAGGGCGTGTTGGCAAGGCAAGCCTGTACCGACATGGCTGTATGAAATGGATGCGGTGCTGGTGGAATGGATGACCGGCTTTCGCATGTCGTTCCGCACGGATCTGATCCGCAGCGTCGGGTTTGACGAAAGGCTCGCAGCGCCGTCATTGACGTGGGTGATGGATGATGTGGATGCGTCGTTCAATATCCTGCGAGATCGCCTGATCGTCGGTGCTCGGCGGGCGAAGGTGCATCATTATCGATGGCCCTCGCGGCGCGGAAGCGGGATGGCGATGGGGGTGACGCAGGTATTGATGGCGGCTTACGTCATCTGCAAACACACCACGCCTGATGCGCCGGTCCGTCGACAGCTTGCGGGCTATGCCCGGATGAAGCTGATGAAGTACCTCGCCGCAGCGCATACGCCATTCGGGCGCGACCGTGTGCGCGGCGCTTGGCGTGCGAGTCGGTGCATTCCCGACCTGCTCAAGGCCGAGCCCGAGCATCTCGCAACGCGTTACCACGAGGCCGTGGCGAGATGCCTCAACGTCAGTCTCGAAGCGACGCCCCAGCCGCCCGACACGGCATTGAACCACCGCTAACCCCCATACCTCGACGAGGCACGAACCATCACACGCGATCTGTCCATCATCATCATCAGCTACAACACGCGCGAGCTGCTCGACGCGTGCCTGGCGAGTGTGTACGACCGCCTCGGCGGGCTCGATGCCGAGGTGATTGTCGTCGACAACGCCTCGGCCGACGGGTCGGCAGATATGGTGCGCGAACGCTACCCGCAGGCTCGACTGATCGAAAATCAGGCGAACACCGGTTTCGCTGCGGCGAACAATCAGGCGATTGAAATCGCGGTCGGCAGACATGTGCTGCTGCTGAACTCCGACACGTATGTGCTCGGCGATGTGCTTGCCGCGTCTGTGAGATATATGGACGAGCATGAGCAGGTCGGCGCGATGGGCTGCCGTGTACTTAACACCGACCGCACGTTGCAACTGACGTGCTCGCAAACGCCGGGCCTGGTGAACCTTGTGCTGCTGACCAGCGGGCTGTGGCGGTTGAACCGCCCGCGGTGGTTGGGGCGGTATCAGATGAAACATTGGGACCGCACGGACGAACGCGATGTGGATGTCATCTCCGGCTGCTACCTGATGGTCCGCCGGACGGTTATCGAACAGGTCGGTCCGCTGGATGATGCGTTCTTCTTCTTCGGCGAAGAGACGGACTGGTGCACGCGCATCCGGCAGGCGGGCTGGGCGTTACGCTTCGCGCCGGTGGGCGAGATTGTGCACTACGGCAGCGCGAGCGCCGCATCGCTTGGCCACGAGCGCGACCTGCTGCTGACCAACGGCCTGGTGCGCTATCACGTGAAGCACAGCGGGTATGTGATGGCCTTCGCGGTATGGGGGTTGCTGCTGGGTTTCAATCTGAGTCGATGTATGTACTGGACATTGCGTTCGCTGGTGCAGCGCGGCGGCGCGGCGCGCGACCGACGAGACCACTTTCGTGGCGTGGTGCGCGAGTATGCGAAGGCGTGGCCGCTGCGACATGAGGTGAGCGGATGACTGGTCGGCGATTGCAAATACTTATAGTCGGGCCGAACAGCGACGGCACGGACGTCGGCGAAGCGTGGAGCACGTATCGATGGGTGCAGGGCCTCGCTGCGGAGCATGATGTGACGCTGCTGACGTATCGCAAGCGCGATCGCGCGTCGGCGGTGGAGCAACTGCCCGGTGTGAAGGTGGTCGAGTGGACGGACCTGCCGCTGGTCGGCCGATTTGAACGCTTCAATAGTATGGCCAAGCCCGGCTACATACCGTTTTACATCCGCGCCCGGCGGTGGCTGCGGGCTGCGCAACGTGAAGGGCGGACATTTGACGTGGTGCACCAGGTCGCGCCGCTGGCGTTGCGGTACCCGTGTCCGGCGGTGGGCTTCGGCTGGCCGATCGTGATCGGGCCGGTGGCGGGCAGCCTCGACACACCCAAGCCGTTCGCGGCGGAGGTGGGCGGCGACCGGTGGTACACAAGGCTGCGCGATATCGACGGCTGGCGATTGCGAAATGATCCGTGGTTGCGACGCAGCTACGAACAGGCGGCGGCTGTGATCGGCGTCGCGCCTTACGTGCGCGATACGGTGCTGGCCGGGTTGAACATCCGCCGATTCGAGGTGTGCAGTGAGACGGGGGTGACAAGCCTGCCCGATGTACAGCCTGATGCCCGGACGGGCGATCGCGATGCGTCGGCTCCGCTGCGGTTGCTGCACGTCGGTCGGCTGGTGCGGACGAAGGGCTTGCGCGATGCGGTGCGGGCGTTGGGTGAGGTTGGCGCGGCCTGGCCGTGGCAGTTGGACGTGCTCGGCGAAGGGCCAGATCGCGTGGCGTGCGAGGCTGAGGCGTCGCAGTTGGGCATTGCCGACCGCGTTCGGTTTCACGGCCGACTTCCGCGGGAGCAGGTGGAAGACTATTACCGCGCGGCGGACGTGTTCGTGTTTCCGAGCTTTCGCGAGCCGAGCGGCAACGTCGTTTTGGAGGCGATGAGTCACGGCCTGCCGACTATTGTTGCCGACCGGGGCGGGCCGGCGGCGGCGGTGACGGCAACGTGTGGCGTGCGTGTGGCGGTGACGTCGCCGAGCGAATATGTCCACGCGCTTGCCGAGGCGTTGCACACGCTGGCGCGGGACCGCGCGGCGCGTGAGGCGATGGGGCAGGCGGCGCGGCAGCGGATCGCGTCGGACTACCTTTGGCCGCGTAAGATCGCGTGGCTTTCGCAGCTGCATCAGAGTCTGGCGGTCGAAACACGTCGTGAGCCGGTCGCGACCGGTGAAGCGGTGGGGAGCTACTAAGCATGATCAGCGTCATCATCCCCGCCCACAATGAAGCGGCCGTGATCGCTCGCGGCCTCGAAGCGCTGGTGAATGGCGCGGAGCCCGGCGAGCTTGAGGTCATCGTCGCGTGTAATGGTTGCACGGACGAGACCGCCGCGATCGCGCGGCAGTATGCACCCACGGTCAAGGTGGTTGAAACGCAGACGGCGTCGAAGATCGCGGGACTGAACCTCGGTGACGAGCACGCCTGCGGCTATCCTCGGTTTTACGTTGACGCCGACGTGGTGCTGTCGATCGAATCGGTACGGCGGATCGCGACGGTGTTGCGCGAGGGCAGCGTGCCGGCGGCGTGCCCGCGCATGGCGATGGACCTGGCCTCGTCGAGTTGGCCGGTGCGGGCGTATTACCGCGTCTGGCAGCGATTGCCTTACACGCAGGCGGGAATGATGGGGGCGGGGACGTACGCGATGAGCGAAGTCGGCCGAAGCCGGTTCGACAAGTTTCCGGATGTGATCGCGGACGACGGGTACGTTCGGCTGTTGTTCGCCGAGCACGAAAGGCCCGCTGTGCCGGGGGCGGTTTCGAAAGTGACGGCGCCGGCGACGTTGGGCGATTTGCTGCGAATCAAGACGCGTAGCCGATATGGGATATATCAGCTTCAGCAGCGCTACCCGGAACTGGCGCAGCGTGAGGCGGCGGCAAAGAACTACGGCGGGGGTCTGCGCGATGTAATGCGTGACATCTGGCTGTGGCCTTGCGTGCCGGTGTACGTTTGGGTGGCGTGGATGTCGCGCCGGCGGGCGCGTCGACAGATGTCGGCGGCGGGGTATGTATGGGAACGGGACGAGTCATCGCGACAGTCGCCGGCGACAACGCCGACGCCTTGATTGCGATCGATTGTCGTGGACGGATCGTTCGATCGTTGGCGGCTTACGGAGCGGGATATGAACGAACAAGTGATTGTTGCCGAAGCGCCGGTGTCGACGCCGGGCGAGCGTGGCGCGGAAGCCACGCGGACGCGGCGCGTCCTGGCTGTGGCGTCGGGCGGCGGGCACTGGGTGCAGTTGAAGCGGCTGTGGCAGGCGTTCGACGGCCATGAGGTGACAGTCGTGACCACGCACGCAGGCTATGGCGACGAGGTGCGTTGCAAGCGGTTTCGGACGGTGACGGACGCAAATATGGACACGAAGCTGAGCTTGGTGCGGCTGGCGTGGCAGATGGCGTGGATCGTTTTCCGCGAACGGCCGGACGTGGTGATCTCGACCGGCGCTGCGCCGGGCTACTTTGCGATTCGCTTCGGTAAGCTGATTCGGGCGCGGACGATATGGGTGGATAGTCTGGCAAATGCGGAAAAACTTTCGCTCTCCGGCTTGAAAGTGGGCCCCCATGCGGACTTATGGCTGACGCAATGGGAACATCTAGCCCAGCAGGGCGGGCCGTATTACTACGGGAGCGTGGCATGATTTTTGTGACAGTTGGAACACAGCTGCCTTTCGACCGGCTTGTCGAGGCGGTGGACCAGTGGGCCGCCGAGCGACAGCGAGATGATGTGCTGGCGCAGGTGGGCGAGTCGGCATACCCGGCGAAGGCGATCCGGACGGTGGCGTCGCTGCCGCCTGCCGAGTTTCAGGCCACGTTCGCCTCGGCGTCGCTGGTTGTCGCTCACGCGGGGTTGGGCACGATTCTCTCGGCCATGGAGTTGGGCAAGCCGATCCTCGTCATGCCGCGCCGGGCGGCGATGAACGAGCATCGCAACGACCATCAACTCGCCACTGCCGAGCGTTTCGCCGACCGGCAGGGCGTGACCATCGCGAAGGATGAGAGCGAGATCGCTGCGCATCTGGATGCTGTGGAGTCGCTGGAAGCGGGAGAGCGTGTTGAGGCGACGGCATCGCCGATGTTAATCAATGCAATTCGGACATTTATCGCCGGCAACCAGCCCGGGCCGGAGCCGACCGCGGCCGTGCCCGTCCGATAACCGGAAGGTGCGGCGGCTGGAAATTGCCTAAGCTACCTGTTTAGCCCAGACTGCGAGATGTGAGGTTGATATGGAGCCGAGTCATCGAAATCCGAAACATCGCCTGATGCATATCGGTAGATGAATATGCGGGGATGCCGCAGCGGATGGCCACGGGATGGCGGAGGCAAGGAAGCGGTCGGGGTGGGCCATGATGTATCCAGGTGACGATGGCTCGTCCGGCGCGGCCGATTGCAACGGTTGGACGGGCGGTATGAATATTTAGGTGCTCGAACGGGGGAAGGCAGAGGAAACAGGAAGTGGGATTTGACCGATGAATGTAACCAGCGTGCACCAACGAATGCACAACACGAAGCCGACGCCGCCGACGCCTGTGGGGTCTGGTGCGTCAGGTGCGGCGTCGAACGGCGCGTCGCCCGCGCCGGTCGCGTCGCTCGCGACCGCCGACGCGGTGCTATCGCGTGTGCGTGGCGTGGTGCTGCTGGCCGGGACAATGCGCGTTTCGGAATTGGGCGAGGCGATTCAGCGTTCGATGCTGGACTTGCCCATTCGTGCCGGGCAGAGCATGTTGGCGGGCTGGTGTGAGCAGGTTGCGACGTTGGGGGCGTTGATAAACGTCGAGCGTTGCGAGTTGCGTGTGCGGATCAACGAGGGCGTACATCGGCCGACCGTGCCGAAGAAGCTCAATCGGGTGGCCGTGGATGTAGAGGTTGACACGTCGGCCTACCGCGGCAGCGGCGGGGTGCTGCGCGACATCGCCCAGGACTTTGACGACGATCAATATCTGCTGGTCGCGAACGCGGCACAGGTCTTGCTTGAGCCCTTGGCGGACCTGGTGAAAGCGCTCGCGGAGCCGCAGGCGGCGGTGAGTCTCGTATCGCATCGTGACGGCACGCCCAGCGGGGTGATGCTGATCCGATGCGACGTTCTCAAGCGACTGCCGGCGGTGGGTTTTATCGACTTGAAAGAACAGGCGCTGCCTGGCATTGCCCGCGAGCATGACGTGCGTGTGTTGCATCGCGATCGGCCGACGGGCCTGCCCGTGCGGACGCTGGCGAACTACATCACCGCGCTTCAGACGCTGTACCGCTCGGCCAAAAATGCGGACGAGGCCGCCAGCCCCTTCGTGGAAGACTGGCAGTCGACGTTCGCCCTGATCGAACCCGGCGCGGAAGTGGGCGACAGCGCCCGCATCCACGACTCGATCGTGCTCGATGGCGGACGCGTCGGCGACGGGGCCGTGCTCGTACGCGGCGTGGTGGGGCCCGGCGGGGTGGTGGCAGCGAACCGGACCATGGTTGATTGCGTGGTGCAGGCGAAGAAATGAAACGGCAAGTTACACGCGAGCGAAGCGTAGAGGCAGAGAACTTCGAGCGGTGCAGGGCAGGACAGGGGAGAGTGAGTTGATGAATTTGATTCCGCGATCAATGCTCCGCAATGGCTGGACGGTCTGGCATCTGCTGGGCGCGGCCGTCATGGCGGGCATTGCGCTGTTCGCCACGTGGGACGTATGGCAGGACATTTACAACATCGCAGTACGCGATGAAGAGTCCAGCCATATATTCCTTGTGCCCATTGTGGTGCTCTGGCTGATGTATGTCCGCCGCAAGCGACTGCGTTACTGCGCTCCGACGGGGTTGTGGGTCGGCCCGCTGATCGTCGCGGTCGGCTGGCTGGCACACTCGGTCGGCGATGCGTACATGTTTCAGAGCATCTGGCATGGTGGCGTGGTGCTGGTCGTGCTCGGTGCAGCGTTGTCCTGCCTGGGCCTGCCCACCGCGCGGGCATTTGCGCCGGCGCTCATTGCCTTGGTTTTCCTCGTACCGATTCCCGGTATTGTTCGGCAGCAGTTGGCCATGCCCCTGCAAACCGCCACCGCGATCATCACCGAGCAGGTGTTGCTGGTGATGGCCATGCCCATCGACCGTGCAGGGAACGTGCTGACGATCAACGGGGTGGAGGTCGCCATCGCCGAGGCCTGCAACGGCCTGCGCATGGTCTTTGCCTTGACCCTCGTCTCGTACACCCTCGCATTCAGCTTGCCGCTGCGTAGCTACGTGCGGGCGATCCTGATTGTCGCCAGCCCAGTCTCGGCTGTGCTTTGCAACGTGATCCGCCTGATCCCCACCGTCTGGATATATGGCTACGCCGACGTCAGCATCGGTGACACCTTTCACGACGTCAGCGGATGGATCATGCTCGGGGTAAGCCTACTGCTGTTGATGGGCATCATCGCCGCGCTGCGATGGGCGCTCGTGCCGGTGACGCGTTACACGCTGGCGACAAACTGACCGCTCGAAACCAGCGTAGGTCGAGATGGTGGATCCGGGCATGGTGCTCATCCCGAGGGGAGGCGACGAAATATGATCAAAGCAATTTTGGCTCCAATCCTGGCTGTGGCGCTGATCGCCGGGCTGACCATCGAGAAGCACAGTTGGCCTCAGCCTGATGACGTGGAGGAGTACCACGCCGAAGTCGCCGAGGCCATCCGCGCCATTCCCGAACAGTTCGGCGATTGGCGGTCGACCGAGGTGGAATTACCCATGGCGGCCGTCGCGCTGCTGCGTCCGAACGAAATCCTCAGCCGACGGTACCGCAACAGCCAGACCGGCCAGGCGTTTCAGTTCATCGTCATTCACTGCCGCGACGCCCGTGACATGGTCGGCCACTACCCGCCGAACTGTTACCCCGCCGCCGGCTGGGACCTGCGTCAACGTCACAACAATGCCTGGGCGCTGACCGACCTTACGTCCGAAACCGAGGCGGTGGCCATCGAAGGCGTCGGCTATGAGTTCGAACAACTCATGCCCGGTTCAACCTCGCAACTGTTTGTCACCAACCTGATTATCCTGCCCGACGGAACGTTTGGTCAGTCGATGCGCGACGTGAACCGCATCGCCGCCGACCGCCAGTTCCGCGTCTATGGGGCTGCACAAATGCAGTTCATTTTCTCGGGCAGCTATGCCAAGTCCGAACGAGACCAGATTGTCGAACAATTCGCGGCCGCGGCCGAACCCGCGATGCAGGCGATCCGAACCGGAGTTCAGCGATGAACGATCAGTACCCTGTTGAAGAACATCACAACTTGCCCGCGCCACGTTCCTACGATCCAGGCATGGTGCACGACGACCACGAAGAGGAAGAAGTGTCGCCGCTGCAACGGCTCCATCAGTTGCTGCGCGGACGCTACCTGTGGGCCGTCGGCCTCGCGGTCGTCGGCGCTGCTATCGGCGCGTCCGTTGCGTGGTTCAGCATCGAGCCGGTCTACGAAAGCACCGGCATGGTTCACATCCGCCCGGCGCAGGACCGCCTGATCTACGAAACCGAGCTGAACCAGCCGTTGAGCAACTTCGGCGGATTCGTCGGCACGCAGGCGGCGCTGATGCAGCACACACGCGTGCTGCGAAACGCGATTGATGATCCCGGCTGGCGACAGTTTGGCCGAGGCACCGACGAAGAGGCCGTGCAGGATTTCCGTCGCAACCTGAATATCATGCAGCCGCGCGGCAACGAGTTTATTACGGTCCGCTATCGCGATCCCGACCGCGAGGCCTCCAAGGTCGCCGTCCGCTCGGTCCTCCAGGCATACCAGCGCATTCACGTCGAACGGGACCGAACCAGCCGACGACAGACGATGACCGCGCTTGAGGAACGTCGACAGCACCTCAATAACGAAATCTCTCGTGTCAGTCGGCGCATCCAGTCGATCGCTCAAGAGTATGGTTCGGACGCGCTCGAACAGATGTACCAGTTTCAGCTCAGCCAGGTCCAGCGTCTGGAAGGCACGCTCCAGCAGGCACAGATGTCGCTCAGCCATCTGCGCGCCCAGCAGGAGAACGGCGATGGTGAAGGCCTCGCCGACATGAATGCACTGACCCTCGAAGAGGCCGCCGCCTACGACGACCGTATCGCCAGCCTGCTCGCCGAGCGCGAAGCGATTGAGGAACGGTTGAAGTTGCTGCGCCGCAATTTTGGTGAGCAGCATCGCGAAGTTCGCGCCTGGGGCGATCGCCTGGAAGTCACAACCGACTCGCTTGAACAACGTCTTCAGGCCTTCCGTACCGGCGGCGTGATCCCTGGTGAGATGGGTGGCGGTGGTGGTGGCATCGCCGGCGTTGGAGGCGTTGCTGGCGGAAACAACGCGCCGGCCCAACGGCTTTCGCAACTGCAACGCCAGGTCGAGCGCCTTGAAGAGATGCACGCCGACGCGCATGAAGAGATGCTCGCCCTCGGTCGACGCCGACTTGAGATCGACCAGCTCAAGGCCGAACGTCAACGTCTTTCTGATCGCCTTCAGGAAGCACGCTTCCGCTACGAAACGCTGGAAGTTGAGTCGGCCATGGCCGGCCGTATCGACGTCATGGCCGACGAGAACGACATCGACACGTCCCTTCGGCCGGTCAATGCTCGTAACCGCGTTCAAATGACCGGCGCGGGGTTGGCCGGCGGCGGTGCGTTCGGCTTTGCGCTGATCCTCGGCATCGGTTTGATCGACCGGCGCGTCCGCAACATTGACGACGCCACCCGCAGCATCGGCCACCTGCCACTGCTCGGCGTGCTGCCGGAACTGCCAGACGACCTGACCGACCCGGAGCACGCGAGCCTCGTGGCTCACTCTGTGCACCACATTCGCACCCTCATGCAGCTCAGCGACAAGTCGCGCAGAACGCCTGTCATGATGCGCGACCAGCGCGGCCAGCTGCATACCATCGAGATGAGTTACGACCGGCCGAACGGCAGCGTCTATACCATCTCCTCGCCCGCCGCGGGCTCGGGCAAGACCAGCCTCAGCATCGCGCTGGGCATGTCGTTTGCCAACGCGGGCAACCGCACGCTGTTGATCGACGCGGACCTGACCAGCGGCGGCCTGACCAAACGCATGCGAACCCTCATTCGCCGACGCATCGGGCAGATTCTCCTTCAGCAGGGTCTCGTCGACCGTGAACAGCTCGACGAAGGCCTCCATGCCGCGGAAGTCACCGGCCGACGGCTGGGCGAAGCACTCATTGCCCAAGGTGTTGTCACTGAAGAGCAGCTCACCCAGGCCCTCGCGTTTCAGGAGCACTCCGCCATGGGGCTGCTCGATGCGATGCAGGGCGATACCCTGGCTGACTGTGTCGATGAAACCGGCACGGAAAACCTCGCCATCCTCCCGATCGGCGGAGCGACGGTTGCCGACCTCAAACGGCTGTCGCCCAAGGCGCTCAATCGCGTAATCGACGAAGCGCGTCGTTATTTTGAGATCATTCTTGTCGACACCGGCCCCGTGCCGGGCTCGATGGAGAGCTCTTCCGTCGCAGCCATGGCCGACGCCGTGGTGTTCGTGGTCTCCCGCGGCGACCAGCGGCCGCACGTGGAGCGTTCGGTGACGTTCCTGGAGTCGATTGGCGCATCGTTGGCGGGCGTTGTGTTCAATCGGGCCGACCCGGATGACAGTATTAACAACTATTCAGTGATGAGCGATCGCGGATCTGCCGAAAATAGCAATGGGAAGGCCGCCTCCGCCAGCGCCAACGGCGCAGCCAATGGTCACCATCGTTACGGGCCAGTCGTTGATGCGCTGACCGCCGGCGGACAGGAAAAACCACGTACGAAGGATCGGCCGAGCTGATCCGCGTACCGCCAGGGGGGCGGGGGCCAGGGAACTGACATGATCGCTGACTTGAAAACAGACAGTGCGCCTGCCAATGCGCACCCCACCGTCTGGGGGCTTACGCCGACGGAACTGCACGATCGCTTCTGGGCTGCGCGCGGCGTGCAGGTGGTGCGCGTCGGTGAGCCGTCGGAGATCGTGGAAGACGCGGAGCTGTTTTTACTGATGGCCCCGCGGCTGCTGGCCAACTTTGCGCTCGGCCCGCTGGTCGAAGAGCTGAGTTGGCTGAAGCCCGATGCGCTTTGGGTCCGCATTCAGGACCAGCGTGAGAGCGGCTACCACGAACGTGCGGTGACCGACGAGGCCGGCCGGTTTGTCGCTTTCGAGCGCGACTATGGCGGGGCCGACTCACGGCTCGGCCGTGTCGTGCTCACACCGAATTCCGAAATCGCCCGTATCTGGCAGTCGGCCAGCGACGCTATCGCCGGCTGGCGCGAGCTGCGTCGCCGGGTGACGCGCCGCCGCCGAACCGCGATGGCGATCACCGGCAAGACTTACGACCGCGACTCCCCCGATGAGGTGATGGACTTCGTTCGGCAACTGGTGACGGTGTGGAAGCGTCCCGACGCCACGGTCGAGCGGGCGGTGTATCACCAGGCCGGCACGTGGGCCGACCCCGACGCGGGGCTAACCGATCGTGTTCGCTTCGTCGGGCCCGTGTGGGTTGGTGCGGGGCGTCTGCTCGAACCCGATGCCAGTGTTGTCGGGCCGGCGGTGCTGTGGGACGATCCCGAGCAGCGGCCGACGACCGATCGCGTGCGATGGAACGAGCTTGAGCCGCATCAGGCGCTTGAGACGCCGCTGCGTCAGCCGCTGAGTTCTTCGATGAACCGATTGACCAAGCGTGCGTTCGACATCGCGTTCGCGCTTGCGGCGTTGTTGATGGTCTTGCCTTTGTTCCCCTTGATCATGCTGGCGATCTGGCTTGAAGACGGCCGACCGTTCTTCTTTGCCCACATGCGTGAGACGCTCGGCGGCCGGGAGTTTCCCTGCCTCAAGTTCCGCTCCATGCGAAACGATGCCGAGCAGATCAAAGCCCAGCTTGCAGCGGTCAACCAGGTCGACGGCCCGCAGTTTTTCATGGAAAACGATCCGCGCGTCACGAAGGTCGGCCGATTCCTGCGCAAGACCCACCTCGACGAATTGCCACAGCTGCTGAACGTGCTCGTCGGACAGATGTCGGTCGTGGGCCCGCGCCCCAGCCCGCACGCGGAAAACCAGTATTGCCCGGCCTGGCGTGAAGCGCGATTGAGCATCCGCCCCGGCATCACGGGCTTGTGGCAGGTCATGCGGACCCGCCGCGAGGGTGAAGACTTCCAGGAGTGGATTCGTTACGACCTGGAGTACGTCGAGAACGCGTCGATGACACTCGACATGAAGATCATTATTAAAACCGTCATGATCATCCTATTTCCGAACAAGTGATACGACCCTATGGCAATTCGAGCGAAAACCAAGCGACGACTCTTCATTCTGATCGGCTCGGTAGCGACAGTGATCGCGCTGGGGGCGACCATTTACACCGTGCGTATGGCCCAGATTCGCGAAGACGTGATTCAGGCGCGCGAAGTGGGCATGGTGGCGATGGACGAGGGCGACTATCACACTGCGATGCACCAGCTCGGCCGATACCTTCAGCATCATACGAGCGATGCGGAAGCGACTTACCACTACGCGCAGGCTCGGCTGAGGGTTGAAGAGCCGGACGGTCGGCATCTGGTGCACGGCGCGCGATCGCTACGACGTGCGTTGGAGTTGGACCCTGATCGGCATGAGGTCCGCAGGCAATTGCTGGAAGTGTACGGGCGAATCGGTTTTTCCAATGAAGCGATCGACCTGGCGCGGCTGATGCTTGCGGATGACCCGGACGACGCGGAGGCGCTGCGCACCAAGATGGAGGCGATGGTGCGCCTGCGGATGTATGACCGGATCGACACGCTGGCGGAAGAAAGCCTGGAACAGGACGAGCATGGCGAATACATCCGTTCGGAAGGCATTGTGACCGAGGTGTTGCGCGGACGAGCGATGGCGTCGTACCAGCAGTCGCGTTATGCCGAGGCGTTGCCGATTGCCGAGCTGTTTAACGAACGGCGGCCTGAGGATTATGAAATGCAGCGGTTGACGGTGGAACTGTTGCACGAGTTGAACCGCTCGTCGCAGGCGCAGCGTGCGCATGTTCGTCGGCTGCGCGAAGCGTACCCAGACCATCCGGGGTTCGCGGCTCTGGAAGCCAGGACATTGCGTCGCTTTGGCGACATGTCGGCGGCGCGAGCGGCGATGGCTGACGCGGCGTCGGCCGACCTGAGCGAGATGGACGAGGTCGCGGTGATGGACGTGCTCAACGAGCTGGATCGCCAGCAGATGTTCGCCGAGACGCTTGATGCGATGCAGCGCGTCGCGCCGCAGATGGACGGGCTGATGTTTCGGCGGGTGATGGCACAGCGGCTTGCGTTGAGTCAGCAGTGGGACGCGTTGCTGAAGCATTTTGAGCCGTTGGAAGCGACTGCCAACCGCGCGGATTCAGTGGTGCTTGCGTTTCTGGCGATGACTCGGTTCGAGTTGGGCGAACCTGAGAAGGCCAAGGCGTTGGTAGAGGAGTTGCGGTCGCGGGTGAATGATTCGACGGCGATCGAGTGGTCGTCGGTGTTGTCGGCAGTGTATGGGATGGAGCAGCCGTCGCCACGCGAGTTGATTGAAGTGATTCGGCGATCGGACGAAGGTGGCGAGCGGAATCCGTTCTACCAGCACTGGCTTGCACGAGCGTATCAGCAGGTTGGTGAACTGGACTTGGCGATTGCTGCGTGGCAGCGTGCCGCGCAGGCAGCGCCGAGTTGGAACCTGCCCCTGCTGGAAGCGGCGCAGGTGTTAGCGCAGACGGGGCGGTCGCGTGAGGCGGTGGGTGTGGCGCAACTGGCGTTGCGTCGAGCGCCCAACGACATTCGAGCGGCGTTGGTGTTGGCCGAGTCGATCGAGATGCAGTGGGATTCGTTGACGTCGCAGCAGACGGCGGACCTGCGTCGGTTGTTAAGCCAGATTCAGGCTGCGATACCATTCGAGCCGCGATCGCTGTCGTTGCAGGTGCGTGTGCTGACGGCCAGTGGTGAACTGGAGGCGGCACGCGAGCGTGTGGCGGCGGCGCTGGAGGCCGATGCGAATCTGCCGTCGGCGGTGATGGTGCAATTGGCGGAGGCGATGGCCTCGGCGGACGCGCCGGAACTGGAGCGGCAACTGCTGGATCGAATGGACCTGGCCGAGGGCTCGACGAGCAATGCTGCGCGAATACAGCAGGTACAGGCGATGGTCGAGGCCGGCCAGGGCGGTCAGGCGCTGGCGGTGATCAACCAGCAGGTCGACACAACCGAGGGCGATGAGAAGCGTAGCTGGCGGCTGCTGAAAGCTCGGCTGCTTGATCAACTAGGCGACGCGCGGGCGCTGGCGGCATGGGTTGAGCTTGTCGACGACTATCCACAGGATGCGGGCGTGCACCAGCGTGTGCTCAGCTCGAATCTGGCGTGGCAGGATCGTGAGTTGATGGACAAAGTCATCGACCGAGTGCGCTCGATGGCAGGCGACGAGGCGCTGAGCTGGCGGGTGGCGCGGGCGCGGTGGCTGATGGGGGCACCGGAGGGTGAGCGATCGGATAGCGACGTCGCCGACCTGCTGCAGTATGTCATTGACGCGTCGGCGCAGCATGTGCAGGCCCGGTTGTTGATGGCGCACCATCACGAACAGACAGGTAACGCATCGGCAGCGATCAACCAAATGACGCGTGTGGCGCAGTTGCACCCGGAGCGTGCGGACGTTCGCCTGCAACTGGCGCGACTGTTGCAGGCCCGCGGCGACGAAACGCAGGCACGCATGCACATGGAGGCAGTGCATCAGCTTGGTGGGCAGATGCAACCGGAACGACGGCTGCAGGCGGCGTCGATGCTTGTCGGGCAGGGCGAACTGGACCGCGCGATTGCACTGCTTGAGCCTTATCACGGGACATCGGTGCAGCATGATATGACTTTGGCGCAGCTTTACGCGCAGGCCGGCCGGGTGAACGAAGCGGGGCAGATGTACGACCGTCTGCTTCAGCAGCCGACCCAGGCGGTGGTGGAGCAGGCGACGCAGTTTTTCAGTGCGACGGGGCAGCAGGACCGAGCGGCGTCGGCGATCGGGCACCTGGATGATCTGGAACTGGCGCCGGGTGTGGCGGATCTGATTCGTGGAGGACATTATGCAGCGGTGGGTGAGACGAGCGCGGCGCGTGAGGCGTATCGGCGTGCGGTGGACGCATCGCCGGACAACGCGCTGGCGTGGCGACGTCATATCAGTTACACGCTGACGGCCGGCGACGTGGACGAAGCCTTGGCGATGCTCAAACAAGCGAGCGAAACGACGCAGGACACGCTGCTTGCACGGCTGGTGTCGGAGCTGGACGTGTTGCGTGCGGCGGCAGCGCATGACGTGGCCTTGCCATTGTTGACGACGTTGTTGAACAGCGCTGCGAATCATGAAGTGGCGATGCAGGCGGTGCGTGCGATGGCGTCAGCGGCGACACCGAGCGACGCGCTGCCGACGTTGCAGACGCTTGCCGACGAGCATGAGTCGCTGGTGGCGTTGCAGGCGACGGCGTATCGGTTGCATATGGTGGACGGCTCGCATGAGCAGGCGATCGAATTGGCACAGCGGATGATGCGATTGATGCCCGGCTCAGCGGAGCCAGCGTGGATGATGGCCGAGGCGCTGTCGGCCGCGGGCGATTGGGAGCAGGCAATGGAGATCGCGCAGGAAGCGTCGGCACGCGGCGGTGTGGCGATGGCGGATGCGGACGGCTTTATTGCCGAGGCACAGCTACACATGGGCGACTCGGCGGCGGCGCTGAGGCAGATCGAACCTTACCTGGACGAAGCGAAGGCAGACCCGGAAGCGAACGCGCCGTTGATCGTGCGTGCCGCGCGAGCGAAGTTGCAGCTTGGCGAGGTGGAGCGGGCCGAGCGTATGCTTGATCCGCTACTCGAAAAGTCGTCACAGTGGCGGGGGCTGTGGTTGCAACTGGCGGTGCTTGTACTGGAAGATGATGCGACGGCGACGCGCTGGCTGGATCGCTTGAACGAAGTGGTTGCCAACGATGCGCGGGATGAGCGGTTCCAGTTGGCGCAGGGCTACTGGACGTTGCTCGACCGGACACAGTCGGGCGAGCATCGTGAGGCGGTGCGGCGGACGTTGATGCCGTTAACGGAACTTGATCCGCCGATGGCCGAGGCGGTCATGGGGCTGGCGGTGCTGGAAGATGCGGCGGGCAATCGCGACCTGGCCGAGCAGGGCTATCGCGAGGCGCTGGCGATCGAGCGTAACCTGCCGATCGCGGCGAACAACCTGGCGGTGATCCTGTATCAGCGCGGCGAATCGCTGGATGAAGCGGTGACGCTGGCCCGCAGTGCGGTTTCGGCTGCACCGCAACACGCACCGTTCCGCCACACGCTGGCGCAGGCGCTGCAGACGCGCGGCGATCATGCCGAGGCGATGGAAAACATGCAACAGGCTGTCGAGTTCGACGGCGGAAACGTCCGCTGGCATGTCGCGCTCGCGAAGTTGCTGTTGAGCCAGGACCAGCACGACGCGGCGGGCGAGGTGCTTGCGAACATTGACGATCAGTTCCCTGAAACGGACGGCCTGCCGGACGAGGTTCGCGAGGACCTGGATGCGGCCCGCTCACAATGGCAGGAACAACGGCGAAGCACGGACGCGCAATGATGTGTTGAGCCGGCGACATTCAAGATTATCAAGCAGGGTCGTGTCGAAAGACACGGCCCTTTTTTATTGGGGCGCAGGAGAGTGGTGAGACGGCGCCCTTGCCATTGCGAGCCTCGGATTGACGCGCGGGCGACGGGGGGCGAACATCATCAGTTATGGGAAGACTGCCGTTCAACCCCGACCACGTCCGCACACCCGCGACGCCTGCTGCGCCGAGCAAAGCCGACAGCGGTGATCAGCCGGTGCGCGTGGGGGCGCTCGCGAGCCTGATCAAGACGGCGTTGACCGACGGCCTGCCGCGGAAGGTGCGCGTGGTCGGCGAGGTGAGCAATTTTTCGAGTCGTACTCACTGGTTTTTCAGCTTGAAGGATGAGCAGGCGACGATTCGCTGCGTCTGTTTCGCGTCGAGTGCGCGGCGGGTTCGCTTTCCGATGGCGGATGGGCTGGAGGTGGTCGCGACCGGTCGAGTTGATTTTTTCAACCAGGCCGGGCAGGTGCAGCTTTACGTCGATCAGATCGAGCCAGTGGGGCAGGGGGCGCTCGAACTGCGGCTGCGCCAACTCATCGACGAGCTTCGCGAGCAAGGCTACTTTGATGATGCACACAAGCGAGTGATGCCAACATTCGCACAACGCATCGCGGTGGTGACGTCGCGGTCCGCAGCGGCGCTGCAGGATGTGATCAACACGGCAAGCAAGCGATGGCCCGGCTGTCAGTTGATGCTGTACGACGTGAAAGTGCAGGGCGAAGCGGCGGCGCCGGAAATCGCGGCGGCACTGCGCACGCTCAGCGAGCAGGGCGGTCAGCTGGGCATCGACGCGGTGCTGCTGACACGCGGTGGTGGGTCGATCGAAGATCTGTGGGCGTTCAACGAACGCGCTGTCGCCGACGCGGTGTATCACTGCAAGCTGCCGATCGTCGCGGCGATCGGCCATGAAACCGACACGACCGTTGCGGAACTGGTGGCCGACTTGCGCTGCGCAACGCCCACGCAGGCCGCGATGCGGCTTGTGCCCGAGCAGGCGGCGTTGGAGCAGGCGTTGGGGCATTGGGCGGGCAGGCTGTCGCAGGAACTGCGACGGCGGCTGCGCGACGGGCAGCAGCGTGTCACGGCGTGTGCCAGCCGAGCGATCTTTCGCAGGCCCGCCGAACTGGTCGAACGTGCGAGGCGACGGCTGGATGAGCGGCAGTTGCAACTCGCCCGGGCGTTGCCGCATCGTACGGCACCCGCGCGTCAGCGGCTTGCGCATCTTGATGATCGGCTGCGTGCGGCGCTGCCACGCCAACTGCACCAGCAGGCCGACCGTGTCAGCGCGACCGAGTCACACCTGCACACGGCTGCCGCGAGGCTGGCGCGTGAGCAACGGCAGCGGTTGCAATCGACGGTTCGCCACCTCGAAGCGGTAAGCCCGCGGCGTGTGCTCGATCGTGGGTACAGCTATACGCTCGGGCCGGACGGCCAGGTGCTTCGTCGTGTGGCCGACGTGAAGGCGGGCGATGCGCTGACGACGATGCTCAGCGACGGGCAGGTGCGGTCGACGGTGGGGCAGGCGAGCGATGCGGGTGCGTCGAAGCCGACGGATGCGCCGCCGTCGGCAGATCAGTCGTCGAAGCCGTTTCCGTCACCGGAGCCGTCAAAGGGGGGGCGAGCGAAGCGGTCGGGCAGGCGAAAGGCGGCTGGCAGTGGGGCGGACCAGCCGACGCTGTTTGGCTCGTGATGTCGATTTTCCGTCGGTGTCGGGTGGGTGGGTACCCACGGATGCAATCCGTGGGCTTTGGCATTGATCGATAACCCTGGGGTTGTAAATGCGATGAGCGCAAAAGAGAAGCCCGGGCGTTGTGCGACGTCCGGGCTTCGGTGTCTCGACGCGTGGTTGGACGCGTCGTGATGCGAACGCGGTGGGGTTGTTTGGGGTGGCGAGGGTGGTGTGCTTACAACTCGCGGGCGTCTTCGTCGTGATTGGCGTGGAAATCACCGGTGTTTTCGTTGTAGTACCAGTCGCTGGTGCCGACTTCGCCATCGCCGACGATGTTGCCGGCGGTGTATGGGTTGCGGGGGATGCTGCTGAGGTAGGGGCCGAAGCTGTAGCCGGGCGTGTCGACGGCGGCGGTCTGGCCGAGAGCGTTGCTGGATTTGGTCAACTGTTCGGTGAAGTTGGCCAGTTCAGGGAAATTGCCGTCGTGGTGATGGCGGTATAGCTCGATCTGCTGGCGCACGCGCGAGAGGTTGGTGGCCAGTGCATTGTCGCGCGTCTGCTCGGCAGCGCCGATGAACTGCGGGATCACCATTGCGGCAAGTATTGACAATAGCAACACGACGATGAGAATTTCCACAAGCGAAAAGCCCGCGCCGCGGCAGCGCAGCGGAGTCCGAGCGGGAGTGGGACGAAGCGAGCAGATTTGCATGACGTGATTCCTTGGAACGGATCGTTGCTTGCGGGTGTTATCGGTTGACGGAGGTCGGCGGTTTACCTGCAATCTGCAACGCCCGGAACAATCGTGCGTTTTGCGCGGGTTGTACTGGTCGTATTGCCTAGCCAGCCGGCGCGAGTGGCAAGCTTTCGGCTATGATGACGGGATGACCGACGCAGGGATGCGAAAACGCTGGCGCAGCCGATCTTCCGGCAGTTTCCAGAGCGACGACCCGCAGCTTCGACGCGAGCAGGCTGTCGACTTTGCTGGCAAGCTGGGTATGTCGCCGCTGATTGCCGAATTGTTGCTCGCCCGCGGTGTCGACACGTCCGACGCTGCCCGCGCCTTTCTCAAGCCCACGCTTAATGACCTGGCTGACCCCGCCGAGTTGCCCGGCGTGCCCGAAGCTGCCCGCCGCATCGCCCGCGCCGTCGCTGACGGTCAGCCCATCGTGATCTACGGCGATTACGATGTCGACGGCGTCACTGCTGCGAGCGTGCTATGGCACACCCTCAGGCTCGCCGACGCCGACGTCAGTATCTACATTCCGCATCGCGTTGACGAAGGGTACGGCCTGAACGAAGACGCGATCCGCAGCTTCGCCGAGCTATCGCCGCAACCGCTCGTCGTCACCGTCGACTGTGGCATCACCGCCACCGGCCCGGCCGACCTCGCTCGCGAGCTGGGGCTGGACCTGATCATCACAGACCACCACACATTCGACCCGGCCGATTTGCCCAATGCTCACGCGCTGGTGCATCCGGGGTTGGCCGACGCGGGTGGGGCGGTCGCCGTCGGCGCGGCGGACCTTTGCGGGGCAGGTGTGGCGTTCAAGCTTGCCTGGCAGGTCGCGCGGGAGATCTGTGGCAGCGATCGGCTGCCGGCGGGCTTTCGTGATCTGCTGGTGAACCTGCTGACGCTGGTGGCATTGGGCACGGTGGCCGACGTCGTGCCGTTGCGAGGCGAGAATCGTGTGCTCACGCGCTTCGGCCTGGCACGCATCAAGAACACCGGCTTTGCCGGTCTGGATGCGATGATCGACGCGGCGCAGTTGCGTGACGAGCGGATCGACAGCTACCACGTCGGCTTCGTGCTCGGCCCGCGGCTCAACGCCTGTGGCCGAATGGGGCACGCACGCGAGGCCGCCCGCCTGCTCACCGAAGCGGTCGGCGACGAAGCCCGCGAGCTGGCCGTGTTTCTCAACAGTGAAAATGACCGTCGGCGAGCGACCGAGCGAACTATTGCAGAACAGGCCGCAGCTCAAGTGCGCGAGGCGGGCTACGACGCGGCAGACCGCCGGGCCATTGTCGTCGCCGGCGAAGACTGGCATCCGGGCGTGGTGGGTATCGTCGCCAGTCGGCTGGTCGAGCAGTTCAGTCGGCCGGTTATCGTGCTCAACATTGACGAGGAAGGCATCGCCCACGGCTCGGCACGCAGCGTCGACGGCGTTTCCATTCACGAAGCGCTGACCGCATGTCGTGAGCACCTGACCCGCTTCGGCGGACATGCGATGGCGGCGGGGCTGGCGCTGCGTGCCGAGGCGATCGGCGCCTTCCGCGATGCGCTGGTGACGCATGTCAACGAAAAACTCACGGTCGAGCAGCTCACGCCTGTGCTCACAGTTGACGCGGCGCTGTCGCTGGGCGACTGTACGCTTGCTTTGTTCGAGCAGTTGCAGGAGCTCGGCCCGTTTGGTCGAGACAACCCGCGTCCGAAGCTGCTGGTGCGTGACGTGACGCTTGACGGTCCCGCGCGGCCGATGGGGAGGCAGGGGCAACACCTGCAACTGCGTCTACGGCAGGGCGGTAGCGTGATGCGGGCGGTGGCGTTCAACTTCGGCGACGTGGCCGAGCAGTTGCCCGGCGGCGTGGAACTGGACGTGGTGTTTGAAGCGAAGCTGGGCCAGTGGCAGGGCCGACGCACCCTGGACCTGCACGTGCAGGACCTGCGGCCGAAGCGTCGCACACCGGCGACGGCAACCTTGGCAGAGGATATGTCATGATGAGGCAATTGCTCGGCGAGTGGCCGCAGATCGTGAAGTTCGTCTGTTTGAGCCTGACCATGTTGATGGCTGCATCTTCCGCGGCGAGCCTGGTGTTCGGCTACGCGATGATGGCGATCGCCAGCGCGGTCGTCGCAGGTTGGTCGTTAAGCGTGTGTCTCGATGTCTGGCGTGCCGAAATCATTCGCGACCTTTCGCAACCGCAGCACAACCATGAACACGCGAACTAGCCTTTGCGCATGAGGATTGTCGCGTCGTGGCCGTGCTGGAAGTAGTCCTGTCGGAACTGCACGTCCCATGTGTGTTGCAGCGCCCATTCGAAGATCGCGGCTGTGTCCAGTCGACGCGCGGGCGGCAGTTGCGCAGGGGCTTTCGGCCCGCAGCGATCCGAGAGAAAGTTGAAGATCAACGTTTCACCCGCCGCCTGCCATGCATCGTCGAGCACGCGCAACGAAAGCTTGTCACTCATCGTGTTCAGCGTGCCGGAGATCGCAATCACCTGCGGCTTTCCCGTGCGGAGCAACTCGGGATGCGTGACGAAATCGCCGTGATGAAACTCGCATTGCGGCATCTGGCGTTGCTCGGCGTAGTCGATCACCTCGGACAGGCCGTCTATGCCGATGTACTTTCCGAATGGCACGTCGTGCTTGATCAGGTACTCGGCGAAGTCGCCGCGCGAGCAGCCCGCGTCGAGCACGCGCTTGCCTGCGAGAAAGCACATCTGCGTGAACACTTCGAACCGCCGCTTTTGTGTTTTCGGGCTGGCCCAAAGTGTGACGGCGAAGTCCGAACCGTGGTCTTCATGCGCTTCACGGTACGGCTGCATATAAGCATCGGCTTCAGTTTGACTCATGGTTCGCATTCTTTCGGCGGCGGATCGCCCAGCCGGTTGCGCGGCGGGCCTGCACGTGCGCCCGGCGTCGTCGTCGCATCCACCACCGCACGCCGAACGCAACGGCGATGATCAGCACGACCAGCCCGGCAACGGCGAGTTGGCCTTCCGCGACCCACTCGTACACCCGGTCGATCTGGTGCGAGAAGGCATACGAGAGGCCCAGGATCAACGGCACGCTGATCGCCGCCGCCGACCCATCATAGAGCAGAAATTTCCAGGCGGGAATTTTGAACGTGCCCGCCGTGAAAAATGCCGCCGTCCGCAGGCCCGGCAGGAACCGGGCCATGAAGATGAACTTGCCCCCATGCTCGTGCAGCTTGCGTTCCGTGCGGACCAGGCGTGCATCGTTGAGAAACCGTCGGAGCACCGGCAGCTTGGGCACATGGTGCCCGTACCGGCGGCCGAGCGTGTAGACGATCAGGTCCGAGCCGAGGATGGTGATGAACGCGCCGGGGAACATGATCCACGGATCGGTGATGCCACTGCCCGAGAGATAGCCCGCGAGGATCAGCACGATGTCCTCGGGAATGGGCAAGCCGAACCCCGAGACCAGCAGGATGCCGAAGATCACGAGGTAAGGCGTCACGCCCGCAAGTTCGGCGAGCCATTCTTCCATGGACCGGCGATTGTACCGACAAGCGACCGCGTCGGTGCTACGACAGAACGCTTCAGCCCCGTCGCCCTCACTCGCTCCCCCCCCGAACACCTCCCCTCGCGACTTTGCTACCATCGCCCCCCAAGGAGCCAACCATGTCTGAACGCATCATCGTCCTCGACGGCTACACCCTTACCACCGCCAAACCCAACCACCCGGCAGGCCACGGCGAGCCCGCCTGGGACGCCATCGCCCAACTCGGCGAACTCACCGTTCACGACCGCACACCCGACGACCAGATCATCGCCCGCGCCCGCGATGCCTCCATTGTTCTCACCAACAAAACCCCGCTGACCGAAAACACGCTCGCTGCGATGGAAAACCTTCGCTACGTTGGCGTGCTCGCGACCGGAACGAACGTCGTTGACCTCGCCGCCGCACGCCAGCGCGATATCACCGTTACCAACATTCCCGGCTACAGCACGGACTCAGTCGCGCAACACGTTTTCGCATTGCTGCTGGAGATGGTGAACCACGTCGCCGCGCACGACGCCGCTGTCCACGCAGGCCAGTGGCAACGCAGCGGCGACTTCAGCTTCACTGTCGCACCGCTCACCGAGCTAGCCGGCAAGACGCTGGGCATCGTCGGCCTCGGTGCGATCGGCCAGCGCGTCGCCCATATCGGACACGTAATGGGCATGAACATCGCCGCCGCCTCACGCACGCCCGACGCCCCACGCCCGGGCCTCGCAGGCGTCGACGTCACCTTTCATACCATCGACGAACTCATCGCCACCGCCGACGTGCTCACCCTGCACTGTCCGCTCACCCCGGAAACGCATCATCTGCTCGACGACGACCGTCTGCGCAGCATGAAGCCCAATGCATACCTCATCAACACCGGGCGCGGTCCGCTCATCGACGAGCCCGCCCTCGCCGCCGTGCTCAACGAAGGCCGACTCGCCGGCGCAGGCCTCGACGTGCTTAGCCACGAGCCCGCCGCAGACGACCACCCTTTGCTCAACGCCCCGCACTGCATCATCACGCCCCACATCGCCTGGGCTTCGCGCGAAGCCCGCCTCCGCCTCATGCACACCGCCGCCACCAACCTGCAAGCCTTCCTCAATGGCACGCCCACTAACGTCGTCAATCAATAAGTTCCTCAATTAAGTCCCAATGAATAAAGCCCGGGGATGGCATCCCCGGGTCCCCCCAACCACCTATCCCCCAATGTCCCCCCGCACACCGCCAACACCACCAACCGAGCCCACCACGCTCCTCCTCGCCGCGACGCGTCCCGAGTTGTTGCCCACCATCGAACGCCTCGGCTTACGGTGGCGCAACAAGCAATACGCCACGGGTTCGGCAGGGAGGCGGCACATCATCGCCGGCGTCACCGGCGTCGGCGTCGCGCGAGCCCTTGCCGTACTGAAAGACGCTTATGCCCATCACGCCTTGACCGCCGTCATCAACCTCGGCTTCGCAGGCGGCCTCACGCCCCAATGGCAAGCCGGCGACGTTGCGATCATCGCTCGCGTGCTCAACGAATCACACGACACCATCGAGCTCAACCCCGCAGGCGACGCCACGCTCCTCACCCTCGACCGCATGGTTGCCGATGTCGACGAAAAGCGTCGCTTCCACGAAACCCACCACGCCGACATGGTCGACATGGAAACCCACGGGCTCGCCAGGCGGGTTGCCGAGCTCACCACCGACCTTGGTCAGCCGATCACCTTCGCCGCCTTCCGCGCCATCAGCGATCCGGTCGACGTGGCCCTCCCGCCGGAGATGATCAACTGGGTCGACGCGCGTGGCCGACCGCGTACCACCGCCGCCATCGCCTGGCTTGCCCGCAACCCGCACCGCCTGTCGATGCTCACCCGTCTCCAGCGCGACACCCGCCGCGCCGCCGAGTCACTCGCCACTGCCATCACCGCCCACCTCCAGTAACTCCCGTCCAGTAAAAGTGCCTCCATAAGCCCGGGGATGGCAATCCCCGGGCCCCCACGCCCATCCCGGCCCATCCCGGCCCACCCCCATTAACACCCCGCCACTGATCCGCTATGCTGGCGGGCCTGTAACCGGTGCCGACCTCGCGTCGCCCGCGTCGTGAATCAACAGGAGAGGTGAGTGCCCATGTCCGACAACGCGACTGCCCCGATCAGCGTCATTGCCAACTACGCCTGCAAGACCGGCGAGAACCCGCTCTGGCATCCGTTGGAGAAACAGCTTTACTGGACCGACATCCCCACCGGCCGACTGTTCCGTTACGACCCGGCCGCTCACAAGCACGAAAAAATCTACGAAGACCGCCCCGTCGGCGGCTTCACCTTCCAGCCCGACGGAGCGCTGCTGCTGTTCCGCGATAAAGGCAACGTCGTCATCTGGCGCGATGGTGAAGAGCGCCAGACCGTCATCGAAGAAATCCCCGACGAAGCCACCACCCGTTTCAATGATGTCATGGCCGACCCCGAAGGCCGTGTCTTCTGCGGCACGATGCCCACCGAAGACCGCCTCGGCCGACTCTACCGCCTCGACCCCGACGGCACGCATCACCTCGTCGTCGAAAACGTCGGCATCGCCAACGGCATGGGCTTCACCCTCGACGAAACAGGCCTTTATTTCACCGACTCCAAAGCCCGCACCATCTACCTTTTCGACTACGACCGCCGCACCGGCAACATCACCAATCAGCGCCCCGCCATTCAGACCGACGAAGCCCACGGCCTCCCCGACGGCATGATCGTCGACGAGTACGGCGACATCTGGTCCGCTCACTTCGGCGGCCACGGCATCTACCGCTACAACACCGCCACCGGCCAGCTCAAACAGAAAATCGAATTGCCCGCACGCAACGTCACCAGCCTCACCTTCGCAGGCGATGATCTCCAGGACGTCTACGTCACCACCGCACTCGGCAGCGACAAAGCCGAGGCAGGCGAACACGCCGGCGCGCTGCTGCACTTCCGTGCCCCTGTGCCCGGCCGACACGAATTCTTCTCCCGCATCGGCGTCTGACTGACTCACCCAACAAACAAAGACCCACAAAGCCCACGGATGGCATCCGTGGGTCCTCCCGAAAGCATCACCATGACCACCACCACCCAACGCATCTACCTTCGCGACATGGCTCCCGCCCAACTCGTCCAGGGCGTCTTCGCGATCCACAACTGTCAGTTGGGCATGACCCGTACGGGCAAGCCATACCTTCGCTGCCTCGTCGGCGACCGCACTGCCCGCAAGCCCGCACGCATGTGGAACGCCACCGAAGAGCTCTACAACACATTGCCCACCGACGGCTTCGTCTACCTCGAAGGCGAAACGCAACCCTACCAGGGTGAGATGCAGATTATCCTCCGCAACGTGCAGGCCTACACGCCCACCGCCGACGAACTTCGCGACCTGCTGCCCTGCACCGAACACGACGTCGACCAGATGTTCGCAGACCTCGTCGACATGCTTGGCTCAATCGAAAACCCCGCCCTCCAATGCCTCGCCAACCGCTACCTCGAAGACGGCGAACTCATGGAAAAGTTCTGCCAGGCGCCCGCCGCCATGAGCCTACACCACGCCTACCTCGGCGGCCTGCTCGAACACACCCTCTCCGTCATGCGCCTTGCTGACAAAATCCTCCCGCTCTATACCAACCTCAACCGCGACATCGTCCTCGTCGGCCTGTTCATCCACGACCTGGGCAAGTGCAGCGAACAAACCTGGGAGCAAGGCTTCGGCTACTCCACCGACGGCCAACTCGTCGGCCACATCGCCCGCGGCTCCATCTGGCTCGAAGAAAAAGCCCGCGCCTGTCAGCAACTCGAAGAAGACCCCATCACCATCCCCGCCCCCATCCTCCGCGTCCTCCACCACATCATCCTTTCGCACCACGGCCAACCCGAGTTCGGCGCACTGAAAATCCCCGCCACACCCGAGGCCCTCGCCGTGTCGCTCATCGACAACCTCGATGCCAAAATGAACATGGCCCTCACCGCCGCCCGCTCCGAGCCCACCGAAGCCGAAGCCGAGAATGACCTCGGCGGCCACTTCACCGAAAAGCTCTGGGCACTGGGCAACACCCGCTTCTACCGCCCCGACCCCACAACCCTCCCCGCCGAGGCGGAATAGGCAGTTCCGGGTTCCTGGGTGCTGATTTCTTGTTTCTGGTTGACGCTCAGAACGTCAGATTGATCGATAGGCGCATCAAACGCGCAATCCCCAGCCCCATTAAAGCCCACGGTTGGCATCCGTGGGTTCCCCGCAACTAGAAACTCGCAACTCCCAACCTCTTCACCCCGACCCCGCCTCCGGCGACTTGCCGTTGTTCCCATACAGCCACCGATACCCCAGGTACGTCGCCAACAGCAGCAGTACGATCGCCACAGCGCCCACCTGCACCACGCGCGTGCTCTGCTGCACCCGGTCTAGCGACTCAGCGAACCACCAACCCAGCAGAATAAACGTCGGCACGCTCAGCAGTGCCGCACTACCGTCAAACACCAGCAGCTTCCAGAATGGCACGCGATACGCGCCCGCTGCAAAGAACACGCCCGCCCGCACGCCCGGCAGAAACCGCGCCCCGAACAGCGTCTTGCCCCCGTGCCGCTGAAACGCCGACCGCGCCTTTTCCATTCGCTCCGGCTTCACGCCCAGCCGACGCACCCAACCCAGGTCCTCGAAGTGTCGCCCGTTCCGCCAGCCGAAGTAATACAACAGGCAGTCCGACCCCAGCACCGCCGTGAACGCCAGCGGGATCGCCACCTCAAGCCGTATCACATCCTCGCCGCAAAGATACCCCGCCAGCAGCAGCGGCAGGTCTTCGGGAATCGGCAGGCCCACGCCCGTGCCCAGCAGCACCAGCACCAGCCCGACATACGTAGAATTGGTCAGAAATTCCTGCATCGCGCTTCGTATCGGGATGCCTACGGCCGCGCGTCGCAGTGGGTTCGATCAACAGGCCTCATGCCCACCGGCAGCCAACTCACATCCCTGTCGCCAGCTGCGCCGTCATCGCGAATACCATAACAAAAACGTCGGCCCACCATCGTGGCCCGACGTTACCCAAGCGCCTGAAAATCTCTCTCACCGCCGCCCCGTTAAAGCCCACGGATTGCGTCCGTGGGTTCCCCAACCCGAAACCAGGAACGCGCCTCACTCCCCGCCCGCGCCTTCCGCTTTCGCCGCTCCGCCCCATGTCTCTTGAATGATCAGCCCCATGACCGCCGGCACGACCACCAGCATCGGCACGATCAACTGGCTCGCCGTCAGTCCGTCTGCCACCGGCCCGCGAACGCCTTCAAAGCTCAACAGCAACGCGATCGCCCCCAGCACCGCGATCGTCGCGCCGCTCACTGACGTGAACAGCACGATCGAGAGGTTATACAGCACGAACGCCAGCATTCCGCACACGATCAGGCCCACCAGCGCCCCGATCCAGTACGCCTCGCTCGGCAGCGTCATCCCCGCGCCCTGATTAAATGCCGCCGCAAGTCCCGTCCAAAGGTTGGCACCGATAAACGCGCCCGCCAGCCCGCCGAACAACGCCACCGCGTACTTCATCAACGGCAGGGCACACACCGCCAGCAGCAGCCCCAGGCAGCCCGCCACGATGTATGGCGCCTCGATTCGAAGCCCCAGTGCATAGCCGGCCACCATCCCCACCAGCAGCGCCAGCAGGATCGTCACCGGCTTGTAAAACTGGTAGCCACGCAATAGGCAGACCATGCCCGCGACCAGAAAAATCACCGCCCAGATCGCACCAAGCGTCTGAAGATGCGCCACCAGTTCCGTCGGCTGCGCCAGCGTGTCCGCTCGCGAAAACATGCCGATGATCGTCTGAAACAGATGGTCCGCCGTCTCCGTCGCAGTCATTCCCGCGCCGGCTTCCGAAGAACTCGTTTCCGCAAGCAACGTCATCATGGCGAATCGCTCCAGGTGTAGTGGGGGAGAGGTTTCGGGTAAGTGGTTTCTCTTTTCTGGGTTTTCAAGAAAGGCCCACACGCCCAACCAGAAACCAGAGACGAGAAACCAGAAACCTTCCCTTATCCGCTTTCACCTATCGGTCCGCCGCGCGAAAAGTGTCCACTGAATCGCAAAACCCAAAATTGTTATCAGACCCAGCCACACGATGACCATCCGCGGCGACTGTGGAAACCACGCCGACGCCCCCTCCGCGTGCATCGCTGTCAACTCTCGTCCTGCCAGCAGCAATAGCAGCGAGCCCACCAATGCCGACTCGAACGACGCCGCCACGAACGGCAGCAGCAATCCCAGCAACAGCCCCACGCCCGCGCCGATCGCCGCAGTGACATAAATCGTCCGCTGCGTCGCCGGCCCGAGGTCTGACCACCACTGCCGCACCAGTGTCAACTGATTGTCATACCACTGTCGCGCCACCGCGACCGCCGCTTCCAGGACCTGCTCCACATCCGCTTCGTCCGCGTCGGCTTCCGCCTCCGCTGCCGCCGGCTCGTCCGGCTCCCGCGTCGCGAACGGCCGCTCCCCGTCCAGCGTTCGCCTTACCGCGTCCGTCACCGACGTCGGCAAGTCGCGAGGCTGTGCCTCCTCCGGACGGTCCTCCACCGCCACCTCCCGCGTCTCCGCCGCCACCGGCTCCGCAGGCGTACCCTGCCACACCAGCACCGCCGCCGGCGCGACCAACGCCAGCAGCACCGCGCCGCACAACGCCACCCACACCCGGAACAGCAGCCCCGCCAGCAACCCGCCCGCCAGCGCTGCTCCGATCACCAAGGGCAGCACAATCGCCCCCTGGTCCGACATCGTCTCCCCGAGCACGAACCCCGCCACACCACCGAGCACCAGCCCGCCGACCGCGCAAGCCGTCCGCGCAATCCGCTTGCCCATCAGCCACAACACCAGCCCCACCAGCGCCACCGCCAGCAGCCCAATCGTCGGCAGCACCATCAAAACAGCCTGTATCACATCATTTTCCATCGCCGATACCTCCTGCTATAAACATCCGAAGCACCCCCGGCCTGCCCCCGGAACCACCCCGGATACGCCCCGCCCCAACCAGAAACGAGAAACCAAAAACCAGAAACCCAACCAAACCCGCCTCATATTTACCCACTGTATCGCCAAACTGCACCCAACCCCGTTACAATGCCGCCGCAATGACCCAAGGCTCGACAAAATCCACCGACGAGGCCCTCGCGCCCCTCCGCAAGCGTATCGACGAACTCGACCGTCAGATTGTCGAACTGCTCAACGCTCGCGCCAAGGTCGTCGTCGAAGTCGGCCACGTCAAGCGCGGCGGCGCGGCGGCCCCCATCTACGCCCCCGAACGCGAAAAAGCCGTCCTCGAACAAATCCGCCAATACAACACCGGCCCACTGCCCGACGCCTGCCTCGAAGCCATCTGGCGCGAGCTCATGTCCGGCAGCTTCGCACTCGAACGACCCCTCCGCGTCGGCTACCTCGGGCCCGCGGGCAGCTTCAGCCACCTCGCCGCACGACGCAAGTTCGGCTCGTCCGTCGAGTACGACAACGTTGACGACATCCCCGCCGTCTTCGAAGAAATCCTGCGCGGCCACATCGACTACGGCCTCGTCCCCATCGAAAACTCCGCCATCGGCGGCATCGGCGAAACCCTCGACGCCTTCCTCAACGCCGAGGTCCAGGTTTGCGCCGAAGTCCTCATCAACATCCACCACAACCTGCTCTCCAACGCTCAGCCGGACCAGATCACACGCATCTACTCCAAGCCTGAAGCCATCGCCCAATGCCGCAAGTGGCTCAGCGTCCAGCTCCAGCAGGCTGAGAAAGTCCCTGTCGCCTCCACCAGCAAAGCCGCCGAGCTTGCCGCCACCGAACCCAACGCCGCCGCCATCGCCTCCAGCCTCGCCGGCGAGCTGTACGACGTGAAAGTCCAGTTCGCCAACATCGAGGACAACCCCCAGAACACCACCCGCTTCTTCGTCATCGCACGCCAGGCCTCCAAGCCCACAGGCGATGACAAGACCAGCGTCATGTTCACCACCGAACACGCCGCAGGCGCCCTCGTCAACGTCCTCGACGTTTTCCGAGACTTCGGCCTGAACATGACCCACATCGACAAACGCCCCAGCAAACGCGTCAACTGGGAATACTACTTCTTCGTCGATCTCGTCGGCCACATCGAAGAAGAAAAGGTCCGCCACGCCATCGAAGAAGCTCGCAAGCACTGCCTGCAACTGACTGTCCTCGGCTCGTTCCCCCGCGCCAAAGAAGTCCTCTAAATCGAGCGATCCAAAGCCGGGGGCTAAGCGCAGCGAAGCCCCGGATCACGCTCCCGAATTCACGTTCCCCGAATTCAAGCTCTTCACTCGAAAGGACCATCCCATGATCAACCCAGCCATGTTCGGCGGATACCGCGAATCATCCAGCTCGGCCCATGCTTCACGCAGCGCCGCCAGCGCCCAGTCCGCCGCCTCCAGCGCCCGGCAGGACGTCTACCATCTCGAAGAACGCCTCGAACGTCTCTCGCTCGTGTGCATGGCCATGTGGTCTCTCATTCAGGACAAGACCAACCTCACCGAAGAAGAGTTGCTCGAACGCGTTCGCGTGATCGACATGATGGACGGCGTCGCCGACGGCAAAGCCTCCCGCACCATCGCCAAGTGTCCCAAGTGTTCGCGCACCATGTCCCCCCGACATCAGCACTGCATCTACTGCGGCGCCGAGCGCCTCGTCCAAAGCGCCTTCGACGCCGTCTGACCCACACATCCGCGCACCCAAAACCTAGCCACATCTCCCCCCAAAGCCCACGGATTGCATCCGTGGGTCCCGGCTCACCCTACGCACGTTTCCCCCACATCAATCACTCCGGTTGAACCGACTCCGTCCGGGCCCGACCAATATCTTCCAGCCCCACAACGCGCGCCCGCGGCTGCTCCACCGTCCCCGTAATACGAATGCCCACCAGTTGATCCTTCACCATGTTGAACACATCCGAGATCAACCCCAGGTCCAGCCCCGCCGGGTTGCGGAGACGCAGGCTCAGGTTCAACTCCCGCGTCGGATAATGCATCGTGCCCGACCCATAGATCGCCAGGCTCGGCGCTTCGAGGTTCAGGTCGTCGAAGTAAACCGTCTCGCCTTCCACGAGGAAGCTGCCCGTCCCGCGATCAAACGCACCGGCCAGCGGCAGGCTCAGGTTCACCGCCTGCAACAGCGCCATCGACACCGGCCGCTGATACAGCCGTGCCTCATGAATCTCGATCGCACCGCTTCCGCGTCGACTCTCCACATCGTTCAGCCGACCGCCGAGCACCAGACTCGCGTTCAGCCGACCGTCGCGATTGCCCGCCGACGTCGGTTCCCACAGCGGCCAGGCCTCGCCCGCCTCGTCCGCTTCCCGCCGCCGCTCCGGTGCATTTAAAAATGGCTCCAGCCGAACGTCCTGCAACGCAAGCTCCACCTGGTAGCCCGGCTCCGATTGCAGGTCGAACACACCATGTCCGACCAGCACGCCGTCGTACAACCGCGCCTCGATCTGCTCCAGCCGAACCGCCTCCGCCGCCTCATCGCTGCGCACATTCATTCGCAGCGAGTGAACCTCGCGATCGCCGGCGAACAGTCGAACCGCATCCAACGCCAACTCAAACTGAGGCATCGTCTGCCCCGCCAGCCTTGCCACATCGAACGCCAGCTTGCCATGCAGCCCTTCGATCGGCACGCCCGCGTACAACGTCGTGTCCATCAGCGACAGCTCACCCACCGCCTCAAGCGTCGGCCCCTCGCTCGCCCGCGGCCGCGCAAGCAGCCGGGCGTGATCGATCCGCACATGGCCAGTCATCTCCAACGCCTCGATCGTCCGCGACACCCCCTCGGGCAGCAGCGCCATCCAAGGCCCGTTCATCCGATCCAGGTCACCACTGAGCTGAAGCGCCGCACCGCCCGTTTCATCCAGCATCACCACACCCGAGGCCGACACTGCGCCGCCGTCCAGCTTCGCCGTCACATCCTCAAGCTCTGCCTGTCCCGCCATCACGCTCACCGCCCCCGTCATCTCGCGCAGTGCGAACGTCTCCCCCCCGGCCGTCAACGTCAGCGCCCTCGGCCGAACGACTAATCGCGTCGGTGGTGCGCCTTCCGTCAACGGCGTTGCATTCGTCCCCGCCTGCTCGCCGAAGTACAAATCCGCATCCACCACGCCCTCAGGCTCGTGGCGGTCAAACAGCTCCCTCGCCTGCGCCCGCCCCGCATGCCCTTGCGGAAGCAGATCAATCAACGCCCGCTCGACCGCCAGCCCTTCGCCAGCGAACACCAGGTCCGACCGCCGTTCGTCGCCGCCCCATGACAACATACCTTCGCCCGTCACCCGCCCCTCACCTCGCCGCGCTTCCATCCGCTCCAGCGTCGCCGAGTCTCGGCGTAGCAGCAGTCGACCCGCCACCTGCTCGAACGTAAACGCGCCATGGTTCGGCGTGGCCCGCCCGTCTTCCATCTCAAGCGTGATCGCGAAGTCCGTCTTGCCTTCTTCGTCGTCCATGATCTTGCCCGATGCACGCAGCTCGCCCGCGAGTCCGAGCTGTCCTATCAACTCATCCTGTGGCGAAGGCACGGACGCCAGCAGCAGGGCATCGATCGGCACAGTCGCGTCTTCGATCGTCAACGCCGGCACGGTTTCTCCTGCCGTATGATGAATCTCACCGACCAGCCGACCACGCGCCCCTGTCAGCCCCCGCACCTGCACATCCTCAAGCCGTGTCACCGTCGGCCCGATCACAACCTTCCCGCCTGTCATGTAAACCGGATAACGCCAATGTTCGAACAGCACCGGCACCGCACTGGCAGGCCAAAGGTGCACCTCCGCCTCCGCGTTAATCGGCCCTTCCTCACGCGTCACATACACATCCGCATTCATCAGCCCGCCAAAGTTAAACACGGGCACCGCTTCCCCCTCACCCGCCAGCAACGCCATCAAACCACCACGCCCACCGCTTGGCCCCAGCAGTGATGCGCCGTCGCGAATCACGCCCGTATCAATCAGCGACGCCCGCGCCGGCTCGTTCAAAAACATCTCAACAATCTGCCGTTCGCGGACCGACAGTGCCGCCATCAGATGATGATCCACCGCCCCCGACCGCACACTCACCAGCACGTCCACCGCAGGCTCATTGCCCAGCGGCGACACCGTGCCCGACACACGCACCTCGCCGCCCGTCGGCGTTCGGCCGCGGATGTTCTCAATCCGGACCTCGTCCTGTGTAATGTGCACCTGGCCACGCAGGTCATGCGCCGGCACGGGAAACCGTGCGTACCGCCCACGCGCCCCCAGCACGTCAATCGTCCCCTCATACGCCAGCGCACCATCCTGCTCGTCACGCCACAACTCGAACGTCGTCTGAAACCAACCCGTCGGCTCGTACCGCGCATAATGCCGATGCACGATCTCCGGCAACCCCGCCAGATAAGGCGGCGGCGACGTGTCAATCTCAAACGGCTCCGTCACCAGCTTCAACCGCATCGGCGCATTCAAATCAAACGCACCGATATCGCCTTCCAACGCGTACGGTATCCCTTCGATCTCACCGGTCAGCGACTCGATTGCAAGCCGATCGCCGCTTAGCCGAAGCATTGCCGTCACGTTGCGGATGCGCGCTTCAACGCCCGGCGCGGGAATACTCAACGCCACATTCTGCATCCGCAGTTCCGCGTCCAGCTCGCCTTCGCCTGCCTGGTTGTAGTTCAGCGTCACTCGCGGCATCTCACCCGTCGGGTCGAGCCGCTGCCACAACTCGCGCAGCTGTGCGGGCAGCAATTGCTGTTGCTGCTGTGTGAATTGAAAGCCGTGCAGCTCCGTCGACACGCTCTGCTTCAGCAGGTCGAGGCTGCCATACAGCACCGCGCCCGGCAGCAACTGCTCGCCATGCTGATGCAGCGTGAACCGATACACCGCCGGCTCTTCCACATCGCGCGTCAGCCGACCATTCACCCCCATCGTCCCCATCGACCGCACACCCGCCTCGCCCACCTCAGCGAAGCTCAATCGACCCCCGCGAACGAAAATTTCAGGCAGCGCATCAATCAACCACTGCTGCCCCGGCTCTGCGCTTGGCCGAAGCAGGTGTTGATAGTTGTAAAGGTCATCGCCCTCATGCCGCGTCAGGTAAAGCGTCGGCTCAAGCAGCACGATCGACCGCAGCCGCAGCTCGCCACGCCCCAGCGCCCAGATGTTCGGCGTCACCCGCACCGACTCAATATCGCCCAGCCGCGCCAGCTCCGGGGGCAGATTCGGCACGCCGAACCGCACCCCCTCCAACTGCAGCCCGCCGTCCAGCGACAGGTAAGCTCCGTCGATCGTCACCGCCGCCCCCGTCACCCGATGCAGCAGTTCCGCTGTGATCGCCCCCAACCGCGCCGGCCGCGTCAGGTACACCCCAGCCACCACGGTCGCCACCAGCACGAGCAGCCCGGCAACCATCGCGCCACGACGCCAGCCGTGCACGGATCGAAGTCTGTATCTCAGCGGGATGCGTGCCAAATACCATTCTCGCATCGCAGAAAAAGGGTGCACATCGGCATATCTGAGCCGGTGCAGCTCCACAAACCCTCATTATATCGCTCGTTACTACCTCCCGTAACCCCGCCCCGGATTCGGCCGACCCTCGTCCTCTCGCAATGCATCGTCAGATGCAGGCTCTTTCAACGTCCACCAACCCGCTTCCCCAACCAGAAACCAGAAACCCCAAACCAGAAACCTGCCCCCCTCACCCCCTCACCTTGCCCGAACGCCTTCAAACCGCTACCTTTTGCGTCTAAGCAATACTAAAAACGAAGGTGATACATGAAAGTCATCTGCGATCGCGGGGCATTGGTCGAGTCGCTGAATCTGGTAGGGGGGGTGGTCGTTGCGCGCACACCTAAACCCGTGCTCGCCTGCGTCAAGCTCACCGCCACGGAAGACCTGCTCACCCTCGCCGGCACGGACCTCGAGGTCGCTGTCCGCCTCTCCACCCCGCGCGTCGAGGTGCAGGAGGTCGGCGAAGCCCTCGTCCCGGCTGACAAACTCCAGCAGATCGTCCGCGAGTCTACCGACCCGACGCTCACCATCGAGACCGACCAGGACGTCGCTCGCATCACCGGCCAGGATTCGAAGTTCAAAATCTTCGGCCACCCGCCCGCCGACTTCCCGCCCATCCCCGAATTCAAGGGCGACCCCGACTTCGAAATCTCCGCCGCCGACCTTCATCGCCTCATCGCCATGACCATCTTCGCCACCGCGCGCGAGAACAGCCGCTACGCCATCAACGGCGTCCTGCTCGAACGCGACGGCAAGAAGCTCGCCATGGTCGCCACCGACGGCCACCGCCTCGCCCTCGCACGCGGCACGTGCAAGACCAGCGACGAGGCCGGCCGATCCGCCATCGTCCCCACCAAGGCCCTAAACCTTCTGCTGCGTCTATTCGACGACGCCGAGCAGACGGTCAAAATCAAAATTGCTGACAATCAGATCCTCTTCCAGACCGACGAGGCCTTGCTCGCCTCCAACCTGGTCGAAGGCAACTTCCCGCCATACAACGACGTCATCCCGAAGGAAGGCGACAAAAAAGCCACCCTCGACACCGACGTCTTCGTCAGCGCTGTCCGACGCGCCGCGCTGCTCACCAACGAAGAGTCCAAGGGCGTCCGTATGGCCTTCAGCGATGACGGCCTCACCCTCTCCAGCCGAGCCCCGGAGATGGGCGAAGCCGAGGTCAGCGTACCCGTGCCCCAGTATCAGGGCGACGCCATCGAAATCGGTTTCAACCCCGGCTACCTGCTCGACGCGCTCAAGGTCATCGACACCGGCCAGGTGCAATTCGAGTTCAAAGCCCCCAACAAGCCAGGCGTCCTCCGAACAGGACCAAACTTCCTCTACGTCGTCATGCCCGTTAACCTCCAGTAACCACGGGTCGCCACGGAAACCTTGCCTTTTTTTTCCGCCAAACCAGCGACGCGGCGGCAGGCAGGCTAAAGTGCATGGCAAAGGGGATGAGTACCAGCCACGTGACAACCTCACAGCCAACCCGTTCCAACGCCGACAGCCTTGACGTGCAAGAGCCGAACTCAACCACGGCCGCGCCCGAGTCCGCCGATCACCCCGCGCCTGAACCTGACGACGCCAACACGCCCCC
This sequence comes from Phycisphaerales bacterium AB-hyl4, assembly GCA_041821185.1. Lineage (NCBI taxonomy): Bacteria > Pseudomonadati > Planctomycetota > Phycisphaerae > Phycisphaerales > Phycisphaeraceae > Natronomicrosphaera > Natronomicrosphaera hydrolytica. Next base: position 255,423 of record JBGUBD010000004.1, on the reverse strand, counting down.
ACAAACCGCCAGACGCGCTTCTCGCGATGAAGAGCAGCCCACGCACGGCTTCTGGGCTCGCTTCGCCCACCGCTTGGAAGCCCGCATCAGCGCCCTCTCCACGCGAAACAACTTCTGGCACCGCATCTGCTCCTGGATATGGCTCCCCCTCGCCTACCGCAGCGGCATCAAATTCGCCGCCGGCGATGAGTCCACCTTCTCCGCCATCCTCCCGTTCCGGAAGTTCAACAAAAACTGGTACAACGCCATGGCCGGCGGCGCGCTGCTCGGCAACGCCGAAGTCGCCGGCGGCATGTACGTCTTCAAAAAGTGTGGCACCGACTACACCGTGGTCTGCAAGCACCTCGAATACACCTTCCGCAGACCCTGCCACGGCCCCGCCGTCTACCGCGTCGAACCACGCGAAAACATCGAAGAGTTTGTCGCCACCGGCGATGAGTTCAACATCACCGTCGATATGACCATCGTGCAGATGGTCCGCAAGCCCGACGAACGCGAACGACGCGTCGGCCACTGCACGGCCACCTTCCACGTCACCCCCAAGACCCGCCACCGCCTCCGCAAATTCAAAAAACAGCAACGCGAAGCCGCCGCCCGCCGCGCCTGAACGCCACCCCCAATACAATCTCGCCCCCGACGCCCACACCCCCGACGCCCACGGCGTCACGCCGTGGGCCTCCCCCCCCAATCACCCGCGGCCCCGAAAAGGCGGGGCTCGAAAAAGGGGGGAGACATTTCTGTTCCCGCGTCAATCAAAGACTCCTGGCCCCTTTTCTTCCCCTCTATTGCCTTGCTGTTACAGCATCGTGAAGCCGAAGGTCAAATGTCGACCATTTATCACCCGGGAAGTATTTCATCTCAATCCATGTAGCTAACATTTGAATTTCTTCGTTGTTTATCGGATTGTCGCTATATTCTAGAAACTCCACATACCGATCGTCCTCCCCAACGACGAGAAGGAATGCTATCGCTAGGGGGCTGTGACCTTTAGTCTGGGCTTCTTCATACAAAGTCCATAGATCGATTCCGCATTCTCTTGCTACTGCCACGATCACCTTCGCATTTGAGGTTTGAAATGCAAAAGCATCGCCTACTTGTTCTACTGGAGTAAGATCGCTAATCCGCTCCTCAAGCCGACAGCCGCGTTCACACCCCATTCCGATTGTTACTCCAACATACATAATGAGTGCAAATAGCCTGCTGCAATACATTTCAGCCTCCACATCCACAACATAAGCAAGCCAATTCACGGCCAATGCGTCCTTCGATTGTCCCTAGGCCCCAAAAAGGGTTCGGGAGTCATTTCTGCCCATATTTTGCGCCATAGAATGAGGCCTTTTCTTCCCCCTCGCGCTATCCCTCCCCCTCCGCATTACCATCATCGCCCTCGCGCTGCTCCCGCTCATCCTCCACCGTCACCACAACCCCCGGCGAGCCGACATCCCGCTGGTCATATCCACCGTCCGGCCGAGCGTGCCGCGCCCCGTGTCGCCCCGACTCCGACCGCGCCCAGTTCGAGCCATCATTATTCGATGTCGTGTCAATCGCATGCGGCAACAGATAAATGCTCGGGCCGTCCGGCTTGTTCGGCGGCCAACGACCCTCATTGTCGTAATTCACCTCGTCCGCCACATCGCCCGTCGGCCGTCGCAGTGTCAACACCCCAGTCTTATCGCTCGGCTCGTTCGTCAACTGATGCAACCCCGGCTTATGCCAACCGTCCAGCGGAATGACCTGATACCCCTCGCCCCACGCCGCGCGAAAATCCTTCACCGTCTGGTTCCCCGGGATCAACACCACCGCCTCGCGCGGCTGAATCATCACTCGCCCATGTATCGGATGTGTCTGCCCACGCTCGTTCGCCAGGAACCAGCCTTCCAGCGAGATCTCCCGCTGGCCGCGATTGTAAATTTCAATCCACTCCGTCTTCGCCGGCCACCGTTCCTCCGACGCCGGGTCGTACATGATTTCGGTAATGACAATCTCATCCCCCCAAGCCACCGCGCCCACCCCCAGCACCATCACCCCCAACACCAGCCATCGCCATCCAAGCATCAGCCACCTCCCCTGAATAAAGTTTTCCCAAACCAGAAACCAGAAACCAGAAACCAGAAACCAGAAACCAGAAACCAGAAACCAGAAACCAGAAACCCCCACCCCCCTCACCGTTCCCGCCACCGCACCAACTGTTCTCGCGTCATAGGCACATACCGTCCCCCGTACGTCCCGGTCAGGTCGTCCAGCGCCGCCGAGTCGAAGTCCACTGCCACCACATCCAGCTTCGCCGCCGCGTCCGCCTCGAACGCTCGCTCCAACGCCACCAGTTCCCCCTCGCTCGGCTCACGTCCCACCACCAACACCATCTGCCGCGGCAACCACTGCATCCCGCGCGCCACCGCCTCATCAAGCCAACCCTCGCCTGCCGTCGACACCCCTTGCTGAAACGCGATCAACTGATCCGCCCGCCAGCGTGCCACCGCCCGTGGTTGCGACGGATGCATATGCAACCCATCCCCATTCGTATAAACCAGCACCACCTCGCTCGCGCTACTTGTCTCTGTCAGTCCCGCGCCGATCGCCGCGTTGACTTCGTCCAGCCACACCTCGCTCGACGCCGACGCATCCACCACCACCACCACCCGCTCCGCCAACGGAAGCCCCAGCACATTCGCCAGACGCTGGTCATACGGGTTCGCACCAGGCGAATATTCAAATGCCTCGATCACCGTCCGCTCGCCCGCCTCGCGCTGCGCCTGGCTCAACATCCACACCCCCATCCCCGCCAGCGCAAGCACGCCCGCCAGCACGCTGATAAAGCCTACTGCCGTGGCCGTCCGCACCATCAATCGCTTCTTCTGCTGCGCGGTCGGGATCGACGTCTTGCCCACGCGCACTTCGCGCCCCGACGTCGTGGTATAGACCTGTTCGTCCGCCTTCGCCGCCGCCTCGGCTTCGCCCGGTGTCATCGGCCGATCCGGCCGTGCGGGCCGCTGCCTTTGCTTCACCACCTCCGCCGTCTGTCCCGCCTCCACCGGCACCGTCATCAACGTCCCGCAGTTCGAGCAGCGGCAAACCCCGCCCGCAAAACCCGCGTCCAGTTCAAGCACCTGGTCGCAACCCGGACACTCCAGTTCAAGCGTGCTCATGCACCATTCCTCAACCAGTAAACCCCAAAACCCGACACTCCAACAACGTCCGCCACAACCAGTAACCACGAACCAGAAATCACAAACCCGCCATTCAAACCAACCCCAAGCCCAACAGCTTTTCATACATCGCCCGTGCCGCATTCCCGCGATGGCTGATCCGGTTTTTCTGCGACGCAGGCAGTTCCGCCGTCGTGCACCCCAACTCCGGCACGAGGAACAGCGGGTCATATCCGAACCCGTTCGCGCCTCGTCCACGCTCCGGCTCGTCCCGGTCCGCCGCCTCGCTGGGCAGCAGAATACGGCCCTCAATCGTACCACGCACCATCGCCAGCAATCGGCCGTCACCCTCCGACGGATCAAGCTGCTGCAACACCTCCGCCAGCCACCGCTCCTCCGCCAGCGTCGCCGGCGCGACCATCGCAATCGTGCACACAAACCGCGCCGTTCGCTCCGCCGGCGGCGTATTGCCCAGCCGTTTCAACAACCGACGATTGTTCGCCAGATCAACCTCACCACGTTCGCCCGTCGCGCCGCTGTACCGCGCGCTGAGTACACCTGGTTCACCGTTTAGCGCATCAACCTCAAGCCCCGAGTCGTCCGCCATGCAAAGCATCCCCGTCGCACTTGCGTAATGCCTGGCCTTCTTGATCGCGTTCGCTTCGAACGTGTCGCCATCCTCCACCGGCTCGACAATCTGAACATCCAACGCCTGTAACGACGTCAATCTCACGCCCCTGCCCCCGCCCCCGTCCCCGCCCCCGGGCTTCCCGCCACAAGCATCGAAGATTGCTTGCAGTTCGTCGAGTTTGTGCGGATTCCCCGTCGCCAGCAGTATTCGTCGATCGCTTTCATTCATCACCAACAGCATAGACCATGCACCATCCCCATGCAGCCCGCACACTCGAAAACCCTCGCTTTCCACTTCCAACCAGAAACCAGAGACCCCAAACCCGAAACCACCACCCCGCCTCATTTTTCCCCGCACGCCTCGAACCCTTATCATCTGCTCATGCCTTACCCCACGCTCACGGATTTCGTCACCGCCCTCGACCGCGCAGGCGAACTGCATCGCATCACCGCGCCGGTCTCGTCCATGCTTGAGATCAGCGCCATCGCCGACCGCGTCAGCAAGTCGCCTGCTGCGCGTCCCAGCGAACACGCGCGCACCTTCGACCCGCACCACGCCGACCTCGGCGGCAAGGCTTTGCTCTTCGAAAACGTCCAGACCCCCGAAGGCCGCGCCGCCATGCCGCTGCTGATCAACGCCTTCGGCAGCTACCGCCGAATGGAGATGGCCCTCGGCTGCGAGCAGGCTTCCGAGGCCGCCGGCTTCGAAGGCCTCGCCGACAAGGTCGCTGCCCTCGTCAAGCCCGAGCCGCCCACCGGCCTGATGAACAAGATGAAAAAGGGCCTCGAACTCGCCAAAATCGCCTCGTTCTCACCCAAGTACACCAAACGCGGCCGATGCCACGACATCATCACCATCGGCGATGATATCAACCTCTTTGACCTGCCGATCATCAAGTGTTGGCCCCTCGACGGCGACCCGACCGCCGTCGGCTACCCGCTCACCCCCGAGCAGGCCGGCACCGCCAAGGGCCTCGGCCGATACATCACCTTCGCCGGCATCTACACCATTCACCCCGACGACGCCGACAAACCCGAAGGCACGCCACGCCCCTCACGCAACGTCGGCATGTACCGCGCCCAACTCATCGACGAAAAACACACCGCCATGCACTGGCACATGCACCACGATGGCGCAAGACACTGGCGTGCCTGGAAAGCCAAGGGCGAACCCATGCCCTGCGCTATCGTCCTCGGCGGCGAAAGCGTCCTCCCCTACAGTGCCACCGCCCCCTTGCCCCCCGGTATCAGCGAACTGCTCTTCGCAGGCTTCCTTAACGATCGCGGCATTGAACTCGTCAAGTGCAAAACCATCGACATGCACGTCCCCGCCAACGCCGAGATCGTCATCGAAGGTTACGTCTCCACCGACGCCGGCCCCACCAACTACGACCCCCGCACACCCCACGCCCCAGCCCTCAACCTCGAACACGAAGTCTTCGAAGGCCCCTTCGGCGATCACACCGGCTTCTACTCACTGCCCGACCGCTACCCCGTCTTCACCGCCACCGCTGTCACCCGCGCTCGCGACGCCATCTATCCCACCACTATCGTCGGCCAACCCCCGCAGGAAGACTACTACCTCGGCAAAGCCACCGAACGTATCTTCCTCCCACTCCTGAAAACCATCGTCCACGACATCATCGACTATCACCTGCCCATGTTCGGCGCGTTCCACAACTGCGCCTTCATCAAGATCAAAAAGGAATACCCCCTCCAGGCCCGCCGCGTCATGCACGCCATCTGGGGCGCTGGGCAAATGGCGTGGACCAAGATGATCGTTGTCGTCGATCACGACGTAAACGTACACGACCACGAAGAAGTGCTCTTCCACCTCTGCGCCAACTGCGACCCCGGCCGCGATCTCGAAATTGTCAATGGCCCCCTCGATATCCTCGATCACGCCGCACCAAGACTCGGCGCTGGCCACAAAATCGGCTTCGACGCCACCCGTAAAATCATCGGCGAAGAAGTGCAAGGCCACCCCGTCCGCGACTTCCCCGACATCCTCAACATGCCCGAGGAAATCCAAAACCTCATCAACAAACGCTGGCAAACCTACGGCCTCTAACCCCACCCGATGTGAAGCCTCCTCATTAAAGCCCACGGATGGCATCCGTGAGCTCCCCCCACGCACATCACCCCTCCACCGCATGCCGCCCGCGTTGCCGGAACTGCAAGTGAATCGGCACTTCACTGAAAGGCAGCAGATCGCGAAACCGGTTCAATAGAAACCGCTGATAGTTGTTGTCGAACAGTTCCGGATCATTGACAAACAACGTAATCGTGGGCGGCCGCACGTCGGTCTGCGTGCCGTAATAAATCTTGGCCCGCTTACCGCCCTTGCTGCTCGGTCCGCGTTCTTCCATCACCTGCTCGATCACCTGGTTCATCTCGCTCGTCGACACGCGATGGCTCGCCTGCTCGTACAGGTTCATTGCCATCGCGAGCATTTCCCGCACACCCTCGCCTTGCTTGGCGCTGATAAACGCAATCGGCGCGTACGTCATCGCCTTGATCGACTCATCCAGATAGTCGACATATTCTTCCTGCGTGTATTGTTTCTCCGCAAGATCCCACTTGTTCACCACGATCACCGTCGGCCGATGATGCCGCAACAACTCCGTCACCAACTGCCGATCCACCTGGCTCGTCGGCACCGTCGAATCAATCAGCAGCAGGCACACGTCGGCCCGGCGAATGCTCCGCAGCGAACGGTGATACGAGTAAAACTCGATGTCGTCCGCCAGGCTCTTCCGCTTGCGAACGCCCGCGGTGTCGATCGCCGTCAATACCTGCCCATCGATTTCAATTCGCACATCGACCGAATCGCGCGTCGTCCCTTCCTGTTCCGACACGATCACCCGCTCGTCGCCCGCAAGCGCATTGACCAGCGTGCTCTTGCCCGCGTTCCGCTTGCCCACCATCGCCAGCAGGATACCGGTCTCGATATCGCTCGCTTCGTTGTCTGCGCCTTCACGATGATCGAAGTCGATATGTTCGCGAATGCGATCGTACAACTCATGTTTGTTATGCCCCGTGTTGGCCGACACCATCACTGGATCGCCGAACCCGAGTTTCAGCGACTCGAACGCTTCGGCTTCATGCTTCTCGGCGTCAACCTTGTTCGTCACCATCAGCACCGGCCGACCACCCTTGCGACCCGCCGCCTGTGCCGACTCGCTGCGCAGCAGCTTCGCCACCGTGTGGTCCAATGGCATCAACCCGCTCTGCGCATCGACGACAAACAGCACCAGGTCTGCATCCGCCAGGCCGCGCGCGATCTGCCGCTCGATCTCGGCGGTGAGTTGCTGCACGTCTTCCACGCCGTAGCCGCCCGTGTCGATCAACTCGGCATGACGTACCACGCCGCCGCGCTCGGCAGGGGGGATTTCGATCAACGTGCTGATGCGGTCGCGCGTGACGCCCGCAGTCGGATCGACAATGCTCACCCGTCGGCCGGCGAGCATGTTCAACAAACTGGATTTGCCGACGTTCGGTCGGCCAACAATAACAATGCGAGGAAGCATAAGGCGTTTCTAATTTCGGGTTTCGAGTTTCGTGTTCATTCCAGTCGACGCCTGCGTCGGCCGGTGACGCTGGTCCCACAACGTCACCGCCTCCGGCGGCCGGGCGTATATCGGCAACAACGCCGTCGATGCAGTGTAACGACCTTCTTGCGCCAATAGCCGACCGAGCCGCCACACCGCCTCGGCACGCGGCCGCGCCAGCTCGCTCGGCAACACCGTCACATCCGTTGGCAGCGGGTCGGGCAACGTCGGCAGCGGATCGCCCAGCACTGCCGTCGGCCGCGGCGAAACCGCCAGCAGCTCATCCATCGACCGCAGCCCCGGCTCAACGGTCGCCTGCCAATCATCATCATGCCGGACAAAGACCCCGCACCATGCCGACCCACGCTTCACGTTCAAGCACACCGCGACCGAGGCATACTCACTCGGCGTGTTCCGCGCAAGCACATCCAGCGTCGGCACGCCCACGAGCCGCATCGACGCATTCGCAACACTCAACGTCACCGCGCTGGCCATCGCCACCCGCAGTCCCGTAAACGAGCCCGGCCCCAGCGAAACATAAACCTCGCCCAACTGCTCAGCCGTCACCCCATGCGCCTCACAAAGCGTCGCCACCCCCGGCAGCAGCCCCACACGATGCCGGCGCTGCACCGGCAGGTCGACCGTCGCCAGCAGCGCATCGCCACGCCCCAGCGCAAGCGAACCCGCTCGGCTGGCCGTTTCGATCGCCAGGTTATAAGTCGAACCGTCGCGCATCGCGGCATTGTAGCTGCGATGCGCAAAACACGCCGAACTGCACACCCACGCCCGCTCTGCCGACGCTACTGCCGCTCCACCGTGTCCGGCAACGCCTCACGCTCGCGACGCAGTTGGCGATCATCCACCTCAGGCGGCGGCGGGAACGCTCGCTCCGCATCAAAGCCCGCCTGCTCCGCCTGCTGATACACCTCGTTGCGGAAGTATGGGAACGTCTCACGCTGCAACGCTGTGGGCGTGTTCATGTATATCCGCGACCGCTCGATCAGCGACGTCCGCGGCGACTGCATGAAGTTCGTGTAAGTATTGTTGAACGTCTCGCGGAACGTACTCGCCAGCCCCATCCCCATTCGCGGCCCCGGCGCGTTGGGGTTGGCATACGTCCGCTCCGCTCGATAGCGGTCATACCCGCCGCGCGCGACGGTGAGGAAGCGGTTGAACACGTCCATCCGCCCCTGCGCCAGCCCGCGCGTCAGGCCGTTGATAATCATGCTGTCGACAAACTGCCGAGCCTGGTGCAGCTGCCCGCCGTCTTCGCTGAGCATCTGCACGACGAGGTCATCGAGCGTCTGCTGGTATCGGCCGCTGCGCACATTATGCGGGTTGTCGCCGTAGAGGTTGCGAACGCGATCGTAGTAATACCGCGCCTGATCCGCTTCGCCGTAGAGATAGCTGTAGACGATCGCGGTCAGCAAAAAGTTTTCGTGGCCGGCTTCGAAGTGTTCGATCGTGCCCGTGCTGCCCAGGCCCAACTCTTGCGAGCGTTCCTCCGCGTCGAACATGGCCTGCTCGTACGCGGGGATGAACGCCGGTTCGGGCATGATGTCCACCTGCCCGGCGAGCGGATCGAAGCTCACTCGGCCGGTTCGCATCAACGCCTGCAAGCCGTGGATGACCTGCCGATTCGTGTTGAGCATGTCGATGTTGCTGCGGTCGCGCACGTCGCGAATGCGGTCGACGCCCATGGCAGACCAGTACACGCCATGCGACGCCGGGTGACGCCAGTCGATCGGCCCGAAATCTTCCATCAGTTGCAACATGAACACCGGGTCCATGTGGTAATGCCGCACGAGCGCCCGCGCCCGCAGGTAAGCCAGCAGCGCCTGCACGCCCTCGCGATGCTCCGCGTTCATCAGCACGCCGACGAGTTGCAATTCCTGCTCGTCGAGGCCGAGCAACTCGCCGCCATGCTCCATCAGCGTCTGCGCCGGGACGTACATCAGATACATCTCCAGCCGACCAACGCGACGAAGCGTTCGCTCGTCCGCATCCATGCCGATCGCGCGCAACTGCTCGACCACCGGCCGTGTCGAAGGCACATCATCGTAAAGCAGGTTCAACGGATCACGCGTCGCTCGCTGCATCCGACGCCCCGCTGTTTCAACCAGCGCTTCAAGCTGCTCGGCAGCGCGGCGGTCGCCGTTGCTCCGCATCGTCTCGGCAAGCGATGGCGCTCGTTCAGAAAATCGCACCAGGCCTCGGCGCGTGAAGTCGCGAAGCTCGTCGGCATAGCTTGGAAACTGCTCGGCCAACGCGCGAAGCTGCTCGCGCATCGCCAGCGACGGCCGATCAAGCTGAAAATAACGGTCTGCCGAATACGCCACCGGCGCAAAATTCCGTGCCGCCTGCTCGCCATCCGCCCCCTGCGTCGGCGTGCCGAGCACCTCCTGCCATTCCTCTGCCAGCTTCAGCTTGTAGTACCAGTGCATGTCGTCGGCGTACTGGCCCATCTTGTGAAAGAAGATCCAGCCAAGCTCGCGGTACAGCCGAATTGCCGTCGGGTTGTTCGGAATGCCTTCCTCACGCAGCAGCCGAATGCCCTTGTTTACCCAGTTCCAGCGTTCCTCCGGCGTATGCGTCTGCACCGAGATGTTGTACGCCATGTTCCACGCATGGAACGACCACACCTGCGGAAAACGCGGCTGCAACGTGGTGATCCACTCCGCCAGCGTCGCCGCCTCCCAGAACTTGCCCTCGTTTTTCAGTTGTTCCGCCCGATACCACAAAATGTCCACCGCCAGCCCGCGGAAGCTGCCCAGCGCCGCGGCGGTCACGGCATAACGCGCATCGACACGATCGCCCACTTCAATGTCAAAGCTCAACTGAAGGTCGCGTCGCTGACTGTTGATCGTCGGCATCAACAGCACCGCCCCGGCGAGGCAGACCACCGTCACGGTCAGCGAAAGAAGTTGAATAAGGCGTTCGCGGTTCATCTTTATCAGTTCCGAGTTTCGAGTTCCGAGTTTCAAGTTTCGCGTCGCGGTCCCATCATGCGGAACTCGAAACTCGAAACCAGAAACTCAAAACTAAACGGTGACCCGTGCCAGCTCTCGTCGGCGGAAGATTGCCCAGCCGATGATTGCCATCACGCCCGTCCATACCAGGCCGACCTGCCACGCGGCGTTGCCGAGCATTCGCCAACTCACCGCCAGACCGTCCGATACCAGCGGCGTCGGGTTGTAATCGCCGAACGCCGGCACGAACAACATGAATGTCTGCCCCAGCAGACGGATGAGCATGCGCAGCGCCTCGCCGAACTCTCCCGCGCCGATCGCTGCGAGCATGCCCGCCGGGATGCCCACGATCTGCTCCCACGCCGAGATCTCACCACCGGGGAACGCGGCGTACGACTCCAGCGACTCCTGCAGGAAGCCGCTCGCCGCCGCCGCGACGTAAACCATCATGCTCAGCAGCGACGCGGTGGGGAAGCTCATGAACGTACCCGCCGCGAGCCCGAGCATCGCGAGGAAGCCAAGTCGAAGCCAGATCATCGCCAGCGAGCGCAACAGGTTCGCCTCGAACGCGCCGGCCCGGTAGAGAATCTGCAAGCCGTCTGCCGTGTTGAAGCTGAAGCTCGGCTGTTCGTAGCCGTTCATCTCGGGGTTGCGGATGGTGATGCGCAGCTCACCATTTTCGATCAGCTGTGCCGGAATGCGCAGCACGTGAAACGTATCTTCTGAGAGTCGCAGGTAGCCGGTCTGGCCTGGTTGAAGCTGATACCGTCGGCCGTTGATCAGCACGTCGAGGTAGACGTAGCCTTCCGGCACGTTGCCCGCAGCGCGAGGGTTGAGGCGGAACTGCACGGTCTGTTGCTCGGCGTCGGGCACGCGCACGTCACGAAACACATACGTCTGGCTTTGCCGGGGGCCGACCGTGTACCACTGCGCGATGACTTGCTGTTGGATCTGTCTACGAATGCGTGGTGGCACAGTCGCGCCGGGCTGGCCGTACTCCATCGGGTCTTGCTGGCGGAGTCGTTCGAGCCGCTGTTCATACAGTGAGCTCATGTCCGTGCCCGCGGGTGGCTGTGGCGTTAACGGCACCCGCGCGGAGAGCACTTCCTGCTCCACCGCCAGGCGGTCGGCCTGGGACGCCGCCTCCTGCTGCACGAGCAGTTGTGTGAAGGTGTAAATGCCCCCGCCGCAGACCGCGACCAGCAGCACGTTCAGCAGGGCGATCCCCAGCCACTTGCCCGCCAGGTATTGCGCCCGACCGACGGGCTTGGTCATGGTGAGAAAGATCTGTCGATGGTTCACCTCGCTGGTGATCGTCATCACCGCGAGGAAGATGGTCATCAGGCTCAGCAGCACGCCGGTCGCCATCAGCGACCAGGTGAGAAACGACTGCACGCGATACTTCAGCAACTCGCCCGCGTCGAGCGCGAACGGCAGCGTGGGCACGAGCAGCACGACCGCGACGATGAACACGATGGCGACCTTCATGCGGATCGCTTCGTCCAGCAGCGTTCGCGCGACGCCGAGGATGGGGTGGCCCGGCGAGAGCATGAGTCGCATCAGCGCAAGGCCGTACACGAAACCAATCGCCATCAGGTAGCTGCCGACGGTGGCGTAGACCAGGCCTTCGTAACCCATCTGCATGCCGAACAGCACGAGCAGCAGCGCGACGATCGTGCCGATGATCACGCGCGTTTGCTGTCGCACCCAGGGAATGTCACGCCACAGCCACAAACCGCGCACCACCCACAGCGCCGCAACCACACGGCCGGCGCCCGCGACAACCGCGCCGACCTCCGCCCAGCCTTGCGCCCACAACAGCCATGCGATGCCTTCGCCCACGACAAGGATCGTCAGCAGCAGGCCGAGCCAGATTTTCCAGTTGCGTTTGGGCATGGGTGTCTGAGACTCTCAATGCAGCGCACCGGAAAGTGCACCGCGCTTACGCATGGGTTACTTGTCTTTTTTCTTCTCATCGCCGAGCAGTGAATCGAGCACGCTGTCGTCCACGTCCTCTTCAGGCTGAGGCTCAGGCACGGGCGAAGGCTCGCTGCTCGACCTGTCGTCGCGCGGCTTGGCCTGTTCGGGCTTGTCGCCGGGCGAGACCAGCTCATCAATCAGGGAATCGCGCTCGATTGGCTCGGCAGCCTCGGCGGGCGGCGTTTTGGTTGCGTCCGCGGGCCCGCTTGTCTTGCCCGCGTCGGCGGGCTTGGTTTCGACCAGCCGATCGATGAGCGCTTCGCCGACGTCTTCCTGTACTTCCTGTTCATCGCCGCGGAGGAACTCGGCAAGCGGGCCGCCGCCGGTCGCGCCGCTGGTGTCTACGCCCTCGGCCTGCGCTTCGTGCACGATATTAAGGAACAGGGCTTCGAGTTTCTGGCGCGGCTGTTCGACGCGCTCGATGTGCTTGCCACGTTTTTCAAGTAGTTGCTCAATGGCTTGCACGTCTTCCGCGTCGAGTTGCGTGGTCTGGAGGTTGGTCAGCGATTCCTGCACGAGCAGTTCATCGACCGTGCCCTCGCGGCGGACCTTGCCGCCGAACATGATCGACACGCGGTCGCAGACGTCTTCCACGTCGGCGAGCAGGTGCGAGCAGAGCAGGATGGTCTTGCCGCGGCGTTTGAGTTCGAGGATGAGGTCTTTGATCTGTCGCGTGCCGATCGGGTCGAGGCCGGTGGTGGGCTCGTCGAGGATGAGCAGTTGCGGGTCGTTGATGAGCGCCTGCGCGAGGCCGATGCGCCGCTGCATACCTTTGGAATATTCGCCGACCGGGCGATTGGCGACCTTGTCCAGGCCGACCATTTCGAGCAGGGTTTCGATGCGTCGCTTGCGTTGGCTGCGGTTCTGATGAAACAGCCTGCCGTAGTAGTCGAGCGTTTCGCGTGCGTTGAGGAAGCGGTAGAGGTAGCTTTCTTCGGGCAGGTAGCCGATCTGTTTTTTGATGGCGACATCGCGGGGATGCCTGCCGAAGATGGCGATGTGTCCCGATGTCGGATGCAGCAGGCCGAGGATCATCTTGATGGTGGTGGATTTACCCGAGCCGTTGGGCCCGAGCAGGCCGAACACCTCACCGCGAAGAACCTCGATGTCGATGGCGTTGACCGCCTTGACGCGGTTCCGCATCCAGAAGTCGCGGAACATCTTGGTGAGCTTGGCGCACTTGATGATCATGTCGCGCGTGTCGACGTCGGCATCGGGTGCGGTTCGCGTGGGTGTGTCGAGGCTGGTCATACGTCGGCTCCATCGGCCATCGGGCACGGATTGCACCGCTGAAACGCAGCGGCCGCTGAACGTGCTACGTCAGCGCTGCTGCTGGCGTTCGCGTCTTTCTACATCCTGTCGACGAAGTCGCCTTTCCTCACGCTCGCGGGCGAGGGCAGGGTCGCGGTTGAGCACGGGGTAAAACTGGCCGCCCATGAGGTAGAACGTTTCCACGTCGCCGGAGAGAATCTGTTCGCGGGCGTCCTGCCAGAGGCGTGTCTGGAGCAGGCGGGGCGTACGGCGGTAGTCTTCGAGATAAGCCTGGAAGAGGCTGACCTCGGCCTGAATCTGCTGGCCGATGGTCGTGCGGTACGTGGTGGCTTCGTTGATCACGCGAGCGACCTCGCCGCCGATGCGAAGTGCGCCGCGATCTTCGCTGAGCATGAGGCGGTCGAGTGTTTCGTTCAGCTCGTCGAGAATCTGGCCTGCGGCGTCCATGTCTTCGATGGTACGAGCCTGCTCGTAGTCATTGATCAGTTGCACGAGTGGCGTGTGGGCTGCGCCCGCGACTTCGCCGAGGATGCGAGCCTGCTCCTGCCGGGCTTCTTCGACGAGTTGTGCACGTTCGCTCTCGGCGTTGGTGACTGCTTGCGCCGCGGAGCGAACGGGTTGGGGCAGTTGCGGGTCGGTCATGTCCAGGCGGTCGATGGTGATGCCGGTGTTCATCTGTTCCATGACGTCGCGCATACGGGCGAGAGCGAACTCGCGTGGGAAGACCTGGCGATAGATCTGGTCCGCTTCAGCGCGGGCGAAGGCGTGGATGATGCCCTGCTCGGCGACGTTTCGCACGAGAGCGTCGGCGAAATCCATGGAGCGGACAGCGGGTTGGCCGTCGGGCAGGCGGTCGACGTTCGGCCGAGCGAGGCCGACGTTCTGGAAAAAGGCCGCCGGGTCCGTCACGGTGTAGCTGATGTTAAAGCGTGCGTGAAAGATGTTGGCGTCGCCGGTGAGCAGCGAGCCGTCGCGTTCGGGGTTGAGCGGGCCGGCGCGGCCGGCGAGCTCTTCAGCGCTGCGGCCGAGGTCGGCTTCGGAAATCTCATGCCAGTAAGCGCGCTGGATGTTGATTGTCTGCTGCGAGACGGGCACGCGGATGTCCTGCTCGATCGGGTAGGGCAGGCCGAAATGCCAGCCCGGCTCGTACACCTGCTGGCCCGGCTCGCCGACCATCGCGCCGAAGCGCAGGCGGACGGCGCGTTCCTGCTCTTCGACCCAGAACACACCGGAAAAGATGTAGGCGATGAGCAGCAGGACCATGAGGCCCTTGAGGATGTTGAAGCTGACGCGCAACGCGTCGGCCAGCGACTGCTGAGCCGGGTCGAGCTGCTGCAGATCTTCCTCGCCATCGTGGTGATGGTGGTGATGATCATGGTCGCAGTCATCATCGTGCGTGTGCATGAACGGGTTTTTGATCTTCTGCTGAGGCATGGCTTGGTCCGAAGGGGGCCAGGGCGGATCAGAAGTTGGTGCACGCGCCGGGGCGTGCATCACGCGCGTCAGGCGGTGCGGCTTACGCTGCACCGCCTCCGCCGAAGGTTATTCGTCATCGTGTCGGGCGCCGGTCTGCTGCTGTTCAATCATGTCGCGCGTCATTTCCGGCGGGCGGCTTTCGCCGCTGGGGTCGTCCTTGAACAGGTTCAGGAACGAAAGCGAGTCGGCGTCGAGCATGAACGTCGTGTTGTGAGCCAACGTCGCACGCAGCGTTTCAATCTGACGGAGGAAGATCGCGAAATCTTCGTCAACCGAGAAGTCTTCAAACGCGGCGGCGGCTTCGCGGTTGCCTTCGTCGCGAATCGCTTGAGCGCGACGCTCAGCGAAGGCGAGAATCCGCTCGCGGGCGCTCTCGGCCTGCGAGCGGATGTTGCCCGCCTGGGCCTGGCCCTCTTCACGCGCTGCCGAGGCGAGACGCTCGCGCGTCGTTCGCATGCGCTGGAACACAAGCTCGGTCGTGTCGGCGGGGAGCACGATGCGGCGGATGCCGACCTGTTCGATGGCGACGCCGTAGTTCGCGCCCTCGGCCAGTCGGTCGCGGAGCTCTTCGGTCATCGCCTGCTCGATTTCGGCCAGGCGAACCTGGTCCGGGTTGACGTTGACCAGATCGGTGAAGCGATACTCGCCGAACTTCGAGCCGCGAACGTCACGCACCACCGGGCGAAGGGTCTGCTCGGCCTGCTCGATCGTGCGAAGCGTCTGATAGAACTGGTGCGGGTCGGCGATACGCCACGTGACATAGTTCATCACGATGATCGCGTGCCCGTCGTCGGTCTGCACCTGCTCGGGCTGAATCTCAAGCACCTGAATCTTGCGCGGGTAGGTGTACACCTTCTGGATCGGCCAAGGCGCTTTGAAGCGCAGACCCGGCGTGTAGATCAGGCTGCCCGGATCAGTCGGCTCGCCGGTGGTGGGGTCGACGCGAATGGCGCCCGTTTCGGGATCACGCTCGGGGGCGGCGGTGCGCTCGAAGGTCGCGAGCACAGCCACCTCGTCGTAGCGCACCTGGAAGGTGAACATGTACGCCAGCAGGACGACGAACACGAGGATGCCGATCAACAAGACGAGTTGGTTCTTCATGGCTTAAATCCAGAACGAGTGCGTTATCGATGAATGCTTGGTTTGGTCAATGGTTCGGGGTACTGAGCCGTTGTAGTGATCCGTCGTACTATCCGGGGCTTCGCCGCGTTGCTCCTCAGCCCTCGGTTTGGAGGCCTGTCGTGGTTGTCAGTCGCCTAAGAGCGAGTCGAAGCCCGACTGTGCGTCGTCGAGCTGGATGCGGATCATGGAAGGCGACTTCTGCTCGGCGGTCATGATGAACTTCCGCCGATCGACGAGACCTTCCGCGAGCGTGTCGAGGTACTGCCGCATCATGAAATATCGCGGTGCGTACTGGTAGCCTTCGTACTGCGCCGCATAACGGCCGGCCCGGGCGACCTCGGCAAGCGCGTGTTGCCAGCGATACGCCTGGGCTTCGTGGATGAGCTGCGCTGCGCGGCCGCCGGCTTCGTTCATCAGTTGTTCGATCTCGGCTTCTTTCTCGATCACCTGTTGCCTTGCGTCGGCGAGGGCGTCTTCGTCCGCGTTGTCGCGGCCTTCCATGCGCTGCACACGACGGCGGAGGTTTTCGAAGTCGCTGATCGCGGCGTTGATCTGCCGGGCTCGGTCGTGCGAGCCGGCGGCGGCGGCGAGGGTGGCGATGGCGTCGCGCTCGGCTTCTTCGAGGGCGATCTGGTTCTGTTGCAGCACGCCGATCTGTTCGTGGAAGCGGGCGGCGACGTCGCCTTCCTGCGGCGGGTGGACGCCGACGATACCGACATAGACCAGCTCAACGCCGAGGTCGCGTTCGTCGAGGTCGCTTTGAATCTGTTCGCGAAGCAGGCGGCCGGCGACGGCGCGGTCTTCGGTGAGCAACTCGTCAATGGTTCGCATCGAGTAGTACCGCGTCACGCGCCGCTCGGCGAGGGAGGTGACGATGGGGCTCGGGTCGATGCGCTGTTCGCCGGCGCGTCGGTTGCCGTCGGCCCAGCGTTCCATCTGGCGTTGTGCGAGATAGAGCTGCTGGGGATTGGGCGTATTGCGGGCGAAGCGTTCGAGGTCGCCGATGCGGAAATTGACGACGACTTCCGTGCCGACGAGTTCGCCGACGGGCGAGTCGGTGCCGAGTTCGAGGTCATCGACGCGGGTCGGCGCGGTGAGGAGGAATTGTTCCTCTTCGCCGGGCGCGTGTTCGTTGGTCCAGAGGATGGCGATGGACGTGTCACTGAGATAAGGCTTCGAGCCGACGACGACCTGGTGCACGCGGTAGGCGTCGAATTTTTCGGCGCGGCTGACGGGCCAGGGCCACTTGAATCGCAGGCCGGGCTCGACGACGCGATCGAACTTGCCGAAGGTTGTGATGACGGCTTCCTGTTGCGGCGCGACGAAGACCAGGGAGGTCATGCCGATGAGCACGACCAGGCCGACGACGATCAGTGGCGTGACGGCCTTGGCGAGCAGGCGGTAGAACCAACTGGACGAGATTTCGAAGCCGAACTGGTAGTTAAGTGTTTCGCTGACGATCTTGCCCAGCGATTCGGGGCGGGTGAGCCAACCGAGCAGTCGGCTGTCGAATGCGGGGCGTGTGACTTCGCCGGCGCGTCGGGGGCGGTAGATGCCGAGTGTGAAGCCCAGCAGCATTTCCGTGCCGAGCAGGAGCATGACGCCGGGCACGATCATGGCGAGCCAGACGAGGCCGCCGAGTCCGCCGAAGACGGCGAGCCCGCCGGCGGCGGTGATGGCGATGGCGGCGACGGCGTTGCCCATGAGGTAGGCAGCGCCGCCTCGGAGCAGTTGCCAGTCGCGGACCTGCGTCATGCCTGCGACGTAGCGGGCGACGAGGAAGGCGGCGAAGCCGATGACCAGTGCGATGAGGGCGACGCCGCTGGCGCTGGCGTCACTTCGCATGGCGGTGGCCCACAGTTCGCCGCGCTGGTAGGCCTGGATGTTGAGATAGAGCAGCGTGCCGCCGACGGCGAGCAGGTAGGTGGCGATGAGGACGCTGATGGTGGGCAGGCCGAAGCGGTAGAGGTTTTCCAGTCGCTTGCGGGCGAGTTGGAGTTGCTGGCCTGCTTCTTCGAAGAGGGCGGCGGTGCGGGCGTCGGCTTTGGCGAGCTGCTCGGCTTCGAGGGCCTCGACGCGTTCGAGGCGGTGCTGGTGATAGAGGACGAGCAGGGTGATCCAGATCGGCAGGCCGCCGAACAGGTACCACGTGGCGGCGTGCAGGGCGGGCGCGTCGGCGTAGAGGCCGAGCAGGGCCATGCCGATAGCCAGCGTGAGCTGAGCGAGAAGGCCGACCAGGGCTGCGTTGGCGGCGCGACTGTAGGTTTGTTGATCCTGGCTCATGGACGGTCTCTTATGAATGCAAGTCGAATGATGACTTTCAATTGCCGACGGAAAGCGGCTATCTTAACGGCCCGGGCCGTGTGGTGTTTGGCCTGGGCGTTGCCGACGGCCGGTGATTATTTCACAATATCGCGTTCAACGATCTTCAAATCCCCCGGAACTCGAAAGCCCTTCACAACGTATGATGCCATCATGTTTGCACAACTGCTCGCCATCGCGCAAAACACGTTTACCGAATCCATACGTCAGCCGATCTACGTGGTTCTCATTCTGCTCGGTTCGCTGGGCCTGGTGCTGAATCCGTCGCTGGCGGCGTACACGCTCGAAACCGGCGGCGGCGACAACAAGCTGCTGATCGACCTGGGTTTGAGTACGGTGTTCGTGGTCGGTTTGTTCCTGGCGGCGTTCACCGCGACCAGCGTGCTCTCCGAGGAAGTGGAAAACCGCACGGTGCTTACTGTGGTCAGCAAGCCCGTGTCGCGGGCGCTGTTCGTCGTGGGTAAGTACGCAGGCGTCGCGGCGGCGATCGCGGTGGCGTTCTACCTGCTGAGCGTGGTGTTCGCGTTGACGGTTCGTCATCGCGTGTTGCAGACCGCGGCCGACTCGCTGGACATGCCCGTGATCACGTTCGGCGTGTTCGGTGCACTGGCGGCGTTGCTCGTCGCGGCGGGGGGCAATTATCTTTACCGTTGGGTGTTCACGTCCACGTTCGTCTCCTGCCTGGTGGTGACGATGACCTTCGCTTGGATGGTCGTGGCGGTGATGAACAAGGACTGGCATCTCCAGTCGCCTTTGACGGAGTTCACCATCCGCGAGGGCGAGCTGACGCAAGTGCTCGTCGGCCTGGTGCTGATCTTTCAAGCTGTGCTGATTCTCACCGCGATCGCGATCGCCGCCTCGACCCGGCTGGGCCAGATCATGACGCTGCTGGTGTGCGTTGGCGCGTTTCTCCTCGGGCTGGTGAGCAACTCGCTGAGCCAGTGGGCGAACTATCGCCTGTCGCTGCCATTGGGCCTGGGCCCGGCCGAGAGCCTGGCGGCGATCTTCGCGGCCGACGCATCGTTCGGCCATCAGTTGCTCTACGCGATGGCCAAGGTCATTTACCTGATCGCTCCCAACCTGCAGTTCCTCTGGCCGGCGGACGCGATCAGCCTCGGCAACCCTTTCACGGTGGAGCACATCGCCATCGTGAGTGGCTACTCGGCGCTGTACATCGTCGCTGTGCTCGGCGTCGCGGTGGCGTTGTTCCAGACGCGAGAAGTCGGGTAGTTTCGAGTTTCTAGTTTCTAGTTTCGAGTTGGGGGAGGGGCGTTTGAGGGTCTTTACTTGCGGGGGCGTCATATGGCGACGATTCGACGCTTGGAGGACATCGAGGCCTGGCAGCGGGTACGTACGTTGACGCGAGCCGTGTATGAGGCGAGCAAGCGAGGCGGCTTCGCGCGTGATTTCCCACTGCGTGATCAGATTCGCAGGGCAAGCATTTCGATCATGTCGAATATCGCTGAAGGATTCGAGCGCGATGGAGCGAACGAGTTCGCGCAGTTCCTCTCGACAGCCAAGGCTTCGTCGGCGGAGGTGCGGTCGCAGTTGTATGTCGCGTTTGATCAGCATTACATCGACGAACACACGTTCAATCACCTTATGGAACTGGCGGACGAAACGGGTCGAATGATCGCCGGCTTTATGCAGTACCTCCGGAACACTGCCCACCGAGGAACGAAATACCGAAAAGCCTCCTCATCACCAACTCGAAACTCGAAACTCGAAACCCGGAACTCGAAACTGACTCACGCCATCGCCGGGGCGCCTGCGCCGTCGTCGGCGGGGGGCGCTTGGGTGGGGCGCGGGGGCTCGGGCTGGTTGGGGGCGGCTTTGGCGGCCTCGGCGTGCTCGGCTTGCTCGATGTCTTCGCCCGCACGGACGAGGCGAGCGGAGTTGAACACCACGGCCATCGAGCTGACCACGTGCAGCACGGCCGCAAGGATCGGGGCCTGGTGACCGCCCATGCCGGCGGCGAACAAGGCGAAGAACACGCCGATCGTCACGCCGCCGATGAGCATGTTCTGCTTGACGACGTTGCTGGTCTGTCGGCTGAGGTTGACCAGGAAGGGGATGCGGTTGAGGTTGTTATTCATCAGCGCAATGTTGGCTGAGTGAATGGCGACGTCGCTGCCGGCGGCGCCCATGGCAATGGAGATGTCGCCGGCGGCGAGGGCGGGGGCGTCGTTGACGCCGTCGCCGATGACCGCGACGCGGTGGCCGCGCGATTTGAGCTCGTCGACCATTTCAAGTTTCTGATGCGGGAGCACTTCGGATTTGTACTCGGTGTGCATCTGGGCGGCGACGCGCTGGGCGACGGACTCGCGGTCGCCGGTGACGATGATCAGCCGTTTGAGACCGAGCTCGCGAAGCTGGTCGATGGCGTTGGCGGCTTCGGGGCGGGTGTTGTCCGCGAGGCCGACCCAGCCCATGAGTTTGCCGTCCTGCAGGACGAACAGCGTCGAGAGGCCGTTGGCTTCGGGGCTTTGCTGGGCGGTCTGCACAGCGGTGCGGACGGCGTCGTCGTCGATGTACTCGCTGATCCACACGGCTCGGCCGACGAGCAGCGTTTTGCCGCCGACGACGGCGCGGACGCCCTTGCCGGCGACCTCTTCGAACTCGGTGGGCTCTTCGAGCTTGAGGCGGGCTTTGCGTGCGACGCTGGCGATGGCGCGGGCAACGGGGTGTCGCGAGCTTTGCTCGGCGGTGGCGGCGGCGCGGAGCAGGTCAGCGCCTTCGACGCCCTCGGCGGGCGAGAGGCGGGTGACTTCGAGCTGGCCGGTGGTGAGCGTGCCGGTCTTGTCGAAGACCATCGCGGTGAGGTTGCGGGCCGCTTCGAGATCGATGACGGACTTGATGAGCACACCTAGCCGGGCGGCGGCGGAGAGCGCGGCGACCATGGCGGTGGGTGTGGCGAGGATCAGCGGGCAGGGGCAGGCGATGACGAGCATGGCGATGGCGCGTCGGGCGGCGTCGTCAACGTCGGCGGTCTGGCTGGTGAAGAACCAGACGATGGCGACGAGCATGAGCACGGTGGGGGTGTACCAGGCGGCGTAGCGGTCGATCATTCGCATGATCGGGATTTTGGTTCGCTCGGCTTCGAGGATGAGGTCTTTGACGCGGCCGAGGGTGGTGTCTTCGCCGGCCTTGGTGACTTCGATGTCCATAGCGCCGGTGACGTTGATCGTGCCGCCGAAGACTTCGTCGCCCTCTTCTTTTTCGACGGGGACGGATTCGCCGGTGATCGGTGCCTGGTTGACGGTGCTGTTGCCGCGCTTGACTCGGCCGTCGGCGGGGATGTTGTCGCCGGGGCGGACGCGGACGACGTCGCCGGGCTGAAGTTCGCGGGCGTCGGCTTCGATCTCGTTGCCGGTGGCGTCGAGCTTGTAGGCCTTGGTGGGCGTGATGCGGATGAGCGATTCGATGGAGGCCTGGGCGCCGAGGGCGGTGCGGTTTTCGATGAGCACGGCGATGATCATGAAAAACGCGATGAAGCCGGCCTCGATGTACCAGCCGGCGGCGAAGGCGGCGACCACCGCGAGCGCGACCAGCTCGTTCATGTGGTAGTGGCCCTGGGCGAGGTCTTTGAGGGCGACCCAGACCAGCGGCCCGCCGAGCAGGACGGTGGCGATGCCGGCGAGGATGTCGCCGGTGTCGGGGGAGTCAAAGGTGAAGCTGGCGATCAGGGCGCATATCAGCAGCGTACCGCCGAGCAGCGTGATGATGATCTGAAAGCCAACGCGACCTGTCTGTTCTTCGACCTGGAGGTCGTCTTTGATGTAGTTGTGCGCCATGCCTGACGGTTCCCAGTTGACTTAAAGGTCCGAGTGGATTGACAGGATCTGTCTGGAAATCCCTTGTTGCCCGTACATTGTGGCAAATTTGCCGGCTGCTGCCACCTGACTCGCCGACCGGAAGATGATGAGTCGACCGGCGAACACGAGCAGCCGGTAACCCATACGGGGCGACATGCTACGAGGTTCGGGAGAATTACACCAACTGGGGGATGCGAGGGGGGCTGGGGCTTGGGGCGTGAGGCGTGTGGGGAGGGCTGCGCGACTTAAGTCGCTCAGCCTCAAGCCTCAAGCCTTGAACGTCAGCGGGTGGCGGCGCGGCGGAGGCGGTCGTTGATCGCGCGGCCGAGGCCGGTGTCGGGGACACGCTCGGCGATGATGAGATCGAGCCCGGCCGCGTCGAGCCGACGCATCGCGGCGAAGAGGTTCGCGGCCGCTTCGACCAGATCGCCAGCGGGAGAGAGCGGTTCAATGGTTGGGTGAATTTCGGATTTCGGATTTCGAATTTCGGATCTGGTCTGATCCGCTGAGCGGCCGAAGACGATCAGTCCGATTTTAAGTGGCTGTGATTTATTGGGATGTGTGATTTCGGGAAAATTCGAAATTCGAAATTCGAAATCCGAAATGCTCTCCACCACCTGCATGGGTGTGCGGGGGGCGTAATGTCGTTCGAGCATGCCGGGGGACTGTTGGCCGCGCTGCTCGGCTTGGGGATCGGGGGTTTGGGGGGTTGCGAGGGTGATCGGGCCTACGGTTTGTTCGATGGCTTCGAGGGTGAGGCCGCCGAGGCGGAGCAGGCGTGGGCGGTCGGGGTCGATGAGGGAGATGACCGTGCTTTCGACGCCGGTCTGGCAGGGGCCGCCGTCGAGGATGAGGTCGATCTGGTCGCCGAGCTCGGTTTGGACGTGGTCGGCGGTGGTGGGGCTGACGCCGCCGAAGCGGTTGGCGCTGGGCGCGGCGATGGGCAGATCGACGGCTCGCAGCAGCGCAAGGGCGACCGGGTGAGCGGGCACGCGCACCGCGACGGTGGGCAGGCCCGCGGTGACGAGGTCAGGGGGGGCGAGTTTCGAGTTTTGAGTTTCGAGTCTTGAGTTGGGGCCTTGGGCGTCTTGAACTCGAAACTCGGAACTCGAAACTTGAAACTTCGGGAGGACGAGCGTCAGCGGGCCGGGCCAGAAGGCGGTGGCGAGCTGCTGGGCGGTGTCGGGCCAGGCGGTGGTGAGGCGGCGGGCGGCGGCGAGGGAGGGGACGTGGACGATGAGCGGGTCGAAGTGGGGGCGGCCTTTGACCTGGAAGATGCGTGCGACGGCGGTGGTGTCGAGGGCGTTGGCGCCCAAGCCATAGACGGTTTCGGTGGGGAAGGCGACGAGCCCGCCACGACGGAGAATGTCCGCAGCGCGGGTGAGCGTTTTTTCGTCAATCGGAGGCGTGGGTGGGCCCGTAGTCATGGCGGGCTACTTTACATGGTGGGCATGTTGGCTGCGAAGCGCTGCGATCTGGCTGTGGGGTGGGGCGCGTTTGGGGGCGGGGCGAAGAGCGCGGTGCGAGCACCGCGGCTAAATGATGGGTGGGCGTAGAATCGAGGGGATGGTGATGTGATGGAATCGGCGATCGAGTGGCGGCCGTAGCTTTTAAGGAGAGGGCGGGCGACGGGGTGGTTTGGAAGTGCACTGAGGCAGAATCGTGAAAGGAACAGGTTATGCCTTCGAAGTGGCGGAATAAGGATGAACGGCAGTACGAGCATGTGAAGGAAAGCGAGCTCGAACGAGGCTCGAGCGAGGAGCGGGCGAAGGAGGTGGCTGGGCGTACGGTGAACAAGCAGCGGCGGGAGGAGGGGCGGACACCGAACGAGAAGACGGAGGGGACGGGCAATCCGAATCAGTCGTTGGAATCGCGTTCGCGTGACGAGCTGTACAACCAGGCGAAGGAGCTGGGGATTGCGGGCCGCAGCCGAATGAACAAGGACGAGTTGGTTGAGGCGATTCGAAAGAAGCGATGAGTTTGGTTGGTGTGCTTGGTGGGTTGCGGTTTTACAGCAGCATCCACGTGGCGAGGGCGAGGTAGACGGTGGTGGTCATGATGTCGGCGATCATGAGGACGACGGGGCCCGAGGCGACGCGGGGGTCGAGCTTGGCGGCGTGGAGGATGACGGGCGTGCCGAGGCCGACGATGGCGGAGGCGGTCATGGCCAGGAGGATGCTGACGCCGAGCACGACGGCGGGCGGGGGCATGGTCGTACCGCCGGGGAAGAAAAGTGATGCGACCGCGACGGCGCTGCCGCCTGTGACGCCGAGCAGGAGGGCGGTTTTCCACTCGACGTTGAGGCGAGTGCGGACGGGCCGCCAGGGGACCTTTTTGCTGTGCATGAACTGGAGGCCGATGGTCATGGCCTGCATGGAGATGGATTCGCTGAGGGTGAGCACGAGCGGGAAGAACATGGCGAGCAGGACGACGGCGTCGAGCACATCGCGAAACAGAGCGCCGATGATGGCGCAGACGATGCCGCTGAAGAGGTTGCAGACCAGCCAGGGCATGCGGAGGCGGTAGCCGGCGAGGGCCGTGCCGTGTCGGGCCTGTTCGACGGAGAGGCCGATGACCTGCACGAGGTCGTTGTCGTCGTGCTGAGACTCGGCGAGGTCGAAGGCCTCGTCGGCGTAGAGGCGGGCGTCGACGAAGCCGATCAGGTGCTGATCAGCGTCGACAACAGGCAGGGCGAGCAGGCGGTGGATGGCGAACTCTTCAAGGACGTCCTGCAAAGTGAACGTTTCCTGTACCGCGACGACGTTGGGGCTCATCAGGTCGCGGACGGGAGTCTTTGGGTTGGCGAGCAGGAGCTGTCGGGTGGGCATGACGCCGACGAGCTTGTTGTCCTTGTCGACGACGTAGAAGTAGATCGCGCCGTGGCGGACGGTGCCGTGTCGCAGTTGAGCGAGGGCGTCGCCGATGGAGAGGTCGGCTTTTAACACGGAATCGACGGGCGCGACGAAGTCGCGAACCGTGCGTGTCAGATCACTCGGCGGGGCCCCACTCATGGCGAGGGGATTATAGGAAGAAACACGTCGGCTGCGTTTCCTATAATGGCGAATCTATGCCAGGCAGGACAGACTACGACGTGATTGTCATCGGCGGCGGGCACGCAGGCGCGGAAGCGGCGTGGGCGGCGGCGAATATGCTGCGCGACAGGCCCGTGCGGAACGGCCGAGTGGCGCTGGTGACGATGGACCCGAGCAAGATCGGAGCGATGAGCTGCAACCCGGCGATCGGCGGCCTGGCGAAGGGGCAGATCGTCCGCGAGGTCGATGCGCTGGGCGGGCTGATGGGGCTCGCGGCGGACGCGACGGGGATTCAGTTTCGCGTGCTCAACGCGTCGAAGGGGCCTGCGGTGCGCGGGCCGCGGTGTCAGAGCGACAAGTATCGCTACGCCGACGAGGTGCAGCGACTGCTCGCGACGCGGGAGAATCTGGACATTCTCGCGGGCACGGTGGATGAGTTTTTCCTGCGCGACGGGCGGATGACGGGCGTGGTGTATACGCCGAGCGCGGCGTGCAACACAACGCCGTGGCGGGAGCGGCAGGCGGGTGAGTCGTGGGGCGACAGTTGTTGCTCGGGCGAGTATTTCACCGGGCCTCATGGGGAAGACCCGATCCTCGCGCCGACGCGGTTGAACGCGCGGGCGGTGGTGCTCACGACGGGCACGTTCATGCGCGGGCTGATGCATACGGGCGAGGCGCAGACGCCCGGCGGCCGAGTGGGCGAGAAGGCGGCGGGGACGATCAGCGATGCGCTGCGGAAGCTTGGGTTTGAGTTGGGACGGTTGAAGACGGGGACGCCGCCACGACTTGATGGGCGGACGCTTGATGTGGCGGGGCTTGAATTGCAGCCGGGGGATGATCGGCCGGTGCCGTTCAGTGATATGACGGGGGTTGGGGAGATCGTGGGTGGGCAGAGCAGCTTAAGCTGCTCTGCCATTGGGGTGGCGTATGAAAAGGTTGCGGGGCGGTTTCCGGTGTTGGAGCAGCGGCCTTGCTGGATCACGCATACGAACGCGGAGATTCATGAACTGATCCGGGCGAACCTGGATCGTGCGCCGATGTACAACGGACAGATCGCCACGGCGGGCCCGCGCTACTGTCCGAGCATCGAAGACAAAGTCGTGCGCTTTGCGGATCGGACGTCGCATCATGTGTTCCTCGAACCGGAATCGTTGAGCACGGACGAGATTTACTGCAACGGCATTTCGACGAGCCTGCCAGGTGATGTGCAGGAGCGAATCGTTCGACAGATGCCGGGCTGTGAGCGGGCGACGATTCTGCGGTATGGCTATGCCGTGGAATATGACATGGTGCTGCCACATCAGATTGATGCGACGGCGATGACCAAGCGTGTGCCGGGGCTGTTCCTGGCCGGGCAGATCAATGGCACGACAGGTTATGAAGAGGCGGCAGGGCAGGGACTGGTTGCGGGCGTGAACGCGGTGCGGTTTGTGCGTGATGAGGAGCCGATGCGGTTGGGCCGTGACGAGGCGTACATCGGTGTGTTGATGGACGATCTGGTGACGAAGACGCCGCGCGAGCCTTATCGCATGTTCACCAGCCGGGCGGAGTTCAGGCTGCTGTTGCGGGCGGACAACTCGGACGAACGGCTGACGCCGATGGGTCGCGGGCTGGGGCTGGTGGATGATGCGCGTTGGCAGGTGTACGAAGCACGGCGGTCGGCGATGGACGCGCTGCGCGGGTACATGGATCGGCAGCGCGTGGACGGCGTGTCGTTGACGAAGTGGGCACGTCGGCCGCGGGTGGATGTGGACGCGCTGCACGCCGCGCTCAGCTCATTTAGCCGCGTCGCAAGCGACGCGGCTAAATGGGGGGCTGAATGTGAGACGGACGCCGATACGTTGCCACCGCTCGCCTATGACCGCCGTACGCTCGCGAGCGTGCTGGCGGACTTGCAATATGCCGGGTACATCGATCGTCAGCGGCGTGAGGTGGAGCAGTTGCGTGATCAGGAAGCGTCGCCGCTGCCGACGGATTTGGATTATGCGACCGTTAAGGGCTTGCGCAGCGAGGCGGCGGACGTGCTCAATCAGTTCAAGCCGACGACGTTCGGACAGGCGGGTCGGCTGGCGGGGGTGAACCCGGCGGACCTGATGGTGGTCAGCCTGGCGGTGGGGCGGTAGGCGTTTTCGCGGGGCGTGCATTTGCTCGACATGTCGCTTAGCCGGTATTGTTGACGGCTTATCACGAATCGAAACCCTGTTGCGAATATAGAACCACCATGCCCAGTCGAACCGCTGCATCGGACTGTCTTATTGTGATCTTCGGCGCCTCCGGCGACCTGACGAAGCGCAAACTCATCCCCGCGCTGTATGACCTTTATCACGCGAAACTGCTTACGAACAACTTCGCGGTCATGGGCATCAGCCGAACGTCGTACAGCGATGACCAGTTTCGCGATTACCTCAAGAAGCACGCGAAGCAGTTTTCCAAGCACTTTGATGAGCAGACGTGGAAAGAGTTTGCTCCTCGGCTGCACTATCACGCGGGCGACTCGACGAAGAGCGAAGCGTTTCCCGAGATCAAGTCGCGCATGTGCGAGCTGGCGGCGGAGCATGACACGGGGGACAACTCGCTGTTTTATCTGTCGGTCGCGCCGCGGCTGTATGACTCGATCATCGAGAACATCGGTCGGCATGACATGGTCACGGAAGGTCGCGCGTGGTGTTCGATCAACCGCGAGCAGCAGTCGTGGCAGCGGATCATTGTCGAGAAGCCGTTCGGCCGGGATTTGAAGTCGGCGGCACACTTAAACCGCGTGCTCGGCCGAGTGTTTGAAGACGACAGCGTGTTCCGCATCGACCACTACCTGGGCAAGGAGACGGTGCAGAACCTGATGGTGTTCCGCTTTGCGAACGCGATCTTCGAGCCGATCTGGAACCGGACGTATATCGACCACGTGCAGATCACCGCTGCGGAGACAGTGGGCGTGGAAGGCCGAGGCGGCTACTACGATGGGCCGGACGGCGGGGCGATGCGCGACATGATTCAAAGCCACCTTCTGAACGTGATGGCGCTGGTGGCGATGGAGCCGCCGGTGACGATGCGGGCGGACCACATTCGGCAGGAGAACACGAAGGTGCTCACCGCAGTGCGGGAGATCCGGCCGGAGGTGGTGAGCAAGGCGGCGGTGCGCGGGCAGTACGTCGCGGGCAGTCATGGCGGGAAGCCGGCGATCGGCTTTCTGGAAGAGGAAGGCGTGGACGCGGGCAGCCGAACGGAGACGTATGCGGCGCTACAGGTGTTTGTAGACAACTGGCGTTGGCAGGGCGTGCCGTTCTACCTGCGGTCGGGCAAGCGGCTGCCTGCGAAGACGACGGAGATTGTGGTGTATTTCAAGCCGACGCCGCACAGCCTGTTTCGCGGCGTGAGCGGGATGAATGATCTGACGCCGAACCAGATCGTGATCAACGTGCAGCCGGACGAGGGGATTCGCCTGCGGTTCGAGGGCAAGGTGCCCGGCATCGGCATGAAGATCAAGTCGGTGGTGATGGACTTTGACTACGCGGAGCAGTTCCAGGCCGACCCGCCCGAGGCGTATGCGACGCTGCTGCTGGATGCGATGCGCGGCGACCAGACGCTATACAAGCAGCGCGAGGAGATCGAGCAGGCGTGGCGGATCGTGCAGCCCGTGCTCGACGCATGGGAAGCAAACCGCGACGAAACGATCCCGACCTACCCGGCGGGGAGTTGGGGCCCGCCGGCGGCGGACATCATGCTCGCACGCGACAGCCGACACTGGCGAATCCCGTGATCGCTCGGGTGAACGCTGGCTGTTAAGCTACCCGCCATGCACCTGCACGACGCCGAGCGCCTCGCCCTGACGTTGATGAACGAACACGGGCTGATCGAAAAGGGTTGGCGTTTCCGCTGGAGCCGGGGCAAGCGCCAGTTGGGCCTTGCGCAAATCCGACGCCGACCTGACCGCCACACCGGGCAGGTCGGCGTGGTCCGGACCATCCGGCTTTCGCAACACCTGGTCCAACTCAACGGCGAAGCTGAGGTCCGCGACACGATCCTGCACGAGATCGCCCACGCTCTGGCTGGCCTGGAGCACGGCCACGACGCGCATTGGCAGGCGGTGTGCCGGCGCGTCGGCGCGAAGCCACAGCGACTGGCCGATGCGACCGTAAGGACGCCGATCGCCCGCTACCAGGTGGTATGTGGTCGCTGTCGGCGCGTGTTGGCAACACGGCACCGACGCGCGAGCCGCCGTTGGCTGCAGCGGGCTTATTGCAGGCACTGCGGCCCTGAGACGATCAGTCGACTGAACATCTGCGACGTGGCTACGGTTCAGCCGCATGCGCCGCTTCGGTCTTCGCCCTCGATGCCGATTCCCACTTCAGCACCCACCAGCCAAGTTTGAACAATTACACCGACGAGAGCGCCTCGTCGAAGCACCAATGAGTAGTTGACCATCTGTATAGAAACTGTATTATTTGAATGCAATTTATCATAAAGAACCTCACTGTCGAGGGTGTTTCGCCAGTTCCGCGTCAAGGGGTGCGTCGTTAAGGAATGCGAACACGGTAAGAACGGCCGACAAACAGCCCGAAAGCCCGCCGTCGATTCTCTGGCCTCTGCTCAGGCCTGCCGATCGTCCGCCGACGACCCCGCCATGTGAATGCTTAGATGTCCATGACTCAGCAACTGTTCGCCATACGGAACCATCAATCAGGAGCCACCATCCATATGCAGAATCCACCCGTATCGACGAAGCTCACACTGATGGCGGCCATCGTCGGGTGTCTGCTGCTGGCGACCACCCTCCGGGCCGACGCGCCTCAACATCCGGCGGTGTTGATCGATTTTGATGCGACGTGGAAATACCACGATGGCAACGAAGACCTCGGCACGGCCTGGAAGACGCCGGACTACAACGACCGCGACTGGAAGGCGGGCCCGGCTCTGCTGGGCTATGACACGCGGGGCCGACAGGATCGCTGGCCCGAGCCGGGGCTGCAGACGGAACTGCAGGAAAACCTGGTTACCTACTACTTCCGCAAGAGCTTCGACTTTGGCGGCTCGCTCGAAGGCGTTCAACTCCAGTTGGACCAGATCATCGACGACGCGGCGGTCTATTACCTCAACGGCGAAGAGATCGGCCGAAGCGAACTGATGCCCGAAGGCGAAGTCGGTTTCGGCACGCAGGCCACGCGTTACACCAATCCGAGCGTGGAGCAGGATGTCTTCGACATCGACAGCTCGCATCTGCGCGAAGGCCGTAACGTCCTGGCCGTGATGGTCGCCAACAACACTGCCCGCAGTTCCGACATCTGCTTCGGCGCCCGCTTGCAGGTTGTGAAGGATGTGCAGACGCCGGCGGCGCTCTACCTCACCTGGCAGCGCGACCCCACCACGACGATGACCATCCAGTGGCACACGGAGCAGCTGCACGATGAAGTCACCATCGAGTACGGCCCGGCAGGCAGCGATGAACTGTCACGCACCGACGGCGACACCCGTCCCATGCCCCATTCGGATCGCCACATCCAGACCGTCGAGCTGACCGATCTGGAACCCGGCAGCGACTACCGGTTTCGCATTTACCGCTCGGGCGATGGCAACAGCAGCTCGTTTTACACCTTCCGCACCATGCCCGCGGAAGCGGACCGCCCGATCCGCATCGCCGTCGGCGGCGACACCCGCCACAGCCAGGCAAGGATGGAGCAGACCAACCGAGTCGCAGCGAGCCTCGATCCGGACTTCATCGTCTGGGGCGGCGACCTCGCCTACGCCGACGGCCGGGCCGACCGCGTCGACCGCTGGTACGAGTACTTCAATGCGATCATGAACACGTTGATCACCGACGAAGGGCGGGTGATCCCGACCATCGTGGGCATCGGCAACCACGAAATGCTGCGGCCGCGCGGCGGCAACTACTACTTTAACTTTCCCGAGTTTGACGAGCCGGAAGACTACTACACCCACGACGGCGACCTCGACC
Organism: Phycisphaerales bacterium AB-hyl4; assembly: GCA_041821185.1. Lineage (NCBI taxonomy): Bacteria > Pseudomonadati > Planctomycetota > Phycisphaerae > Phycisphaerales > Phycisphaeraceae > Natronomicrosphaera > Natronomicrosphaera hydrolytica. The sequence continues at coordinate 224,161 of JBGUBD010000004.1, read as the reverse complement.
AGTGGCGAAACGACAACGCGCCATACTTTTTCGCGCTGTTCGCCTTCCCCGGCCAGCCGGGCTACGGCGTGCTGGACTTCGGCGACTATCTATCCATCGTGCTGCCCGACACGAACCATGCCAACCCCATCCCCGGCGAGCAGACGCAGTGGCTCGAACAGGTCCTGGCCGACCGTGAGCACGTTCAGCATGTGATCCCGGTCTATCACGTGCCGGGGTACCCCTCTGCCCGTCCGTTCACCGGTCGAGCGTCACGGGAAGTTCGTGAGCATTGGTCGCCGTTGTTCGAGCAGCAGGGCAACATCCGCGTCGCCTTTGAAAACCACGACCATGCCTACAAGCGCACCGTGCCCATCCGCGATGGCGAGGAGCATGAAGATGGCGTCGTCTACATCGGCGACGGCGCATGGGGCGTCGGCGTCCGCGACGTTCATGACGTCGACGAAACCTGGTATCTCGAACGAGCCGAGTCAATTCGCCATCTGATCCTGGTCACGATTGACGGCCAGTCGCAGGACTACACGGTCATCAGCGAACACGGCGAAGAGATCGACCATTACGTCCCGAAAGCGCGGTAAGGCTCAGGGTGGTCCTTGACCCGCTAACGTTTTCTGATCCAGTCAAAGTGAGAAAAGCCTGGCGAATGAAGCGAACTCGCTGGGGAGCCAGGTTGCCCATCGCGCTGTGGGGCCGATGCCGATTGTAATCGATTCGCCAGGCCTCTAGCTTCTTTCGGGCATCAGCGATCGACAGGAACCAGTTCTCGTTCAGGCGATCGACGTCCGTTACTCAGCAGACCGGTCACGCACACGCACACCGGGTCGTTGCCCCCGGGGGACTACCTGTCTTCGTACATCGCGGCGATGGAAGCCGCCGGCGGTACGGCCGATGAAAGCGAGATCGAGCAGTTGCGCGCCCAATACGGGCTCGACGACCCGTTTCTCGTGCGCTATGTCAACTGGTTGGGTCGGCTCTCGCCGATTGGCTGGGCGCAGGGGGAAGAGGTGCGGGTGAGCGCGATCTCATGGGTGGGGCATCCCGTGCTCAAGTGGCCGGACATGGGCATGAGCTTTGAGTATCAGGAGCCGGTGACGAGCCTGATCGGCGAGCGACCTGGCAATGGCCGGTGCCATCGTGCTGCTGAGCCTGTACGTGATGGCGGCCTTGTGAGAGTTCGTCGCCCCCTACGGGCTCGACAGCCGGCACATGGATCATGTCAGCGCGCCGCCGCAGCGCATCAAGTTCGTCTCGGAGCAGGGCGTTCACCTACGGCCGTTGAGGTGACCCGCGGGTCGGTACCCGATCCGTTCGCCAAGGTGCCCGGCTGCGCATTTCACGCGCGCTGCCCGGAAGCGGTGGCAGGCACGTGTGATCAGGGCGGACCGCCGGCGTTGTGCGAGGTGCGCCCGGGGCATGCCTCGGCGTGTCTGATTCGGCAGAAGGAGCATGGCGATGCATGACGCGGCTACCATCGCCGATCCACCGGCGACGCCCGAAGGCCGGGCGCTGCTGTCATCACGGAGCGCTTGTTCGTCGGACATTGGCAAGACGCTTTGAAACGTCACCTCAACTAAAGGTTCATCTCACGCTTGACCTGGGCGAACGCCTCGATGGCCGCATCCAGTTGCTCACGCGTGTGGCCGGCGGAGATCTGCGTGCGAATCCGCGCAGCGCCCATCGGTACGACCGGATAGGAAAATGCGACCACATACACACCCAACTCGTAAATCCGCGCCGCCAGCCGCCCGGCCAGGTGTCCAGGATGCTGAACGCCTGGCCGGGCGGCTGGCGGACCCGGATTGGAAGATCAGTCAGGCCACCGCCTCCATATCTCCGATGGGCAGATCGATGGTTTTGAGTACGAAGCGACCGGGGTCGGCTTCCGCAATGCGAATGCGGGCTCAGTCGCATCGGTCCTGGTCCTGGCCAACACGAGCGAATCCGGCGGTGATCGGATGTTCTATGTGGACGACCTTCGTGTCATACCCGAGCCAACCGCGGCGACGATGTTACTGACGCTGGGCGGCGCCTTGGCGATGACCCGACGACGGTCACGACAATGACCTGTCAACATCCGCCAGCGGTGGTGGCGCAGGTGTTGGAAAATTAGTCTACGCCAGTTCAGGCGACACGTGTTCAACATATGAAACGGCGCTCGGCGAAAACCGGGCTCATTTCTTGGAACGATGTAAACCGGTCATGAATGTGCGATAGGAAACCATGATGAACAAGCGGCTGCCGAAGACGACGGGATCGCATCGCGACAAAGCGTTTACCATCATCGAATTGATCGTGGTTATATCGATCATAGCTTTGCTAATCGCTATTTTGCTTCCGGCTCTCCAGCAAGCAAGAAGTATCGCCCGGATCGCTGCGTGCAAAAGCAATCAGCGTCAGATCGGCATTGCTATCCATGTTTACGCGAACGATTTCAATGGATATGCCCCGTACAACAGTGCGGCTACTGCGACTTCTCCGCAAATGTTTTATTTTAATCCGGTCACACTCGCGGCTCGTCTGGTTAACAGCTACGAATACCTTCCTCAGACCCGGCCCGCATGGGGGTATACAGATGTTATGCAGTGCCCTGGCGACCCCAACCCTTGGTATGCGGCGTCCCTCGGCGGCTCCTATGCTAAAAGCTATCGCTATCGACAAGCGTACAACGGTATCGCCAATGGTGAGCCGGATGATGAGCCGTTGCGCCTGGACAGCAAACCTGATTTCTACCAGAAAACGGCTACATGGTTTCTGGTCGAGTCATTCACCCAAACCACATTCAACGGCCAAACCCTCATTATTCCGACTACTTTTGCCAACGCGACGCTGAACGCGGCGCTCTATTCCGGTTACGGAACGGTCGACCGTAACACCGTCAATTCGCAGTGGCACGAGGATGGAACCAACGTGCTTTACGAAGATGGCCACGTTGGCTGGGCGCCATGGGGTGAGCCGCAGTTCGGCCACTGATCTGTCGACGACTGTGTCAAGTTACCTCGATTACAGATAAAGGATTCTTGTATGGACCGTTACGCGTTTGCGTTTGCTGTAAGTCTGCTCCTCACGGCTGCGAGCATGCCTGCTCTCGCCGACCAGCCGGCTTGGCGAGCATTGGTGGTGCCCGCGTCGCTTGATGACGACGAGACGATTCATTGGGTCGCCGACCATGGGCAGGCGGTGAGCGTAGTACTTCAGGCGTTGGATGAGATCGCGCAATCCGCCTCAGAGCACGAACTGTCGATAACGTTGAGCCTGCCGCCCGGCACCGAATTTCTCGGAGGTGACGGGTCCTGGCAGTTTCAAGAGGAACCTGTTACACAGACCGTTGATGGTCGTCCGCACGTTCGCATGCGGTTTCTGATCCCCAGTAACCGAATCCAAGGCGAGCCCGGTGATCGAGCGGGATCGGAATGGATGAGTCAGACACTGTTCGTGCGGGCTCCGGAGCAGATCGATCCGACAGACGCCTTTGTCCGCATTGAATTAGAGCATGAGCGTGCGACGACGCGGGCAAACCTGCCTGTCGAAATGCATGTGCTGGACGAGCCGGGCGTCCAGCCTGAAGGCTTGCGTCTGGGATTGTGGACTTACGCTCATAGTCGAAAGAATGAGCGCAGTGCTGCGGCGATGACAGACTTTTTGAAGACCGTAGGCGTGAACTACTTGCAGGAGGCGGACGACACGCTGTATAAGGCGATGCGAAGCAATGGCATTACCAGCGGCGGGAAATCGCACCATGGTGTTCTGAGTGATCCTGAACTCAAAGCCGTGGCTCCATCGGGCGAGACGATCGACAACTTCAATGCGCCGGTGGACGACTTTCGCGTGGTGCGTCGTTTCGCGCCATCGGAGACACCGGGTGTAGCGGAACTCGTCGCGACGGCACGTCGACAGGACGGTATCGCTTCATTGAACCTTGAGCCCACCCAATTGGCCGGCTTCCATCCTGATGCGATCGATGCTTTCTTGGAACGTGCGGATATCAGCCCGGAGCAGTTCGACGCGTTTCGAACGACGCTCGCAGAGCATGGTCGGCGTGCTCATCTGAAGATCACGTCGCCTGAATTTCAGCATGCGCATGACGAATGGGTGGCGTTTCGCAGCGATGTGGCTTCGAAGTACGTCGCTCATCTTGCCGAGGGATTTCGCGCCGAGATGCCCGACGGGCGGTTTGAGCTTTGTGTGAACCAGGGATTTGCAGGCGATCCGCCAACCATGCGAGGTTATGGCTATGATGCCGCGGCTCTGGCACGCCATACCGATGCAATTCTTCCACAGCTTTATTACGGTTACGGCCCGGCGAACGCAAAGCGGAGTCTGCTCATGGCACGGGCATGGGTTCGTGAACTGGCAGAGCAGCAGATCGAGGCGGATTTTATCCCCCTGGTGCTGAAACGCTATGCCGGCGCGTCCGTAAAAAACACCGCGGAGCAGTTGACGCAACATCTCATTGGAATGATCGCAGAGGGCGCGGCCGGTGCTGTCATATACTATCCCGAGGTGATGGATGCTCGTGACTGGATCAAGGTCGCGGAGGTCTCGCGCCAGTTCGACAAGTATGGATCGTTCTATCGCGAAGGGACGCGGGTCGATGACCGCTTTGCCCCCGCGCACATGCCCACAGGATCGGAAGAGGTGTCCGGCTACCCGGGCTATACGATCCGCGTGGACAACCCGACGTGGCACTTCACGGCACACCACCTCAACGGAAAGACGCTGCTGACGCTATTCAACTTGAAAGAGGAGCAGCCGTTGAAATTCCACATACCGGAATCAGAGGGCCAGACCGTGGCCGCATCCGAGGGGGTGAAACCCGCAAAAGGCGGCCGGTTTGTTGGACCTCGTCAAGTGGGGTTTGTGGTTTTGGAGCAAAGCGAATGAGGTCGATGGGTATGTGCTGATGTTCGCCTTCGGCGTCGTCGCGCGGGTGGTGAACCTCCGTTGGGTCTGGCGGAGATTGCTGGCTTCGTTAGGTTCTCAATCGTGAGACCTAAGCCCGGAATCGGCCGGGTGGTATTGAGACGCGTCCCATCCTTGGCTTCAATGCTATCGATAGAAGTTTGAAGTTCGCTCCATTGGTGATGTGGGAGATCAGCAGCGTGGTAAAGTCCGCCTCGCTGCACATCCCGGCGAACTCCAGCACCTTGCCGTAGGCCCGTGTCGCCGCCGACGGTAGCGCGTCATGGGTCCGGGGCAAGTATGGCGCCAACTGCCGGCTGCGACTGGCTTGCCTGGTGGGCTCGTAAGATGCGCAGGACCTCCTTGATTGCGGCGGGATGCAGGGGCACTGAATGATCCGATAGTGGGATCACCAACTCCGACTCAGCTTGCGGAAGGTGTGCGCTAGCATAGGGAACAAGCCCATCGGTAGTGCCGGACCAGTCGTGCTGAGCGTGCTCGCCGATTTGCCCTTCCGATTCACTGCCGATGATTGAATGTGCATGCACGCCGGAAGCGAGCGGCAACTTGGACATCGCTTGAATGAATGCCGAGTTAGGTGAGAGCGAGTCGATTCCGGTGGAGACGGGGCGTCGTGGATCAACCGGTGTCCGCGCATGCCCAGCATTCGCCTCAATCATCTGCGCGGCTGAACGCACCATTTCCGGTGGGAGCCGAATCATGCGTGAGCCCAGCCGGCCGAGTCGAAGGTTGGCGTTCGAACTACCCTGGTGGGGTGTCGCGAGAAAGATGACCCGTTCCACCTCCGGCATCGCCTTGAAGAAGATGGTGCGCTCCACCAGCCTACGGTCCTGTTCGCGAAGAACCATTTCCTCGTAAGGCAGCACGCTGAAGCTGTTCCAGACCGCCTCGCCCGCGTCGGTTGCAAGGCGGCGCGCCATCAGGCCGCCCATGCTGTGCCCAACCAGCACCATGCGGTCCAATGCCGTGGCTTTGCCTTGGGGGTCGTGCATGTCGCGCACCTGACGCAACTCCTGCTCAAGCGCTGCTGCGGAATAGGCGAACGGGTAGCCCGTGGGGTACATGAAATACCAGAACTGGTACGTCTTACGAATCTCCGGCTCACGCCAGAGGTCGTTGAACAACTCGGCCCAGACCAGCGATGAGGAGATCAGGCCATGCACAAACACCACCGGGATGCGTTGCGCGTCGAACGGCTCGAACATGTACAAGCCGGCGAGGTCTTCCCAGTGCGTGCCCGCCACCAAGCCGCCGAACCCGGCATGTCGGCGAGGCTCGTTTCGTGCGAGTGTTTTCACCAGTGGCGTTGTGAAGTTGGCGGCAAGTGGCACATCACGCCCGGCAATCTGCACGGTGGACGTTCGGCCGGGGTTGTGCATCTGCATGTCAAACGACACCGGCGGCCAAGGCTGATCCGCGGCGAACTGAACGTCCGTCATCACACCCGACACCCCTACGGCCTGGTACTGCGGATGCGGCGGCTTGGCGCGGAGCAGGTCTGAACCGGCGCGGGGGATGGTGCGGTCGGCGAGCAGCGATGCGCCGATGCCGTATTGCCGATGCTCATGCCGCACGCCGTGCGGGCGGTAGCGGTTCATAGGCTTAAGCAACTCAAACGTGTCCGGCGCCCAGGGCTCAGCATGCCAGGCATAGTCAATCTCGATCGGCTGGCCGAAGACCTGACGCGTGGTCTGTTTGCTTTGCGTGCGCGGGAGCTCGCCGGCCACGTGAAACAGCTCCGCCAGGCTGGCATTGTGCAGTTGCATGGCCAGCGGCCACTGCGGACCGTAGAGCGAAAGCGAAGCCTCGTGGTGGAACAGCGCCGTCCAACTGGCCAGCGCCGCCACGGCCATGTGCTCGAAACGCGCGGGGCGATTCGGTCGCATGCCAAGCAGGTAGGAAACCTCCGCCAGCGTCAGCAGCAACTCGGCGTCGTGTGCGTCAGCGGCGAGATCGCGCAACAGCGCCGCGTTGCGCTCTGTCGCCTCGCGCCGAAGGCCGTTGGTCATGAGGATGTGCGCCGAAGTGTCGCTGAGCTGATCCGAGGTCAGTGCGCTGCGTTGCCCGGCATCCAGCACCTTCGCCGGCCGTACGCGTTCGACGCCGAGGGGCGCGCTGCAACCGAGCATGCAAACAAGCATCATCAGCAAGATGGGCAGCAGCGTAGGTCTCATGTCAGCGGGCCCGGGGAGAGTGTTTGCGGCATATCGCGGTGCGAGAATACGCCTTCGTCGTATGTTTGGACTCCCCCTCGTGTCAAAGGGCTCAGCGTAGCGAATAGGACATCGGAATGCACCTGGCGCGTTGCCCTGTCCGTCGTTCACCACGGCGGGGAGAAATATGCTTCACCATAAACAATCACGCCACCCATGTGAGCGGTGATTGCAACGAGACCGACGCCGAGAAATGGCCGTGCCGAAGCGCCGCGCCCCGGTCGACGCTCGATGCCCTTTTCGATGGCGTCGCGAATCTTTTCCACGTGATACTTCGCCAACGGCCAGTTCGCCTCGTCGCCGGCGAAGTACAACTCGTTGTACCGATAGCCCACCTCGACCATCGCAGCACTGAAGCCACCGAACTGGGCGGCCAACTGGTCCAGTTGCGATTGCGAGTCCCCTTCCAGCCACGTCTGCGATTCGCCCGTCGGAGCCGAATCCGTCGCGTTGTCAGCTTCGGCGTTTCCGTCGCAGCCGACCAGCCAGGGCAATCCCATCATTGCAGTCAACATTGAAACATAAGCCAGACGATGCTTCATGATGCACTTCCTCTCAATCGAGATACGGAGGCCTGTACGGCCCGTTCCACCGGCCAGTTTCCAACTCATCGCGAACTCGGCGACACGCCTTGCTCGCGATGCCAGTCATGCTCGTGATCGGCCAGTCGCACCGTCCGCATGACGCCTGCTTCCGAGCGTTGCGCCAATGGAAACCAAATCTACCCTATCGCCTGCACACATGACCACAAGGCTCACGTCCACGACGCGCGTCTTACCGCAGCAGGACCGCTCATCACTGGATACAGGCACGCGCCATGGTTGCGGGCGTTGGTAGTCAAAGCCGTGTTCCTTGAGTGTCTCGACGCCGACACGTACAATGGCCGCCGTGTCAGGAAGCTACGCTCCATTTCGCTTTCTCCTGGTTCTGCTCGTCATGGCAGGTTTGCTCGCTGCGCCATTGACGGGCGGATTGCTGGGGCCTGATGCTTCGTCGCTCTCATCGGCCGGCACGAGCGACTGCTGCCCGGAACAAGGTGAAGATAAAAAGCCAGCGGACGACGCGCCCAGCGATCGGTCCTCAGATGACCTGCCATCGGACGAATGCGAGCGCTGCGTGCATTTGTGTACCGTGTGCAGCAAGTCGCTGGCGGTGGCGGGCCAGACTTCGTCGATCAAGGCAGACGCTTCACCTCGGAACCCTTTGGCCGGTCCGCTTCCCCTGACCGGCAGCAGCCACCTGGCTGGCCTTCTCAAACCGCCCCAAGCTTGATCTCCCATCTGGATGCGTGCTGCGCGGTGCCTGTGTGCGCCGCCGGCTTGTGATGTGATGGCATTAATCGCGGTTGCGCGATCCGGTTCGTGGTCGTCGTGGCCCGGCCGACGTGGAGATCGACGGATGGCTGACACTGCCCCGTCCCCGATGACATTCTCGAAATCGCACGATTCCAGTTCGGCAGGTGCAGCCGTTCCGCGTCCGCCGCAGCGGTGGAAGGCGCGTGTGCTGTTGCCGCTGGCGATGCTGTTGCTGCTTGGGCTTGGCCTGGGGTATGCGGCGCGCGATGCGCTGCGGCCGACGTTGGCCGTGGAGGTCGTGCCCGCGGTGGTGCGTGATGTAACGGTGGAGCAGCGATCCGGTGGCGGTGGCGGTGTGGTGGTTCAGGCACCGGGTTGGGTGGAGCCGGAGCCGTACGCCACGCGGGTGGCGGCGCTGCGCGACGGCATCGTGGCCGAGGTGCTGGCGATGGAGGGCGAACAACTCGAAGCGGGCCAGGTGGTGGCGCGACTGGTGGATGATGATGCCCGCATCGCGCTGACTCGGGCCGAGGCAGACGTGGCGCAGGCCGAGGCGAAACTGCAAGCGGCGCAACTGGCCTTGGGCGCGTCAACCTCGACAGCGCAACCGCCGGCGACAGGCTCGGCGCTGGCTGAACTGGAAGCGGAACTGGCCATCGTCCCGACCTGGGTCGCCGGGCATGAGGCCAAGGTGGCGGAACTGCAGGCAAAGTTGGCCCCTCGGCGACGGGCGATGGAGCGCGAACTTGTTTCGCCGGTGCAGGTCGAGTTACTCGAAGCGCGCTTGCGTGCGGCGGAGGCGGATTTGGACGGTGCGCGTCAACAGGAGGCTGTGCTCCGGGCACGGTTGGACCGACGGCGTAGTGAGTTGCAATCCGAGTTGCTCATCGCCCGTGCCCGGCGGCAGGTTGCCGAAGCGGCCCACGAGCAGGCGGCCCTTGCGATGACGCGGTCGGATGTGATCAGTCCGGTGTCGGGCGTGGTGCTGAGCCGACAGATCGAGCCCGGCAGCAGCGTCCGCGCGGGCGATCCGGAGGGGGCCACGGTGTTGCGGTTGTATGACCCCGCGCGACTGCAGGTGCGTGTGGACGTGCCCCAGGCACAGGCCGGTCGCATCGGCGTCGGGCAGGAAGCACAGGTGGTGGTGGACGTGTTGCCCGAACAGGTCTTCGAAGGGCGAGTCACCCGTGTGCTGCACGAAGCGGACCTCGGGCGCAACACGCTGCAGTTCAAGGTGACCATTGACGAGCCTTCGCCGCAGCTCAAGCCGCAGATGACGGCACGGGTGCGGTTCCTCGCGCCCGGACAGGACGGCGATGCTCAGCAGCAGCGCGGGACGCAGCGCCTCTTCGCGCCGATGCGGGTGGTGGGCGAGCAGGCGGGCGAGACGCGCGACGTCTGGCTGGCGAATCAGCATGGGCGGGCCGAGCGACGGCGGATCACGCTCGGCGAACTGCATCAAGGGGCGTGGATCGAAGTGCGCAGTGGCCTCAACCCGGGCGACCGCTTGATCGTCGACCCGCCGACTGACTTGCAACAAAGCCAGCGTTTGAGCCTTCGCGAGGCAACGTTCAACAGTGGTGCAGGCGCAGGAGGAAACCGATGAGCCTGATCGTCTGCGAGAAACTGACGCGCGAATATCGTCGTGGCGAGAACGTCATCGTGCCGCTCAACGAACTGGACCTGGCGGTCGAGGCGGGCGCGTTCCTGGCGCTGATGGGGCCGTCAGGCAGCGGCAAGACCACGCTGCTGAACCTGATCGCGGGCATCGATCGACCAACGTCGGGCAAGCTGATCATTGACGGCACGAACGTAGCGAGCCTCTCGCGTTCGCAGCTTGCGCGGTGGCGCAGCGTGAACGTGGGTTATATCTTCCAGCTATACAACCTCGTGCCAACATTGACCGCGTACGAGAACGTCGAGTTGCCGCTGCTGCTGCATCGGCTGAGCCGACGTGAGCGACACCAGCGTGTGGCCACTGCATTGGAGCTGGCGGGCATTGCCGACCGTCACGACCATTACCCGCGCCAACTTTCCGGCGGGCAGGAGCAGCGGGTGGCGATCGCCCGGGCGATCGTGACCGACTCGCCGATCATCGTCGCCGACGAGCCGACCGGCGATCTGGACAAGGCCTCGGCGGCGCGCGTGATGGCGCTGCTCAAGCAACTCAACGAGCAGATGGGCAAGACGATCGTGATGGTGACGCACGATCCGCACTGTGCCGAGCACGCCCGGACGCTGCTGCATTTGGAGAAGGGGCAACTGGTCGAGGCGGGTGCGGCGGAGAAGGAGGTCGCCCATGCTCAAGCCTGAGTTGTGGCTGTTCGTGTTCAAGCAGATTCTTCGTCGGCCGACGCGCAGCGGGCTGACCGTCGTGGGCGTGGCGATTGCGATGTTTCTATTCGCGGCGGTGCAGACGATGCAGCAGGGGCTGGAGACGACCACACGGCAGACCGCCGAGGACACGGCGCTGATCGTCTTTCAACAGGGGCGGTTCTGCGCTTCGACCAGCCGACTGCCCGAGCGGTACGGCCAGGCCATCGCGCAGATGCCGGGCGTGAAACGCGTGACGCCGATGCGCGTGGTGGTGTCCAACTGCCGGGCTGGCCTGGATGTGGTGACCTACCGCGGCGTGCCGGCCGAGCGGTGGGCGGATGAGCATGGGGTGACGTTGAAGATGCTCGATGGATCACTGGCCCGGTGGCAGCAGCGACGCGACGCGGCGATCGTGGGACGAACGCTGGCGCAGCGGCGCGGCGTGCAGGTGGGCGACTCGCTCGAAGCCGCAGGCGTTCGGGTGCAGGTGGCGGGCATCCTCGATTCCGATGACCCGCAGGACTTGAATGTGGCGTATGTGCACCTGGACTTTCTCCAGCGAGCCGTGGGCCCGGATCAGCTTGGCGTGGTCACGCAATTCAACGTGCAGGTGGACGATCCGCAACGGCTGGACGCCACCGCACAGGCGATCGACGAACGCTTTGCCCACGATGAAGCCGCGACCGCGACCAGCAGCGAGAAAGGTTTCATCGCGCAGGCGGCCGGGGATGCGGTACAGCTCATCGCCTTCACGCGCTACGTGGGCTGGGGCTGCTTGATCGCAGTGCTGGGGTTGATCGCCAACTCCATCGTGCTCAGCGTTCAGGATCGGATCAAGGAGCACGCGGTGCTTCAGACGCTGGGATTCACCGGCGGACAGGTGGCCCGGCTGATCGTGGTCGAAAGCCTCGTGCTGGGTTTGCTCGGCGGACTGATCGGCTGCGGGGTGGCGCTGTGGGTGATGCATGCGGGACAGTTCGCCCTGTCCAGTGAAGGGTTTTCGATTCCCTTCATTGCATCACCGGCGACGTTGCTCTGGGGTCTGCTGATTTCGATGGTACTGGGTGTCGCGGCAGGGCTGGTGCCAGCGTGGCAGGCGTCGCGGCGGGAGATTGCGAGTTGTTTCCGTGCGGTGTGATAGATGTGAATGGAGAGCATGAGCTGATGCGGTGGCTGCCTTGGGAATATGCCGTGCGGAACATGGGTCGGTCGCCGTTGCGACTGGCGCTGATGGTCGGCGGCAGTGCGCTGGTGGTGCTGCTGGTGCTCACGGCGGCGGGGTTCGTGCGCGGCATGAACAGCAGCCTTCAGACCAGCGGTTCGCCGGACAACGTGATCATCCTCGCCGCCGGCAGCGAGGAGAGCGTGGAGCGCAGCGAAATTTCCGCCGGGGTTGTGAGCGTGATCGGCTCCAGCGTAGCCGGCCTCCGCAGCACGGCGGGCGTCGATTATGTGTCGCCTGAGATTCACCTTGACGCACGCCTGCACCACGAGCCCGACGACGAGCGTCCGCTGCCGGTGGCGTTGCGTGGTGTGACGCCCGAGGCGCTGCTGGTGCATCGGCAGGTGCGCCTGGTGCATGGGCACTGGCCGGAGGCGGGGCAAGATCAGGTTCTCGTTGGCCGGTATGCCCTGCATCGACTTGATCTGCCTGAAGGCGAGGCTGTGCTGGGCCGAACGCTTTACTTTGACGGTCGGCCGTGGACGGTCACGGGCGTGCTTGCCTCGCCCGGCAGCGCGATCGACTCCGAGGTGTGGGTGCCGTTGGATGTGCTTCAGACCGCTACGCGCAGGCAGACGCTCTCGTGCGTGATCATCACACTCGGCGAAGCGGAACTGGTCGACGTGGAACTGTTCGCCACCCGCCGGCTGGACCTGGAGATCGTCGCGATGAGCGAGCCGGCCTACTACGCGCAAGTCGCAACGTTCTACCGGCCCATCCAACTCATGACGCTCGCCACGGCCGGGCTCATCGGCATCGGCGGGCTGTTCGGCGGGCTCAACACGCTGTACGCCGCCTTCGCGGCGCGCGTGCGTGAGTTCGCCACGCTCCAGACGTTGGGCTTTTCACGCCGAGCCATCCTGCTGAGCCTCGTGCAGGAGGCGGTGCTGGCCACCACGGCCGGCGGGTTGCTCGCGGCAGCGGTGGCGCTCCTGGCGCTCGACGGCCTGGCGGTGCGCTTCGCCATGGGCACAGTCGGCCTGCAGATCGATTCACTGGTGCTGGCGATCGGGCTGGTGACGGCCCTTGGCCTCGGACTCGTCGGTGCGCTGCCGCCGGCGATCGCCTGTTTGCGTCTTCCCATCACCACCGCGCTGAAGGCAGTATGAATATCAACCACATTATTGAAAGGAACATTGCCATGCGAAACCCTCAATTGTTGACTCTTGTGACTCTGACCGTGGCGCTGTCTGCCACCCTGGCGCTGTCCGGCTGCGGCGAAGCGAACGAGCGGGAGGCAGAAACGCCCGCGTCGCCCGCTTTGCCTGCAACGCTTTTTCTCGCGGATGCGCCCGCAGGCGAGCCGCAGGATATCGCGGTGCTCGCTGCCGAGGCCGTTGATGGACAGGAGGTGGTGCTCCAGGGGCGCATCGGTGGTCGACGCGAGCCGTTCGTGGCCAACCGCGCAGTCATGGTGCTGACCGACGTCAATGCCGTGACCTGCCATGCTGCCGGCGATGTGGGGTGTTCGACGCCGTGGGACTACTGCTGCGTGCCGCGTGAGCAGCTGCAAGGCAAGGTCGCGTCGGTGCAGGTAGTGGACGAGACGGGTCAGCCCCTGCGCACTTCACTGCAAGCCGGCGGGCTGGAGCCACTGACACAGGTCATCGTCCAAGGCGTCGCCCGCCGGGAGGCTGGCGGTGACGCGCTGATCATCGACGCGACGAACATCTATGTGGAGCGATAATTGCACACGATGAATGGGATACTGCTCCACCTTTGTGTTGCCATACGCCGAACGGCGGTCCTCGCGCTGGTGATGACCTCGCTGTTGGCGGTGAGCGGATGTCGGACGCTGGACGACCGACCCGTCACCGATGCATCGGCCGACCTGGTCGCTCAGCGTACAGGCGTCTCGGCGGTGGGCGCAGGCGCGGGCGACATCTCCCCCTCGCCTTGGGCCGACACCGGCTTGCTGTCGCGCCAGGACGCGGTGGCCACGGCTCTGCGCCGCAACCCGATGATCGCTGCAGACATGGCCCGCATCCGTGAAGCGCATGCCGAATGGGTCCAGGCCGGCCTGCTGCCCAACCCGGTGCTCGGCGCATCATTGGGCATCGAGCCCGGGGGCAACATCGGCCAGTTCACCGCGTCCCTCAGTCAGATGCTCTCGGCCATATGGCAACGGCCGGCCCGCGAGGCCGCTGCCGACGCGCAGCTTCAGTCCACCGTGCTACGCGTCAGTCACAACGCATTGGAACTCACCGCCAAGGTGCAACGGCTGCATCGGCAGATCGTGTATCACCAGCAGACGCTCGCCCTTTTCGAAGAAAGGCGTGCCCTGACGAACAGACTGGTACAGGTCGCCACCGATCGCGCGGAACTCGGTCTCGGCCATGTCATGGACATCCGTCGATACGAACGCGATCGGCATCAACTGCAACTCGAAGTGCAACGGAAGACCAGCGAACTGAACACGCACACCACAATCGGAGACAGCATGGGTAAACGGGTGTATTTGTGCTTCAATCAAGTCTCGCTGGAGCCGAGCCTGCAGGCATGGCGAACCGGTGAGGCCCGGTCCGCCATGCCTGGCAGGTCAGCGGAGTTGCGGATCAGTGGTGATGGCCGTCATGGCCATGGTCATGGTCATGACCGTTGTCATCGCCGTGATCGTGGCGATGCTCGTGCGCGTCTTCGATCGGCTCGCCCGCGTCGAGCGCCGCGAGCACGGTCGCCGGCTGCTCCTGCAACACGGCCGCGCAGCCGGGGCAGCACAAGCGGACGAGCCGGTTGGCGATCACACGATCGATCGTGTGGCCGTGGGCATCCAGCGGTTCGTCCGATACGAGGCAGAAGTCCAGCGCATAGTCGTCCGCTTGAGCTTCTATCACCGCCTCGTCCAGCTTCGCGAGGTGAACCTCGGCGTTCTCCTCCAGTTCGGAGACACAGCCAGCGCAGCACAGCCGCACCAGCCGGTTGTAAAGCACATGTTCGACCGGATCGCCCATCGAGCCAAGCTCCTGGCCCGAGATCAGGCAGGTTTCCAGCGGGTAGTGCTCTTTCTGCTGCTCGACGATCTGCTCGTCAATCTGTTGCAGGTACTGATCCGGATCGTCCTCGAATGCGGGGGCACAGCCCGCACAGCAGAATCGCACCTCCCGGCCTTCGTGGACGTGGACGACAGGGTCGCCCATCGAGCCCAATTCAGCGCCCGCTACCGGGCAGGTTGCCAGCGGGTACGGGTCGCCTTTCGTCTCGGCCTGCTCCGCTTGGGCAAAGCTGCTCAGGGGAGACAATGCCAGGCCCACCGCGAAAGCGGCGGCAGGGTACAGGCACAAACGAACAACAGGACTGTTTATCAGAAATCGACGCATGGGAAAGACTCCATGTGGAGGGTTGCAATTCAAAAATGAAAAAAGGCAGATAACGGACGGATTCGAAAGCCGTCACACCTTGCGCATGCGACAACCATGCGATAGAACGCATGGCACACGAACGAAAACGAATCAAATGGTCAGAAGCACCTGCATGCTGTGAAGGGAGGGCGCGCAGTCCGAGTACGGCAGACAGGTCGTGCGGGTGTGAAGCGAGCTGATCTCGGTCACGGGTGGGAGGCACGCCGTGGCCCAGGCGTTGAACGTCGGCGTGAGCGAAGTCGGCAATGTCGCCCCGCCGCCGAGCAACCAAGCCTGCCCATCCGCTTCCAGCAGCCGCTGCTTGACGACGTCCGGGCACTGGCACGGCTCAGGCGCCTCACGCGAATCCGACACCGGCTCAGTAGAAGCTTGGCCGTGACACGAGCCATGGTTCGCCGATCCCTCCCCCCCGCAGTGACTCGCCGATTCATGCGCCGCCGCCTGGCTCGTGAGGCAGCAGCACCACATCGGCGTCCACGCCGCCAGGGCGAAGGCAACCACAAGACTCAGCAATCGGGTGGGCATGGGTGACATCAGCTTGAACCGTTCAACTGCCTTGGCGAGCTTTTTATTCCAACTTCCACGGCACAGCTTGTCAATACCGCGCTCGGCCGATCAGAGTTCCACACGTCGCAGCAACTGGGCGTTGATCGCCACGATCACCGTGCTCGCGGACATGAGGATTGCGCCCACGGCCGGGGCCAGCAGGATGCCCGCCCACGCCAGCACGCCCGCGGCCAGCGGAATCGCCACGATGTTGTAGCCCGCCGCCCACCAGAGGTTCTGCACCATCTTGCGATAGCTCGCCCGGCTCAGCGCCACGATGCGCGGCACATCTCGCGGATCACTCCGCACCAGCACCACGTCGCCGGCCTCCACCGCCACGTCCGTGCCGGCTCCGATGGCGATGCCGATGTCGGCGGTGACCAGGGCCGGCGCGTCGTTCACGCCGTCGCCAACCATCGCCACGCGTTTGCCCTGGGCCTGCAATTCCTTGATCTTCTCCGCCTTCTGCTCCGGCAGCACCTGCGCAAAGACGGTGTCGATGCCAAGCTCTTTCGCCACGGCGTTCGCCACGGCTTCGGAGTCGCCGGTGAGCATCGCCACCTCGATGCCGTTGTCGTGCAGCCGCTTCACCGCCTCGTACGACTCTTCGCGAATCGCATCGGCCACAGCGAACACCGCCAGCGCCTGCTCGCCTTCGACCAGGTAGATCGCCGCCTGCCCGCTCTCGCCGAAGCGATCGGCCGCCTCACGCAACGCTTCGTCAGGCTGCACATCGAACTTGCGCAGCAATGCCGGGCCACCGACCTTCAACTCCCGCCCATCCACTGTCGCCTGCACGCCATGGCCGGCGATGGCTTGAAAATCCTGTGCCCCGGGCACCGTCAGTTCACGCTCCTTGGCGCTGGCCAGCAGGGCGCGGGCGATGGGATGTTCCGAGTCGCGCTCGACCGCCGCGGCCAGGCGCAGCGTGTCGTCGGCATCCACGTTCGCCACAGCGACGGTGTCGATCACCCGGTGCTCGCCCAGCGTCAGCGTTCCGGTCTTGTCGAAGACCACCGCATCGAGCTTCCTTGCTTCTTCCAAGCCGCGACGGTCGCGTACCAGCAAACCGTTTCGGGCTCCGAGCGTCGTCGAGATTGCGACCACCAACGGCACGGCCAAACCCAGTGCATGAGGGCAGGCGATCACCAGCACCGTCACCACGCGGGTGATCGTGAAATCCAATTCCGCCCCGAACGCCAGCCATGCGATGAATGTGGCCACGCCGGCGGCGATGGCGACGAACGTCAGGTAGAACGCTGCCCGATCCGCCAGGGCCTGTGCCCGCGAACGGGAGCTTTGCGCCTGCTCGACCAGGCGCATGATGCCCGCGAGGGCGGTCTTGTCGCCCGTGCCGGTGACGGCGACGCGCAGCGAGCCTTCCCCGTTGACCGTGCCGGCGATGACTGACTCGCCTTCGTGCTTGGTGACCGGCTTCGATTCACCGGTGATCATCGCCTCGTTGACGCTGCTCTTGCCACTTTTCACTTCGCCGTCGGCCGGAATGCTCGCCCCGGGCCGAATCAGGAGCATGTCGCCGTCGTTGAGTTGATCGACGGGCACTTCCTCCGTCTGGTCGTCATCACTGATCCGCACGGCCGTATCGGGCAGCAGCTTCGCCAGTTCCTTCAGCGCCCCCTGGGCCTGGAAGATCGAGCGCATCTCGATCCAATGGCCCAGCAGCATGATCGTCACCAGCGTGGCCAGCTCCCACCACAGCGCGTGGCCTTCGTAGCCCAGTTCCACCGCCAGGCTGTAGAGAAAGGCGACGCAGATCGCCAGCGCGATCAGCGTCATCATGCCCGGCAGCCGGTCCGCCAGTTCGCGGTACGCCCCTTGCAGGAACACCCAGCCGCCATAGAAAAAGACGCTCATGCCGAAGATGGCGGGGATGAAACGTGAGCCGGGGAACTGCGGCGCGGTGTAGCCAAACCAGTCTTGCAGCATCGGCTCCCAGATCAGCGCCGGGATCGTCAGCACCAGGCAGACCCAGAACTTGTTGCGGAACATCGCCACGCTGTGCCCCGCGTGCTTGTCGTGCCCGCTGTGATCGTGGCCTTCGTGGCTGCCATGCCCCGCGTGCCGTTCCGCCGCGTGCTCAGCGTGCTCGTCCGGATGATGCTCGTTCTTGGAATGCTCAGGCATGTTGCCCCCTCATGTTCAGTGGCATGGCGGGACGACGGCTCACCGTACAACCCTATGGCCTCGACGCGCCGCAATCAGGGCAGTCGCTCCCTGTCACCTTTCAGAACGCCCGGGGATGGCGAGAGCATGCCACGATCCAGGCAAGTTCACTCCTTTCTTTTCCTGCCTTGATGCCGGTCGTCCAGCATGATACGCCACATGGGCGAACACATGATGATGGACGCGGACGACGAGCAGCGTCAGCAGATGATGATGCAGTGCCCGATGATGGACCACGGCAGGATGCATCGCGACGTGCCAGCAATGTTGACGCGATGCCCACTGGCGGCGCTCTGGTAACGCACGATCGATGCGATGGCGGAAGTGGGCGGAGTGGGTTGTCTAATGGGTGCCATGGATTTTCACTCATCGCGATCGGTGGTCACTGAAGCGTGCTAATTCCGCGCGGCCGTTTGTGAACTGTCGACAGCATCACTTCGCTGGGGTTCGACGATCAGGTCAAAGATTACCGTCACGGCAGGGTCGGCGCGGATCAGCCCGAACAATGCGGAGGGAGGTTTCACGTCGAAATCCCGCATGTCCAGTTTCTTGCTGCCGAGCACGGTGAAGCGGTGCTCATCAACGCGCTCGATCCGCACATCCATTTCAACGGCTTGTCGTTCGCCTGCGAGCGAGACATAGCCTTCCGTGGCGACGTGGAGGACGGGGCGATTCGTTTCCGACGACAGCGACCACGTGACGCCGACGACGCGGTCAAGTTCGTAGTGAATGTCGGGATGATCGTCGGCCTTGAGCGCGCCCTGCATGTCGCGTTCCATGGCTGAGTTCCCGCAGCCCAATGAATCAATGCGCACTTGGATCGTCGCGATCGGATCGTGATCGAGCGTCACGGCTGCATGGTCGGGGTCGACCTCGTCGCCGTCGCGTAGCCGTGCCTGAATGTGATCGATGACCTCATGAAACGTGTCGATCTTCGCACCCGGCGTGAAAGTTGATTCGGCCTGATAACCGGCGCAATCCCAGGAGCCGATGGTCGCGCTGCCCGCCAGACGGATGGCGCTGCCCTCGGCCAGTGCAAAAGTTGTCTCACTGACTTGTTCGTTCGTGTCCTGCTCGTCGGTGGGCTCGGTCGCGGCGGGGGTGGGTACGCCGGTCGAGATGCATGTGCTAAGCGTGACGGTGACGATCCCGGCGGTGATCAGTAGCGTTAAGGTCTGCATGGGTCGGCTCTCCTTCATCAGGACAAGTCGGCGAGACAAGGGGAATCGTGTTCTGGGGGCGTGTGCCACGGTGCCACCTCAGGGTAAAAGCTCCCCCGTCTCGCGTGGGAAAGACGGGGGAGCCGTGCGATACCTCGGCTCATTCGGACGCTGGGTTCGCTTGGCCGACGTAGACGGCAGCGATCTGTGGCGTCGCGTTGCTTGCGGCATACGGCGAGCGCGCGGCTCCGTTTGTCTGAAGCCACATCGACCCTGCCAGGCCGCTCTGGCCGGCGTGTCGATAGGCCAACGGGGCGTCGTCCTGATCGTGCCCGACGATGTTCAACACACCGACGACTGCCTGCGACAGTACGGCGAATGACGCGCGGCTGGCCGACAGTGATTGTGCCTCGGCCGCGTTCGCCGCCGTTCCCTGAAGGCGAGCGATCGAGATGCTCCAGTCCGACCGCACGGCTTCGTCGAGCGCCTCGGCATCCAGCACCGCCAAGGCTTCGACAACCTGCGCCAACTCATCCAACGCCTTTTGTGCTTGAGCCTGGTCGCCCGCGGCGAGGGCGGCACGGGCCTGCTCATAACCGTCGAGCACGCTCGACATCGCCTGCTGATGTTCGCTCGATCCGGCATCGCTTGGCACGGTCGGCTGCGGGGTCTGGCGCTTGACGATCCAGCTGATCTGCACCTGCACTTCATCTGCGGCACGGGCCATGCCCATCATCGCGCGGGGTGGGTCGATGCCAAAGTCGGTCATCAGCAGGTCCTTGGCCACGTCGATGCGCAGCCGATCGTTGGTCAGCGGTGTGATCGTCAGGTCCAGCGCGAGTAGGCGGCTGTGGCCTGCGATTTCAAGGTCGCCGATGGCTGTCCAGGCTGTCCCGTTGTCGGCAGCGGTGGCGCTCTCCAGCGACACCAGTGCGAAGGTCACGTTCGGGTGGGTGGATACCTTCAACGCCGAGTGCATGTTGCTTGCCAGGCCACGGCGATTGCCTTCCAGCGTTCCGGTCGGAATCTGCACCTGGATGCGTGGCGTGGCGTCGTCGGCTTGCAACGCGGGTTCGAGACGGAGTTCACCGTCCTGCTCGATCCAGTCGCCGGGCACTTCGATCCAGCCGCGGACCTGGTCGGTCGTGCCAGTCCAGTCGTGGACGTTGGACGTGCCTTCGACGAGGACGCTGTGGCCGGTGTCGCTTTCGTAGCGGATCGGCGGCGCGGCGAGCGTCGGCGTGGCGGCCAGCGCGATGGCGGCGATCATGCTGCCGGTTAGCGTTTGCATGGTTTTCGTGGTCATGGCTGAACCTTCCTTTGCTGAACAGTGTGAACAAGTTTCGTTTCGAATCCCGCGAACCGCCGGCAGGCCGTCCGCGGGTTGTGCCCTTGTGCGAGGGGAGTGAATCAGAAGCCGAAGGAGACTTCCATCATGAAGCCGGTGAACGACGGGTCGTTCCAGGCGTCGACGCCGCTGACGCGCTGGCCTGTCGAGAAGCCGTCATAGAGTTGGTGGACATACTCGGCCTTGACCAGCACGGTGTCGTAGAGCCAGTAGCCGCCGCCGATTTGGCCGCGATGCACGAGGCCGCTGGAGGACTCGCCGGCGAGTCGCTGGGCGGCCGCGCCGCTGTAGCGTGCGGCGAGATGCATGCGCGGGGTGAGGTAGTAGGCGCCTTCGACGCCGTAGTAGAGCCATTCGTCGCGGCCGCCGGCGTTGGCGTCGTCACGGACCCAGCCAACGTTGCCGTAGAGTTCGAGGTCATTGAGGATCCAGGTCAGGTCGCCCTGGAAGGCGAGCACGCTCTGGCCGCCGCCTGCGAACACCTGACCCGGCGAGTCACCGGTGAGTACGCCCTGGTAGACGCCGCCGCCGCGACTGGTGCGGAAGAGGTTGGACCGCACGCCGGTGTCCGAGGCGTGGTCGACGTAGTAGGCCGAGCCTGCGACGCGCAGGTCGCCGAGGTTGGCCCAGAGCTTGCCGTGCGTGCTGAAGCCGCGACCGGGGTCGAAGCCGCCGGTTTCCGAGCCACTACCGAAGCCGACCAGCCAGTTGAACACGTCCGGCTCGGCATTGAAGACTTCCATGCCGATTTCAGTCGTCTTGGGATCGACCACATGGTTGCCGATAAGAATGTTCCGCTGTGACCGGGCGTTGTCCGTGCGTCGATACCGATTGTCACCGAAGTCGATTTCAAACTGGCCGGCCTTGACGTTGACCACTTCAAACAAGTTGCCCAGCAGCGTGCCTTCCGTGCCGGGGATGTGGCGCATGATCATGTAGCCTTCATGGCCCTGGAGCTTGTCGGCGCTGGTGGGGCTGCTGAGGTAGAGGTCGAAGTAGACTTCGAGCCCGCCGTCGTAAAGGTCAGCCAGGAAGTCGACGCTGCCCCAGGCAGTCTGGAAGCCCGGCGAAAGCGAGCCGCGCTGGCCCACCCCGTTAATCTCGACGTTGCGCTGCTGGAGATATTGCAGTCGGCCGGCCGTCTGGAGGCCCATGTACAGGTCGATCGGGCCACCGCGGCCGATCTGCACACTCATCTCATCGAGCTTGCCGTGCTCCATCCAGCCGTCGTAGCGGACGCGTTCCCAGCCCGGCTTGAAGTCGCCGGTGTCCAGCATGAAACCATCGCGCTGCCTGGCTTCCGCCGGGGCGGCGGGTTGCTCAGCCTGCTGCTCGACGCCATCCAGACGAAGACGCAGTGTCTCCATGTCGGCCCTGAGCTGCTCATGCTCTGCCCGGGGAACGTAGTCGTCCTGTGCCTGCCCCGGTGTCGCCAGCAGGCCCGCGCCGAGGGCGCCGGTGACGAGCATGGCAGTCCATTTGCCTGGGGTTGTGAGGGTCATCGTCGTTTGCCTTTCTCTGTTGCCTGCCTCGGAGCGCCGAGCACACGCTGCGATCAAACCGAGGACAAGCCGAAATCAAATGTCTGTTGTCATGTTGTGAAACCTCCGTGTGTGGCCACGCAGCCCGGTCTTTGCCCACGTCACGGTCCGACTCATGTCAGGTCGCCGGTCATCTCATGAGCGTCCCTCCTTCACGTTGCAGCTCGGCGGCTGCGGCTTCGACCAGCTCGATCAACTCAGGGCGTGGCTTGCCGGTCCAGTAGTAAAAAAGTCCCTGCTCCACGATGCCCGCATCGCGAGCCGACGAGTTCCAACTGATCGCGATGATCCGCACCTGCGGATGGGCTTCCTTGAGCAATGCGATCTCCTTTTGCGCGGCCTCCGGCCGCTGTTCGATCCGGTCCACCACCGCGACGTGCAGTGACGCCGCACGACCCATCGCGTTCGCCTCCGTACCCGGCCGCACCGACTGAACGGCGAACCGATCCGTCGCCAGGTGCTCGGTCAAGAACGCGGCGACGAACGGAGTTGGGCTGATGACCAGAATCTGAAGGCGGTTCATGGCAACGGCTTCCTCGTTCGCGTTCGGCCGGGCGGAGACAGCAGCGTCGCCGCACATGTGGAGGTAGAAGATGCAACTGCAGTGCCGGAAGTGGCGATAAATAAATAAAAAGACTAAAAAGGCG
This sequence comes from Phycisphaerales bacterium AB-hyl4, assembly GCA_041821185.1. Taxonomy (NCBI): domain Bacteria; kingdom Pseudomonadati; phylum Planctomycetota; class Phycisphaerae; order Phycisphaerales; family Phycisphaeraceae; genus Natronomicrosphaera; species Natronomicrosphaera hydrolytica. The sequence goes on along the minus strand of JBGUBD010000004.1, from coordinate 201,410 downwards.
TTTTATGTGGTTTTTACGCTGCTTCCGCTCGCGCAAATGCGGGAGCGCTGAGGGGAGCCGTGGCGGGCCTGTCGCGCCGATGTGACAACGGAAATGATGCGAACAAGCTGCCGATTTCGTAAAAGCCGTTTAATGCACGGATTATCGATGTCACGCAGATGTGACAGATGATCCCGGCCGTTCACGCCCCCGTGACGCGCGACCGTCAAAGGCCACGGCGTGCCGTTCGCCAGCATTGCCTGCACATGCGAGAATGCGCATCTGTGGAACCGTGATGATGTCCATGACCAACCCCCCGCCCCTCGACCAGAGCCTGCAGGCACGCCACCGGCGGGCGATGTTTGTCGCCGCTGGCGTCGTGGCGGCGCTGTTCATCGTCTATGAGATCGTGGAACGCTTCTGGCTTCAGGGGTTCGACGTGGGCACGCTGCATCTACTGCACCGCGTGCGGGGCGTAACGGTGGCGTTGATCGCGGCGGCGCTGGTGGGCTGGCTGATCGTGCGAGCCTCGCCATCCTTACTCGTCAGGCCGCCGCATGCAGCGGCGTCGACGCAGGGCGAACGCCCCACGCGTCAGCAGCGCGAGCGCAACTTCGCCCGCTGGTTCATCGTCATGCGATGGATCGCTGTGCTCGTTGCCATCGTGTTGGCCTACCTCGTCGTTCGGGTATTGCACCTGCTGCCGGAGCAAGTCTGGTGGCCGTTGGTTGTGGTCATCATCGTCACGGCAATTCTGAATCTGGCCTACATGTATCTCCAGCGGCTGAATCCGCTGCCGCGTTTCCTTCTGCCGATGCAGGCGTACGGCGACCTGGTCATTCTCACCCTGCTGCTCCATCTTTCCGGCGGGGTGGAGAATCCGCTTTCGCCATTGATGCTCTTTCACGTCATCATCGCCGGCATTGTGCTCAGTCGGGCGCATTGCTATGCGGTGGCCACCACCGGCAGTGTGCTGTTCGCGCTGCTGGCAAGCGGCGAAGCCACCGGCGTCTTGCCGCATTACTCGCTGGAGATTTTCCCGCACTACGAAGCGGAACATCTGCCCCATGCCGCCCATCAGCCGATGTACGTGATCAGCCACGTCAGTCTTCACGCGGTCATCCTGTTCCTCGCCGCCTACTTCGTCAGCACGCTCGGCGAACGGATGCGCCAGGATGAAACGCAACTGGCCGACCTCGCCGAGCAGGCGATGGCGCATCGGAAACTCGTGGAACAAGCTTTGGAAACCACCGAGACCGGCCTGTGCGTGTGCAACCGTCAGGCCGACCCGTACTGGACCAACCAGCGCTGGCGGACATGGTTCCAGGGCACGTCGGTCGACACGGTCGCCAAGCGTTGCGGCTGTGACGACGACGCCCCCGCACGGCAAGCTCTCCATGACGGGCAACGGCGCACGATTGAAGTCACGCTCCCGGCGGGCGAAAATGACGCTGGCCCACGTATTTTCCAGATCACCACGGCCCCGCTCAGCGGCAAGGACGGCCAGCCCAGTCATGTCGTCTCATTGGCTCATGACGTCACCGAGCAACATGAACTCCAGTCTCGCCTGATTCGGGCCGGCAAACTCGCGGCGGTGGGTGAACTGGCCGGGCAGGTCGCCCACGAGGTGAACAATCCCATTGCCATTATCAGCGCCAAGGCGCGCCTGCTCATCGAAGACGATGCCCAGCAAATGCCGACCAAGGTCCGGGAGGAACTGGCCAAGATCGCGGAACTGGCGGACCGCGTGGCCCAGATCGCTCAGGGATTATTGTCGTATTGCCGACCCTCACCGGCGACGCGCCAGCCGATCGACGTCCGCCAGCCGATCCGCAGCGCCATTCACACGATAGATCACCGGGCCCGCAACCTTAGCATCGTGATCGACGACCAGTTGCCCGACGTGATGCCGACGGTTCACGCCAACGCCGGCGAAATCCAGCAGGTATTCCTCAATCTGCTGCTGAACGCACTGGACGCGATGCCCGATGGGGGGCGGCTGACCATCACCGGCGAACGGCGCAACGGTGATGCGGCCGACGCTTCGCCGCCGCAACTCGTGTTGAGCGTGGCCGACACCGGTGTCGGCATTCCCGAGACCATTCAAGAACAGGTGTTCGAGCCGTTCTATACGACCAAAACCGATGGCAAGGGGACGGGCCTGGGCCTGTCCATCTGTGCCGGGCTGATCCGCAGTCACGGCGGACGCATTCACCTCAAGAGCGAGCCCGGCGACGGCGCAAAGGTCTTCGTGGAACTGCCGATCGACGCCGACAGGGAGAATCGCACCAATGCATAAAGCGAAAGTGTTCATCGTGGACGATGAGCCGGGCATGCTCGAAGTCTGCGCCGATACGCTGGCGAAGCTGGACGATGTCGAAGTGGCTGTGGAGTCCAACGGCAACCAGGCCGTGAAACGGCTGACCGGCGAGGAAAGTTGGGACCTGCTGATTACCGACATCCGCATGCCCGACATCCATGGCGTGGACTTGCTGCGCATCGCCCGCCGACACGACCCGAACCTCGTCGTGCTCATGCTCACCGCCTTTCCGACGGTCGAGACAGCGGTCGAAAGCATGAAACTCGGCGCGGCCGACTATCTCACCAAGCCCTTCCTGCCCGACGACCTGCGCGCCACCGTTCGCCGATTGCTCGAACAACGCCGACTCCGCGAAGAGAACAACCTGCTCCAACGCCAGGTTGAACGAAGCAACCGCTTCGGCGACATGATTGGCTGCAGCGAACCGATGCGACGTGTGTTCGACACCGTGCAGCGCGTCGCCCCCAACGATGTCGACGTACTCATCCTCGGCGAAACCGGAACGGGCAAGGAACTGGTCGCACGCAGCATTCACCAGCAAAGCGGGCGCAAGGATAATCGCTTCGTGCCCGTCGACTGTGGCGCAATTCCCGAGGCCTTACTGGAAAGCGAATTCTTCGGCCACGAGCGCGGTGCATTCTCCGGCGCGGACACGCGCAGCCTCGGCCTGATGGAATTTGCCGACGGCGGCACGTTCTTCCTTGACGAAATCGGGCAGTTGCCGATCAACCTCCAGGCCAAGCTATTGCGAGCCTTGCAGGAGCGGCGCATTCGGCGGGTCGGTGGCACGCAGGAAATTGAACTGGACGTGCGCGTCATTGCCGCCACCTCGCTGAACCTGGAGCAGGAGATCGCCGAGCAGCGGTTCCGTGCCGACCTGTTTTACCGCATCAATGTCGCCCGGATCGATCTGCCGCCGCTGCGCGACCGGGCGGAAGACATTGCGCTGCTGGCCAGGCATTTTGTGCAGCGACACGCCGGCGAGATGGGACACAAGCAGATCAACATTACGCCGGAGGCGCTTGAAGTTTTGTGCAGCTACCGCTGGCCGGGCAATGTGCGGGAATTGCAGAACGCGATCCGCCGCGCCTTGGCGATGACTCGCGACAGCGAACTGCGGCCCGATGACTTGCCGACGGAACTCGTCATCGCCGCCGGCGACGTCGGGTGCGGCAAGGACCACGGCCTGTTCGAGCTTCGCGATCAGCACGTCACCGATTTCGAACGGCAATACCTGGCGCAACTGATGCAGCGTCACCAGGGCGACGTGGTCGCCGCGGTGGGCGAGGCGAAGGTGCCGCGCGGCACGCTCTATCGGCTCTTGAAAAAGCATGACCTGAACCCAGCCGACTTCCGCTTCGACGATGCCGGCCAGCAGATCTGAGCAGGGGTTGGTCGCTCCTCATCTATGCCGGCAAGCAGCGTATCCAAGGAACGCATTGTCGGCTCACGAACTCAGCCTCATGCGCCACGTACGCCTGATCCATCGACGGGGCGGTTGCCTACGGCAAAGGTTGATCAACGCCACGGTGCAGATGCCCGATGCGTCCGCCCGGGGGCATGACGCCGTAGAGAAACACGGTCGTCATTTTCTCCGTGACCTTCATGGCGTGCTCATCGCCGGCTCGGGTCATGAGCATGTCGCCGGGGCCCAGTTCGTACGTCTTGCCTTCACTGGTGGCAATGCCTCGGCCTTCGATGATGATCCAGCATTCATTGCAGTCGTGAAAGTGCAGTTCGATCTCCGCGCCAGGTTCGTGGCGGGCGATGCCGTAGTGAGACACCTCGCACCAACTGGGGAATTTGTTTTCGCTTGTCGTGGTTTTGGGCATGGACAGATCACTCCCTGAGGGTGAGCAGTACTCTTACAAAATGGACGCGTGGGCCGTCGGCCCTGTCGGTGAGCGCGGCGTCCGCCATACTGGAAAAATACTTGGCGGCGTTACTCATCGGCGTTCGCGCGGCGGTGAGCTTCGTACTGCTTGACCCACTTGGCAGTCTGGTGCAGATAGAAACGCGGGTCGAGGTCGCCATAATCCTGGTACGTGTATGTGTCGGTCGCCTTCGGCACAGCGGGTTCGATCTGGCTGCCTTCATGCCATTCGTTGAATGATGTGATGCTGACGTAGGGAGCATTGGCTTCAATGACGTCCTGCCATGATGCCTCATAAGTTCGGCCAGTATTGTCATCTCGCGTCTGCACATGCATGTCGGGGGTGATGCCGTCGGGCACGGCACGGTCTTCGACGTAGCCAGGACCGATCGAGGGCACGTAAATTTTCCCTTCTTCCTCGAATTGCTCGGCGACATCAATCAGCAGCAGTCGTCGGCGTTCTTCGGATTCGAAGAGCGGGATGGTGTCATACGTATAGCCGCCGTCGAAATCACCGTCGACGACGACGGTCAGGTCGGAGGTCTGGGCAAGTACGACACTGTCATATTCGGTGCCGCGAATCTCGGCGATCGCTTCACGCCAATCGGCCGCGTCGCTGTCGAGCGAGCGGAAGATGTAGAACATGGGGCGATCATCGAGCTCGCTGGCGCGGTAGAAGGCGGGATGATCGCCGTAGCGGTCGATGATGTAGCGGAAATCGTCGATGGTGCTGGCGGCGGTTCGTCCTTCGTAGGGTTCGTGGTGAAAGTTGACCTTCAAGCCGGCTTCGGCAGCGGCGTCGAGGACGGGCTGGGTGAGCTGATCTTCATAGCTGTCCCGGCCCCACCATGTCAGCGAGAGCACGCCGGCACCGGACTGGCGAATCCAGATCATGTGCTGCCGAAGGACGGCGGGGTCGGAAGAGCTGTACGCGCCGAGCAGGGGATAGAAGTTAGCGCCGATCTGCTCCGGTGGAGTGTGGCCGCCCTGTTGCCAATGCACGTAGCTGTCCTGGTGGGGCGGGGCGCCGTACCAGTTGTAGTAGAACACGTGGACGCGATCGGAGATGACGGGGGCTTCGCGCGAGGCGGTGGCGCGAGTGGTGATGTGCCGTTCGGTCGCCGGTTCGTCGAGAACCTTGAGCAGGTAGCGGAGCGTGCCTTCGATCATGTGATCGCGCTCGGGGTGAATCTGCGTCAGCAGTGAGGCGGCATAGAGCACGCGTGTGCGTCGGCTGCCGTCGAAGTCGAGACGTTCGGTGTAGACCGCGCCGTCGCCGCGCGATTCGCCGTGCTGGTCTTTGAGTGTGATCAGGCGATCGTAGCGGTCGGCGCTGGTGAGCGGGACCATGGGTCGCCATCTCTGGTCGCCGTCGCGTGGGAAGGGCACGGTGTCCGGCAGGTCGGCGTCGGTCATGGCAGACGCCATGGCGACGAGTTCGAGGGTGTCGCCCGCGTTGGGCGCTTCAAAGCCGCTGACGGCGTGGACGGACTCGCCTGAGCCGAGCAGCATCAGCGAGAGACGATCGCGTACGCGGCGCGACGACTCGCCATGCTCGTCGACGTAGAACGGCAGCGGGCCGGAGCAGAGGACCACGAGCACGCCGCCCTGCTGCATGTAGCGTTGCAGCGCGGCCTCGATGTCGCCGGGTTTTTCCGCCGTGCCGTGGTACTGCTCGGGGGAGAGATAGAACACGGCGGGATACTGCTCGGGGTTGAGTACGTCGGGGTCGATGACCTGTTCGGGTGTGAGGTTGTGCAGTTTCTCTTCGATGCCGTGGCGACGGAGGAAGGTGAGCACATGGTTGCCTTCATCTGGTCCGGGCAGCACGGCGAAGGGGCCAGCGGCGGCGAGCTTGTCGCCGAAGCTGCTGCGTTCACCTTCGGAGCGATGCATGAGCGGGTCGAGGTATTGATGCTCGTGGGTGAGTTGGCCATTGGCGTCGAAGGTCAGCAGCGTCCAGCCGGGCGATTGTTCGTCGCGCGGCATGCCGAAGGAGACGGGGGGGATGCTGATGAATGTCGCGCTGGCGTGTGTGAGTTTGAATGTGCGGTGGGTGTGGGCGGAGAGCACGGCGGCAACGTTGCCCTGCTCGATGAGGCCGAGCAGGCGGTCGCGTGAATCGCGGTCGAGGTTGAAGTAGGTTTCGCGTTCGTCGTGCTCTTCGAGGAAGAGCGGGTAGTGGGTGAGGAGAATGGTGACGCGGTCGTCGGGCTGGGCGAGTTCGCGTTCGAGCATGTCCCATTGCGATTGTTCGTCGTCGAGGCCGGAGGTGAAGAGGGAAGCGTTGACGCCGATGACGCGCAGGTCGGGCGCGACGTGTTCGGTGAAGAACGCGTCGCCGACGTGACTTTGGAAGCTGGCGAGGCGATCGGCGGTGATGCTCGCGCCGCCGCCGGGCAGCGGCTTGTGTCCGACATCACGGTTGCCGGGCACGGCGAGCACGTTGGCGTCGAGCTGACCGATCGCGGCGTTGTACTGCGCATATTGATCATCATGGCCGTCGAGCGTGAGGTCGCCCGCGACGAGGACGAGGTCGACTGCTGCGTCGTTGATCTGGGCGAGGATGCGGTCCAGGTTGTCGCGGTAGGGCTGGTGGTCGTCGTCGGGTGACAGGTGCAGATCGCCCATCACAGCGATGCGCAGGGGCTGATCGTTCGCATCGGTCGCCGGTGTGAGAGCCATGAGCACCATGGCCAGCAGAAGGCAGAAGTTCGCATGTAGTCGTGTCGTCGTCATTGGCACGTGTCACTCCAGAGTTTGATGATTCGCTGATGGTTCGTGATTGAGTTACGTATTTAGTGTCGTTTTCGAGGGGCTTTGCACATCTACCGTGCTGCGGGGGCTCAGGTGGTCACGTCGAAGGGGGTAGGGCCCTTGGCGTGGAGAACGGCAGTGAGGTCGAGTGTGCGCCAGTGATTCTTGCCGAGGCCGTAGTAGAGGTCGGCTGAAACCTGACTGCCGTCGACGTGGACCATGCCATAGCCTTCGACGTTGCCGCATTCGAAGTGTTCAATGTGAGGCTGTTCATTGGCGAGGATTTCGCGGCGCATTTCTTCGGTGTCGGGTGAGAAGCGTGGTTCGAGGGTGACGATGTCGGGGCCGTACTCGCTGACGCCTTCCCAGACTTGTCGCGGTCGACTGTCGGGCGAACGGACGATGCTGTTGACGGCGAGCTCGATGAAGTGGCCGGTGTCGGTGCGTCGTCGGACAAAGCCGTAGCGGTGGAGGTGGCCGGTGAGGGCGATGACATGGTGCTTGCCAAGGAGGTCGAGGAACTGCTTGCGGTCGTCGGCCTGGTTGGGATGGCCGAACACGGTCCAGTTGGCGCGGGCGTGGTAGGGCACGACGGGCTGGTGGGTGACGACGAAGATGTGCTCGTGCTGGCCGGTGTGCTTTTCGAGTGTTTCGCTGAGCCAGGGGAGGATCTGTCGGCGGTCGTAGCAGTCGAGGTAGACGAACAGGGCGTTTTTGTGTTCGACGACGAAGTTGGCCGAGTCGAGCTGGCGGCCAACCTGTTCACTCATGAACGGGAGCATGCAGTCGTCGAAGGCTTCGTCTGCCCCGGGGCCAGTGATGTCGTGGTTGCCCTTGGTGATGAGGTAGGGGGCGCCCCACTGGCTTTCGCGGACCCAGTCGAGGGCGTCCTCGAACTGTTTGACCTGAAGTTCGTAGCTGCCGCAGAGACCTTCGACGAAGTCGCCGATGTTAATGACGTAGTCGACGTCGTTGGGGGTGGCGGCGATGACGTCGCGGAGTTCCGTGCCGAGGTGGGGGAGGATTTCGGTGGTGAAGCGGACGTAGCCTTCGATCTGGCGGATGTCGTTGGGCTTTTCGCGCTTGACCCAGTCCATGTCGTGGTGTTCCCACAGATCGTAGTGCAGGTCGCCCAACAGGCCGAAGGACCAGGCGGCGTTGGAGCGAGCGGCGGCCGCGGCGGCGTGGGCGCGCGTTATCGGCAAGCCGCCGAGGAAGCTGGCACCGAGCAGGGCGGTGGTGGACCCCTTGAGGAAGGCGCGTCGGCTTAAATCAGCGGGGTTGGTCATGGTCATGGCCCTTTCGTGTTGGCATGGTGGGGAAACGAATGGGGCCGACGGGAGATAGCAAAGCGTGTCGTGCAGCATCCGCCCGCGGCCTGGATGGATTTGGTGTACTACGTTTGTGTCAATTCTGCAGTGCGGCTCGATCAGTCGTTCGTTGTTTCGAAGATTTCGTCAACGGGCTTGCCGTCCCATGCGTCGGGACGTGGCAGGCCGAGTGCGTGGAGTGCGGTGGCGGCGGTGTCGATGATGGAAACGGGGCTTTGGATGACGTGGCCTTGCCGGACGCCGGGGCCAACGGCGATCCATGGGATGATGGTGTCTTCTTCCGTGCCCTGGCCGTGTCCGCGGCCGTGTCCACCGTGGTCGGAGCTGATGATCAGGAGGGTTTTGTTCCACATATCTGCATCGCGAAGGGCTTGGACGATCTGACCGATGGCGCGGTCGATCACGGGCATGGCGGCGAACTGTTCGTCGGAGAGCCAGCCGTGTCGATGGCCGAGGCCGTCGAGGTTGCCCATCCAGATGAAGCAGAGCGTGGGTCGGTTTTCTTCGATGTGGTCGGCGGCGAGGGGCGCGACGCGGTGGGCTTCGTAGGGGCTGCGTTGGAAGTACGTGCCAGGAGTGTCGGATTCGACGGGGTAGAGTTTCCAGTGGCCGAGGAACCCGGAGGCCAGGCCGCCGTGCTCGGCGACGACCTGGAAGACGGTGGGCACTTGGAGGGAGAGGTCGGCCAACTGTTCCTGGGTGACCGGGTGCATGTTGATGCTGTGGGTGTCGGGGCGTGAGCTGGTGAGCATGGAGGCCCAGTTGACCTGAGTGACGGTGGGATGCACCGCGCGGGCGTTCCAGGACACACTGCCCTGCTGGATCAGTTCGTGCAGCACGGGGCCGGCCCCTTGCTGAATGATCTCCGGTCGGGCACCGTCAAGACCGATCACGACCACATATTCTGCTTGTGCCGCCCGCGATTCAGCCGTCGCCGGCACCAGTCCTGCCGCCCCCAAGGCGAGCAATGCGAAAAACAAGCCGACGCTAGCCTTCATCAGTTTTACCTTTCCCATTGAAACAGCACCCATACGAGCCACCCCGCTAGACGCGCCCTTGCCGGGGTGGCGACGAGGCTCAGGCGATCTTCACCCCGGCCGTCGGGCATATCGCAGGCGCGTCGTCCTATATGCCTTGCCACTAGCTCGCTCGCCTCAATAGCAGTGCGCCGCTGAACATGCCCAGCAAGGCGGCGCTTGCCGGCTCGGGGATCACAAAGCCGGGGCTGCCGATGTCATTGTCGCGGGGCGAGTTGGCTCGCCAAGCACCGAGTTCCCCTTCCACGCTTTGCACCCAGTTGTCCGGTGCATCCCAGTCTTCGCGGAAGGGGTCGCCCCCGATGGTCAGAGACCATCCGCCAGCCGTAGCTCCTTCGGCTTCAGGCCAGGGATCTTCCACGCCATACGTCATTTGAACGACGGTGTTCCCTGCCGGGTCGCGGATGGTGATGGTCCCTCCGCCAAGAATCAGCCCGGGCCAATCCGTCGTCTCCAGAAAGTTGATGTCCTCGCCCCATGCGGCCTGATAACCTTCAAGCGTTCGCCCCCCCGAACCGTCTGATCGAATCAACACAGCTACGCCGCTGGCGGGCAACAGGCCCCCGTCAATGGTCGCCACATTCGAGCCACGTTGGAGCTCATAGCCGGTCAGGTCGAGATCGACATCGCCGCGATTGAACAATTCCAGATATTCCCATTGATTATTCCCGTGGGGGTTGTACATGACCTCGGAGATGATGACATCGGCATGGCTTAGTGAAACGGTGCACATCGATGCCAGGCCGAAGGCGGCCGCCGCCACGGTCAATCGGAATTGGTGAAACAGGTGCAGGTGTTGAAACATGATAATCCTTCGTTGACGAAAAGGGGAAATTTTTGCGGACCTCAGAACTGGTCTGACTTGCCGACAGTCCAGGGGGGGTGCTCAGTAGGAATTGCGAGCCCACATGTCTTTTTCGTCCTCGACGATGGCATCCCATCCCATATTGGCCACGTGTCCGTCGACGTAGCCGATGTTGGCGGTGAGGTTGGGATGTCGGGTGGCGGCCATTTCGGACGAGGCACTGAGGAGGTTGGGCGTGTTACCGCGGACGAGCATCCAGGTTCGGAAGCGCTTGGTGCCGTCGGCGTAGAGGGGCCGTCCGGTGTCGCCGGTGAGGAAAACCTGGGTGGGTCGGCGGAAATTGCTTAGTCGTTTGACATCGCCGGACATAGCGGCTCCGTCGTTGGTGGCGTAGTGGAGAAGCCGGAGGTTCGCGCCGTAGCCGCCGCCCCAAGTGGCGAAGCCGGGGCGCGTGGTCATTTCCTCTTCGGAGACTTCGGGGCAGTGCCACATCCCTTCATCGAACGTGCCATCGCCACTTTCCAAGGAGGGGGCGTTGGCGGCGAGCAGTTCGTACCAGGCCGGCCCGTTGGAGGGATGGGCCGGGTTGTTGCTGGTAGAGGGGCCGGTGCCGGGCCGGTGCATGAGGAACGGCGGGAGCCAGTCCTGCTGATCTGCGGCGTAGATGTGAAAGCCCATGACGATCTGCTTGGCGTTGCTGCCGCACTGGATAGTCCGGGCGGTGGCGCGGGCTGTGCCGAGGGCGGGCAGCAGGATGGCGATCAGCAGGGCAATGATAGAGATGACAACGAGAAGCTCGATCAACGTGAATGCGGCATTTGAATCGGTTGTGCAGTGACGCATCGGTAACTCCTGGTCCAGTAGGGGGTTTGCGGACCTTGTTTGATCATTTTGTCACGACCGCCCGCCACGGGCAGACGGCGGTGCCACGGGCTCGGCCGCTCCGCATCAATGCCGATGCGTGGTCGACCGGCCGGTCGTGGACGTTCAACACGCAGTGGAAAATCAGTTCATGCATGAGCGGTTGTGAAGATGTTTTTTTCGAACCGGCCAACTGATGAAGCGGGCTGAGCGGAAAAGCCTATTCCAAAAATGAATTCATCGACCAAAAATGTACATTAACGATATGTAACCGTCAACCCTTAAATTTCTGAAAGAAACCCGTTAATTGTTAGCTAAAACAAAATTATCGTCGTAAAAAACCCCTTTTATAATATACTCGATTGGTATAGAATTGAGGTCAAGTTATTGGTGGCCCTGTCTCAGCAGGCGTTTTGGCTGTTGATCCGCCGTGATTTTCTGTTTTAAGGAGCCCTGCATGTCGCTTTTTTGTGCCGGACGTGTCGATGTGATTCTGTTATGTCTGCTGGTGAGCCTGGTGGGGGTGGGTGGCGGAACGTCCGCGGCAGCGGCGGAGGCGGATCCTTCGCCGCGGCACGTGCGGGTGTTGTGGATGGAGCAGCCGCAGCATGAGGCGGTGGTGTCGTGGACGACGCACGCGCCGGGCGAGGCGCATCGACTCTACTACGACACGCAGCCGCGCTATGGCGAACTGGATGACTACGCCTACGAGGCGGGCGACCTTGAGAGCGGCGCGTACACGCTTCGCAGTGCGGACCGGGAGCGATTCGGGCCGGGCTATTACCATCACGCGCATCTGGACACGCTTGAGCCGGACACGGTTTACTACTTCGTGGCGGTGACGGATGGCGAAGTTTCGGAGGAGTTTCACTTCATCACCGCGCCGGCGGACGACCCCCGGCGGGTGCGGATCATCTTCGGCGGCGACTCGCGCATCGCGGGCGATGAGCCTTACGTGCATGAAGATCGGCGGAACATGAACCGCCGCATCGCTCGGCTGGTGGAGCAGTACCCGGACATTCTTGCGTTTGCGCATGGCGGTGACTACTGCCAGCGGGCGGAGTGGCGTTACATCAAACCGTGGCTGGACGATCATGAGCTGATCGTCACGGCCGAGGGGCGGATTCTGCCGATCATCCCGGCGCGAGGCAACCATGATCGCGGGATCGTGTTCGAAGAGAAATTCCACTGGCCCGGTCGCGAGCGGGACTATTACTACACGACGCAGTTGACCGGCCAGATTGCACTGATCACGTTGAACACGGAGATCAGCCTCGGCGGCGACCAGCGTACGTGGCTGGCGGATGAGTTGTCGGAGCTTCGGCCGACGAATCGGTGGCTGTTTGCGCAATATCACAAGCCGGCGTATTCGAGCGTGCGTGGCATTCCCGATGGCGAATCACGTCGGCGAAACTTTGTGCCGTTGTTCGAGCAGTACCGGGTGGACCTGGTGTGCGAGTCGCATGACCATGCACTGAAGCGGACGGTGCCGATTCGCGATGGGCAGCCGGACTTTGAGGCGGGGATCATCTACATCGGCGACGGTGGTCTGGGTGTGCCGCAGCGCGAGCCCGACCCGAGTCGATGGTGGTTTGAGGAGCCGGGCTTTGCGAAGCCGACGCATCATGTGCACATGCTGACGTTCGAGCACGATGCGCTTCGTGTGCAGGCGTTCGGCATGGACGGCGAAACGCTCGACGACTTCACGGTCGAGCCACAAGTGCAGGTGACGGCTGAGGCGTCGCGATGAGCAGCACCTTGGCGTCTTCGACGCCCGATGCGGGCATCTCGCATGGTGTGCTCGACGACGCGCGGGCTGCGCGCCGGTTGGCGTGGGCGAGCTGGCTGCTTCGGCTGGCGCTGCTGGGTTACGCCGTGGGCGTGCTGGGGCAGGTGTGGCAGCAGATGGGCACGCTGACGGGCAGCTATCTGTTCATGCATCATGGCATCCCGCATGCGACGGTGGCGACGTGGGAGCGGGGGGTATCGGTGGTGCTGGCGGTGGTGATCGTGGCGGCGGTGGTTCGGCCGCATGTGTTGCTGCTGCTGCCGGTGGCGGCGGTGGTGATGACGGAGGCGGTGTGCGGGTACGTGTTCGGCGGGTATCACTTTTCGGAGTGGACGGTCGCGGCACATGTGATGCGGTATGTCGCGCCCCTGGTGCTGGCGATGCTTGTGGTCGCGCCCGGGTTGCGGTGGTGGTCAGCGCGGCGGCGGTCGATGGCTGCGGCGTGGGGGCTGCGGCTGGGGCTTGCGTGCCTGTTCGCGACGCACGGGTTGGAGGCGTATCGACTTCACCCGGGCTTTGTCGACCTGATCATCGGCTCGGCGGACAACGTGCTTGGCGTCCGGGTGAGCGAAAGCCAGGCGGGAGTGATGTTGCGCGTGATCGGGGTGATCGATTTGATGGTGGCGGCGGCGGTGCTTGTTTTGCCGATGCGGTATGTGCTGTGGTGGCTGGCGTTTTGGGGACTGGTGACGGCGCTGTCGCGGACGACGGCGCTGGGGCTGGGGCACTGGCATGAGGTGCTGTTGCGCAGCTCGCACGTGCTTGGGCCGTTGGCGTTGTGGCAGGTGATGGTGGCGGTGCGGTTGTATCGGCGTCCGGCTCACGAGCGGGCGAGCGAGGCAGTGGTGCAGGGGGCAGGTGCAGCGGAGGGCGAAGCGGCGTGATGCGACATCAGCGTGACGTGATGTGATGTCGGCGAATGCCCGGCCGGAAATATCGAACCAGAAAGATGTGTATGAATCAGCGTCAGACCAGTATCAATCGCCGGGCGTTTCTTGCCGAATCGACGGGGGCTCTGATGGGAGCGGCGCTTTTAGGACAGTGGGGGTTGCCTTCGCAAGCGGTCGCATCCGAGGCCTCCGGTGCGCAGGGGTGGTCGTTCGTGCTGCTGGGCGACCTGCACTACGACCTGTGGGAACATCATGACATGGACTGGGTCAAGCGCGAAAAACCCCGCTCCATCCGCCAGATTGAAGGTTACGTGCGCGTGACGACCGAGCTTTACCCGCACCTGGGGGCCGAGATTCGCCAGGTCATCGCGGGCACGCCCAACCCCGTCGATTACGTGATCAACATCGGCGACTTCGTACAGGGGCTTTGTGGCAGTTATGACCTGCAGATGAAACAGTTCGAAGATGCTTTGGACTGGATCAGGCAAAGCCGGTGGGGGGCACCGTACCTGATGACCATCGGGAACCACGACATCACCGGGCCCGGCGCCCGCGAAGCCTACGAAGACAAGATACTGCCTTACATGAGCCGGCAGATAAACCAAAGACTTGATTCGTCGAACTTCATCGTGGAACACCGTAACGCCATGTTCGTGTTCGTTGACGCCTATGACCGGGGACGCATCAACCCCTGGCTTGAGGAAGCGTTGAGGCAACGGTCGGCAGAACATCTCTTTGTCATTGTCCATCAGCCGGTGGTGCCGTATCACGGCCAGGCGGCCTGGGCGGTCTACGGCCAGCCGGGGCAGGAAGAAGATCGACAGAAGTTCCTGAACATGCTCGGCGAACACGAGGCGATCGTGCTCAGTGGTCACTTGCATCGGTACGGCTTGGTGCGTCGACACACGCAGCAGGGGCGTTTCGTGGAACTGGCAATGAACAGCATCATTCGATCGAAGGATCATGAGGCTCGCCGGATCCTGAAAGGAGTGGAGCATCGTCCGGACATGGAGATGCTCGAGCCGGACTTCTCGTCGGACACCGACCCGACGCGAGGCGAACACCTGAGGGCGGAAAGGCAGGCCATTGATCAGTTCGAAACGGGACAGCTCGAAGGTTACGGCATGGTGCAGGTGAACGGCGGCAAGGTTTCGGTCGATCTTTACAACGGGCTGGGCAGACGCAAATGGAAAACGCTGGACCTGACTTCCATACTCAAGGCTCGAAGGCCTGCCGACGCGGTCCACTTGGCCAGGCCGTGACTGATGTCGCGAGCCGTGCAACCCCGCATCCTCCACCTCGCCGAGGAGCCGCCTGAGACGACAAAACGCGTCGCGATGGTACGTGGAGGTATCAGGAGTGCAATTCGTATCAACATCGGGTTCGTAACCCGCAACGATGGCTCCGCCCTCCCCTTGGGAGGGAAGGCGGGGTGAGGCCACGCGCTAGTGATGACTTGAGGCTGTATTACTTGGTGTCGGCGTGGTCGCGATCTTTTGCGGCAGAAAGGTTAGAGGTGGGCGCGGGGCCTGTGGAACTGCCGACGAAAAGCGGCAGTCGGCTGGGTTCGAGCAGGAGTGAGCCGACCCACTGGTCGTTGGAGCCGCTCAGCCAGTCGAGGCAGACGGAGAGGTAGGGCGTGGGGTCCGGGGTTTCGATCGAGGTCAGCGAGGGGGTCATGAAGCGGGCGAGGCCCTCGTCGTTGATGACGCAGACGGAAATATCTTTGCCGACCTGGATGTTGCGATCGGCCATCGCGCGGGCGGCGCCGATGGCGGCTGGCGCGGTGAGGCATAGCAGGCCGGTGCCCTGGAGCTTGCCTTCATCAAGGATTTTGCCCATCTGCTTGTAGGCGGACATGAGCGGTTGTTCGTAGGGTTCGATCGGTTCGCCGAGCACGCGGCCGGCCATGCGGTGGCTGGCACGCCAAAGGTTCCATTGGTCGATGCGGGCGCGCACCACGGGGTCGACGGTCTGGACGTTGAAGCAGTCGATGTGACGGTGGCCCAGCTCGGCGAGGTGGTCGAGCAATTGCTGTACGACGACGGCGGGGAAGAGGTTGATTGAGGGCAGGCCCAGCGTGCTCATGTCCTGACCGAGGATGACCAGCGATCGGCCGGCGGTGCGCAGGCGCTCCATGATGCGGTCGGGCATCGGCTCGCAGTTGGGGATGAGGAACATGCCGTCGAGGCCCTCGGCGGCGTCGAGCAGCACCGGGTCGTCCCAGTGCACATAGAGAATGGTCCGGGTGACCATGTTGAACTTCTCAGCCAGGCGATCAAGTGCCAGGCGCCACTGTTCGACATCGCTGGATACCAGCGAGGGCACGAGAAACGCGACATGGAGCAGGCGCGTCTCCGCTTCGCGGCTGACGACCAGCCGACCGTTGGGCTGGCGCTGCAACAACCCCTTCTTGACGAGGAACTGCACGGCCTTGCGTGCGGTCATTCGCGAAACGCCAATTTCCTCTGCCAGCTCCCGCTCCGCGGGCAACTCCTTGAGCAGGTAGTCCCCGTGGCGGATACGGCGTTCCAGAATCCGCTCAATCTGCTTGGCCTTGGACATCTAAGATACCCTCATAGAAGCGTGTAACGCCTCAGAGAATAACCTATATCGGTCTATTATTCAAGTTTTTTTACCACAAAGGGCTGTTTGGCGGTCTGGTCTAGTCCGAAGCACGGCCGAGGCCCCCGCTCATTCCTCAGGCGGGTAGCGATCGAACGTTTTGCCCTCGTTGTCGATCGCCTCGAGCCAGCGATCCTGCTCATGAAGCGTGACGATGATGACGTGGTGGATGCTGTGGGCTTCGTCGAGGTACCAGACTTCTTCTTCAGGACCGGTTTTGACGGGTCGAAGCTGAACGCCCCAGGCGCCATCGCCGACATAGAGCGTGCCGGTGGGGTCGACCTGGCCGTCGCGGAGGCGGTGCGTGCGTTTGTAGGCGTGGTCGTGGTTTTCGAAGGCGATATCGACATCATGCTTGTCGAAGATGGGTGGCCAGTGGTTGCGGACGTCGCGGCTTCGGCCGTCGTAGAAGTGTCGGACGGAGGGGTAGGCGGGCACGTGGTAGACTGGAAAGACGTGCGTGATACCGCGCTCGCGACGCTCGGCGAGTTGCTGGTCGAGCCAGTCGCTCTGTTCGCCGTCGACGGGGATGATGTGGCCGGAGTCGAGGATGATAAGGCTGAGGTAATCGCCGAAGTCGAGGGTCGCGTAGCCGGGCCAGCCGGGCATGGTGAACAGGTCGTAGAAAAACGGTGCTTTGGCGCGGTCGCGTTGCCAGCCGCCGTCGACTTCGTGGTTGCCGATAAGTGGGATCATGGGAATGATTCGACCGTCGGGGGTGACGGCGGTATTTTTCCAGGCTTCGAAGAAGTCGAAGAGGCGGTCGACCTTGTCGGGGTGGCCGTCTTCGTAGGCGAGGTCGCCGCCGAGTACAGCGAACATGGGTTCGCGGGCAGCCATCTGCTCGTTGACGATTTCCATCCACGTGCGTCGATGCATCAGGTCGCCGCCGACGACGAAGACGACCGGCTCGCTGGCGTCGGCGGGCATGGTGCGGAAGCGGTACTCAGGGCCGGCGTCGGTGAAGCGGAACAGGTAGTCGGTGTTCGGCTCGAGGTCGACGATTTCGACCGCGTGGATGAAGCGGTCGGTGTGGGGGAAGGGCCAGTGCTCGCCGATCGCCTGCTGCCAAGGGGCGTCATGGTCGTCGGCCTGGCGGTAGGCCAGTTCGCTTGGTCGGCTGTCGTCAAGCGTGTGCCACTGCACGGTCATGGTAGTGGTGGGGTCCTGCTGCCAGGTGAGGTAGAGCGCGGGCGGGTCGAACGGCTCGGCATGAGCAGGCCCGCCGAGCATTGCAAGCATCAGCATGAAGATCAGTACGCGGATATGTTTCATCGGGCAGCACTCCAAATCTAGGCAGAAACGTCGGGGCGCGAGTGAGACAAAAGACCCCCATCGGCCGGCACGGGGGGCGGATGGTCGACCGATGGGGGGATTTGTTCAAGCCGACTGTCGTCGTCGACGGGCGAACAGGCTCAGCCCACCGGCGAGCAGCAGTGCCGCTGATGTGGGCTCCGGGATAAAGCCATACTCATCAATGATGTTGCCGTTGATGTCGATGACCTGAAGCAAGCGGTATTCGCCGAGGATGGTCATGTGGATGACGTGGTTGACGCTGGCGGCTTCGTCGAGCCACCATGCTTCGTCCGGGTCGTGGACATCTCGCGTTGAGGCCCCCCATGCGCCGTCGCCGATGTAGAGCACGCCGGTGGGGTCGATTTCGCCGGCACGGATGCGCGGGGTTCGCTTGTAAGCATGGTCGTGGTGCTCGAAGGCGATGTCGATGTCGTACTTGTCGAAGATGGGGGTCCATTCGTCGCGGACCTCGGTGATGCGACGGTGGTCGAAATCGCGCGACGAGGGGTAGGCGGGGATGTGATAAATGGGGAGGATGTGGTCGACGTCGCGCTCGCGTCGCTCGGCGAGTGTTTCGTCGAGCCATTCGTTCTGTTCAGGCACGGGGACGAAGTGGCCGGTGTCGAGGGTGACGAGGCTGAGGTAGTTGCCGAAGTCCATGGCGACGGGGCCGGGCTGTCCGGGGAATTTGAAGAGGTCGAAGAAGTAGGTTCGGCCGGCGTTGGGGTCGTTTGAGTCGGTGTAGCCGCCGGTGAGTTCATGGTTGCCTGCGACGGGGAGCATGGGGATGAGTCGGCCGTCGGGGGTGACCATGCGGTCGCGCCAGGCGTCGAAGAACTGGTGCCAGTTGTTGACGCGGTCGGCGCGGCCGTCGTCGTAGGCGAGGTCGCCGCCGATTACGGCGAACATGGGGTCGAGCTTGGCGACTTGGTCGTGCATGTCGCGGTATCGGCTTTGGCTCTGTCGGATGTCGCCGCCGACGACGAAGTTGATCGGCTGGCTTGAGTCGGCGGGCATGGTGCGGAACTTGTAGGTGTCGCTGTAGCCGGGCAGGCGAAACTCGTAGTCACGATTGGGATCGAGGCCGGTGATCTCAACGGCGTGGATGTGTCGGGGCGTGTCGGGGAAGGGGGTGTAGGCGCCGGACTGCGTCTGCCAGGTGGTTTCACCCAGCGGGCGGTACATCAGCGACGTGGCGCTGACGTCCATGAGCGTATGCCACTGCACGGTCATGGTGGTGGTAGGGTCCTGCTGCCAGGTGAGATAGAGCGCGAGCGGATCGTTGGCTCTGGCAGCCGGGGTGAGGGCCACCAGCGCGAGCAGGAGCGTGAGCGAGCGGGCGAGCCCGCCGGTTGATTCGATCGGTCGTTTGAGCATCGCATCGTTCCCTATGTGTGAAACAGTGCTTGGATGGCGCGGACGTGCACCAGGCATTCAAGGCGACGGGCCGCCATCCGGAAATCAGTGTGCGTTCACTCGTCCGCGGTGGCCGGTGCATCGGCATCGGCGCGGACGCGTTGGACGAGGAACGTGAGGATGCCTTCGATGATCGTGTCGCGCTGCGGATGAACGTGCGTGAGCACGGAGGCGACGTAGAGCGTTCGGCCGGTCGGTTCGCCGCGCAGGTTGAAGTGCTCGGTGAATACCGCGCCGTCGCCGCGGGCGCGGCCTTCTTCATCCACGAGCGAGATCAACGCTTCGTACTCGTCGCGGCTGCGCAGTTCGACCTGGGGCCGCCAGCGTTGATCGCCCTGCTCGGGGTAGTCGAGCGACTCGGGCAGGCCCAGCTCGCGGAGGGTGGCATCGTGCACGATGAAGCGGAGCTGCTCGTCTTCTTCGGGGCGTTCGAAGCCGAAGGCGTCGCCTTCCTGTTCGCCGCTGGCCAGCAGCATGAGGCCGAATCGCCCGGCGCTGAGCACCTCTTCGCCTCGCTCGTCGGCATAGAAGGGAAACGGCAGCGAGGGCAGTACGGCCAGCACGCCGCCGGCCCGCAGGTAACGCAGCAGGGCACGTTCGACGTCGCCCGGCTCATGGACGCTGCGGCGGAACGCCTCGCCGGAGAGGTAGAGCGTGACGGGATAGCGGTCGGGTGTGAAGTGTTCTTCGTCGACCATCTGTTCGCCGGTGAGCGGGGCGAGCACTTCTTCGACGCCGCGGTCACGGAAGAAGCGGGCGACACGGTTGCCCGGCTCGGCCATGGGCATCACAGCGATGGGGGCGATCGTCTCCAGCTTCGCGAGCCAGTCTTCGTCGACCTCCGCTTCTTCGGGGGCGAGGAAGCGGTCTTCGCGCGTGACCGAGTTGTCGGCGTTGAGGGTGAGCAGCGTCCAGCCTTCGGGTTGCTGGTCGTGCGGCAGGCCGAAGGAGATCGCAGGGGCGATGATGTGGCGGGTGCCGTCATGCTCGTGTTCGAGCGGGCGGTGGGTGTGGCCGGCGACGAGCAGATCGACCTCGGCCCGGGCAAGCAGTGCGAGCAGCCGGCTGCGCGATTCGGGTTCGATGTTGAAGTAGTCGTTCGGCTCGTCGGGTTGCTCGACGAACGGCGGGTGATGGGTCATCACGATGGTGTAGCTGTCGGCGGGCTCGGCGAGCGATTCTTCGAGGAAGGCCCACTGGTCCGGCTCGCGCTGGAGATCGGTGCCCATGAGCAGGCTGTTGAGGGCGACGAGGCGGACGCCGGAAGCGAGTCGGGCTTCGTAGAACGATGGACCGAAGGCGGACTCGTAGTGGGCGAGGCGGTCATTGGAGAGGTTGGTTTCGCGATCGGGCAGCGGCTTGTTGCCGATGTCGTGGTTGCCCGGCACGAGGTGGACGGGGGCATCGAGGCGGTCGATGTAGCCCTGGAAATCTTCGACGGCCATGCGGAAGCCGTGCGTGGTCAAGTCGCCGGCGATGAGCACGGCGTCGACCTGCTCGGCGTTGACCTTTTCGATGATGCGTTCGAAGTTGCGGCGATGCTCGGCGGCGTCGGGTCGCACGGAGATGTGCGGGTCGGCGAGCAGGGCGATGCGCAACTGCGGGCGGGGCTCAGCCTCTTCGGCGGCGGCGGGGTTGAGGTTTGCAAGAACACTGGCCAGCAGCCAGCCGACGATCAAGAGCATGAATCGCATGATGGGACTCCCGCGAGGTCAACCGGGCTGTGGTGAAGCGGAATGAAAGTGGTTCTATACCAAAACAATCTAAATTCGCATGGATGTTTCTTCCGCAACCGCTGTGTTTCGCTGTATCGACCCTGATTTAAGGGGGTTCATCTAAAAATCGAATGTTTCAGGTAGAACGACTTGCTATTTTTTGTACATACATGGTATAAGATTTAAAATTGGTGTCAACCCGTCCAGTCCCGTTCAATCTGCTTGTTTAGCCCTTCGAAAGGAGACTTGCGAATGTCTTTGATCACCCGCAGGGAGTTTCATCACCGCGTTTCCGCTGCTGCCATGACGTTGCTGGCGGCGGGTGGCGTTGTGGGGTCACGTGTCGGCGGCGATGCGATGGCCATGGCGACGACTTCGGCGTCGCCGGCGGGGGCGCGCGTTGATCCGAAGGGGCTGCACGGCAAGGTGATGTGTGGCTACCAGGGGTGGTTTCGCAGCCCGGGTGATGGCAGCGGGCTGGGGTGGCAGCATTACGTAAAAGGCGACCGATTCGAGCCGGGCCATTGCACGATTGACTTCTGGCCTGACCTTTCGGAATTTGACGACGACGAAAAGTTCGCGACGCCGTTCCGTCATGCCGACGGATCGACGGCGTACGCGTTCAGCTCGCAGCATCCCAAGACCGTCGACCGCCACTTTCGCTGGATGAAAGACTACGGCATTGATGGCGTGTTCGTGCAGCGCTTCGTGGTCGAGGTTGCCCGGCCGGGCGAGGAAGGCATTGCGCGGCGCGACTCGAATGACGTCGTTTTGCAGCATTGTCGCGCGTCGGCCAACCGGCACGGCCGAGCGTATGCGGTGATGTACGACCTCAGCGGCATGGGCGCCGGGGAGATGGAGCGCGTCAAGGCTGACTGGCGTCATCTGGTGGACGACCTGGGCTTTCTGCGGCGCGATGATGATCGGCAATACCTGCATCACGACGATCGGCCGGTGGTGGCGGTGTGGGGCGTGGGGTTCGGGGATCGTCGGCGGTACTCGGTCGCGGAATGTGACGAGTTGATCGAGTTTTTCAAGAACGACCCACAGTATGGTGGCGTGACGCTGATGCTCGGCGTGCCGACCGGCTGGCGCGAGCAGGAGCGCGACGCGAGCAGTGACCGGGCGTTGCCTGCCGTGCTCGCGAAGGCGGACATCATTTCACCTTGGACGGTCGGGCGATTCCGCAATCCGAGCGATGTCGCGGAGCATGCGGAACTGTTCTGGCAACCCGACCTGAACTACTGTCAAGGTCGCGGGCAGACATACCTGCCAGTCGTGTTCCCCGGCTTCAGCTGGGTGAATCTCAAGGGCCTCTCGTCCGACCAGCAGATTCCCCGGCTTGGAGGGCAGTTTCTCTGGTCGCAATACGCGGCGCTGCGCGAGATGGGGGCGCCGATGGTTTACCAGGCGATGTTTGACGAGATCGATGAGGGCACGCAGATCTTCAAGGTCACCAACGATCCGCCGGTGGGCGAGAGTGTCTTTCGCACATACAAGGGGCTGCCGTCGGATCACTACCTCTGGCTTGTCGGTCAGGCGACACGCATGATTCGTGGCGAGGCGGAGCATCGCGCGACGATGCCCCTGCGTGTCGGCTCGGAAGCGATTCAACGCGAGTTGATGGGCTGAGCGTGACGCAGGGCGATTTGCAATTTTCAGGTTGTGGTCGCTCGCCTTATCGCAGGCGGACTTTTACGGTGCGAATCTGAAACGGTGTAAAGCGGAGTCGTACTCGGCCGGTGGCTTCGTGGGTCTGGGTCGTTCGTTCCAGCAGATCCGTTTCTTCCACATGCGAGACGGGCCGGTCGAATACGAGGTTGGCTTCGCCCCGGCCGCCGCGGATTTCGTACAGGCGTAGCACGATGCCATCGCCATCTTCAGCGAGCTTGACGGTGTCGATGACGACGCCGGGCGCGTGCTCGCCCTCGAGATGTGCGAAGCTGGCCACGGGGCTTTGGTGCGTGTCTGCCTGCGGGAAGTACTGTGCCGGGGCCTGTGCGGGTGCGACGCGCAGCGGCTGGTTGAGTTGCTCGGCCGCTTCGACGATCGCGCCGGCGTCAAAGCCGTCGTGTGGCATCAACGCATAGCGGAATTCGTGGACCGCCATGTCCGCTTCCGGATCGGGCGATTTCGGGGAGCGCAGCAGGGAGAGGCCCATGACGTGTCGATGGCAGGAGTGGCCGTACTTGCAGTCGTTGAGCAATGCCACCCCGAAGCCGGTTTCGGAAAGGTCCATCCATCGCTGGGCGGCGACTTCGAAGCGGGCGTAGTCCCAACTGGTGTTGAAGTGGTTGGGCCGTCGCACGTGGCCGAACTGAATTTCGTACGTGGCGTAGTCGGCGTGGATGTCGACCGGATGCAGGGCGCGCAGCAGGCGATGGCTTTCACGCCAGTTCACCTGCGTGTGGAACTCGACATAAGGCAGGCCGGCTGTCACCTGCACGCGCTGGACGCATTCACTGGCTTTGCCGATAGCACGACGAAACTCGATTGCGACGCGGACGGGGCCTTGCTCAATGATTTCGCATTCCACCGGCGAATCGAGCGGGCCACCCTGCCCGAGGTAGCCGATGTCGATATCCCACGCGTCCCAGTCGGCGGGGAAGTCTTCGTAAAGCATGAGCTGGTTGGCGGGCTCGTCGGCCTTGATCGCTTCGCGGCCGGTGGGCCTGTGGATGAGCGACGTGACCTGGCCTTCGTCGTTCAATCGCACCTTGAGCAGCTCGTTCTCCAGCGTCAGGCCGTCTACGCGCACGCGCGATGGCGGCGTCCCGTGGTCTGCCGCCGATTTGGACGAAGGGGCAATCAGCGTGGCGCTCAAGGGTGCGACATCACGCATCTGGACGAGCATTTGTTGGCGCTGGTCGAAATCGTGGACCGCCTGTGTCGTGAGATGTTCACCATCGTTCATCTGCCACGACCGCCCGGCCGAGTCCGCGTCGGTGGGCATGCATAACACGGCATCGCGATCATGCGAACCGCTGTTCAGTACAAGCACGGCTTCATCGGCTTGCGTCGCGGCCTCGCCCGCGCCGTCGCTCGGCGTGATGCGCTGCATCGCCCGGGTCAGCAGCTCATTGCCCGAGGTGAGAATGTCTTTGTAGTCGCGCAGCGCATCGTCGTAGACCCACTGGATCGATGAGCCGGGGATGATGTCGTGAAACTGATTCAGCAGCAGCAGCTTCCACAACCGATCAAGCTCGGCGCGTTCGTCGGCGGTGTCGCCGCCGAGGCATTGGGCGAATTCGACATCCTGGAGCAGGCGTTCGCCGAGGCGGTTGAATTTTTTGCAGCGAGCCTGGGTGGTGTACGTGCCGCGATGAAGTTCGAGGTAGAGCTCGCCGACCCACTCGGGCAGATTCGGCGCATCGTCGACGAGGATGTCGACGAATTCATCAACGCGGGAGAAGCGGGTTTTGGGCAGGCCCGCAGTATCGGGAGCGCGTCGGATGCGTTCGATCATCGGCTCGGTGGGGCCGCCGCCGCCGTCGCCGTAGCCGAACACCTGTAGAAAGTGCGGGCTCGAGCCGGCCTGTTTGTAGTTGCGGTCGCCGTGGGTGAGCTCTTTGGGGGTGTTGGTCGAGTTGTAGTTGTCGGTCGGGAAAAAGTGAGCGGGGATGCTTGTACCATCGATGCCGACCCAGTTGAAGCTGTGGTGGGGGAATTTGTTGAACTGGTTCCAGCTGATTTTTTGCGTGAAGAATGCATCCAGGCCCGACTGCTTGAGGATCTGTGGCAGCGCGGCGGAGTAGCCGAACACGTCCGGCAGCCAGAGGTAGCGTTGCTCGACGTCAAAGTGCTGCTGCCAGTAGCGTGTACCCTTGAGAATCTGCCGAACGAGCGATTCGCCGGAGATGACGTTGCAGTCGGCTTCGACCCACATCGCGCCGCCGGCTTCCCACTGGCCGGTGGCGACGCGTTGTTTGATCTGCTCGAAGAGGTCGGGATACTGCTCGCGCACCCACTCGTAGGCCTGGGCCTGGCTTTGGATGAAGCGATACTCGGGATGTCGCTCCATGTAGCGCAGCACGGTGGAAAACGAGCGAGCACACTTTCGCTTGCTCTCGCGGACGGGCCAAAGCCAGGCAAGGTCGATATGGGCGTGCCCGATGCAGTGGGCGGTGTTGCGGTCGGCTTCGCCGGCCACGTCGAGCATGCGGCCGATGATGTGCCGGGCGCAGGCGATCGCCACGTCGAACTGGTCACGGCGGATGGCCTGGCAGACCTGTCGAATCGCGCGGTTCAGCTGGCGGGCACGCGAGGTATCCGACGGCAGCGAGCGTGCCAGGTCCAGCAACATCTCAAACTCATTGACCATCGCAGCGCGATGGGGGTGATAGCAGGCAAGGTGAGCCTGTTTGAGTGTGCCGGCCTGCGTGCGGGCGAGGTCGCCGATGCGTCCCGGGTCGCCGTAGAGCGGACCGATGCCGAGCATGTGGTTGCACGCCGCCTCGATAAAAACCTCCAGCGATTGGCCCGGACGAACGCTGGCGGGCAGCTTGACATCCTGACGATGCAGCTCGACGCCTTGGTAGGGCTTGCCGTCCCACCAGCAAAGCGCTTCGGTGCCGGTGTCGAAGAGCAGGCGGAAGTCCTGGTTGGCGAATGTGCGTGGCACTTCACCGCGCAGCCGAAACCACGCGGTGGACCAGACGGGGCCCCAGTTGAAGTTCAAGTCCACCGAGCGGTAGTCTTGCGAGATCGCCGCGTCGTAGCCGATGGGCGAGTCGCACTGATGAACCGCAACATTCAGCGGGATGAGATCGGTAAAGACCTGCGGGCGAAGCACGTCGTTGAGCAGACGCTCGGCTTGATGCTGATCGATCGTGGGCGCGTATTCGATCATGGGAGATCCTGCGTTGAGGCTCGCGGGGGAAGCGGACTCCGCGGCAATCGTGTCTTTGGGGATAGTTGTCATAGCGAGGCTTTCACTTTCTTTACATTATCACAATCGGTGATCGGCTTGCGAGCGGGCGGGCCTGTGGATTCGCCGATGAACAGTGGGACATCGGTCGGCTGCATCAGCAGCGAGCCCGCCCAGCCGTCGTGGTGGCGCTGCATTTGGGTGAGGCACAGTGACAGATAGGGCGTCGGATCATGCATTTCCAACGATGTCAGTGACGGCGAAAACATGCGGGCGATGTTTTCGTCGTTGACGACGCAGATCGAAACATCGTGGCCGACCTTGTACCCGCGGCTGTGCAAGGCTCGTACCGCACCAATGGCTGAGGATGCGGTGGTGCACAGCAGGGCGGTTGTTTCAAGTTCGTCACGATCGAGGATGCCCCGCATTTGTTGGAATGCTTCGGTCACGGGCGAGGCAGGTTGCTGCACCGGCTGCCCGAGCAGTTGGCCTGGCATGCGATGCGCCGCGCGCCAGAGTTTCCACTGGTCGATGCGCTCTTCAATGCTTCGATCAACATGCTGCACGTTGAAGCAGTCAATACGTCGATGACCAAGTTCGGCGAGCAGATCCAACAATCGGTGCGTCGCGGCCGGCGGAAGCAGACGGATGGACCGCAAGCCTTGGGCAATCATGTCTTGGCCGAGGATGACGACGGCTTCCCGTGCCTCGCACAGGCGATCGACGATGCGACCGGGCACCGGCTCGGCAATGGGCAGGATGAAGACGCCATCGAAGCGCTCGATGGCATCCAGCAGGACCGGGTCGTCCCAGTGGGCATAGAGCAGGGTGCGGGTCACGGCGGTGAATTCTTTCGCCAGAGCATCAAGGGCGAGTCGCCACCGCTCGAAATCGGTTGACGAGAGGCAGGGGGCAAGGAATGCGATGCGGGCCGGATGCTCCGCTCGTTTGCGGTTCATCGTCACCCGGCCGTTCGTATCGCGCTGGAGGATGCCGGTGTTGATGAGGTTGAGCACAGCCTTGCGGACGGTCATGCGGGACACGCCGGCCTCCTCGGCGAGCTCGCGTTCGCCCGGCATGTCCTTAAGCAGGTAGTCGCCGAGCCGAATGCGCCGCTCCAGCATCGTCTGGACTTGCGTCAATTTCATAGGCTTTCGCTCAAAGTGAGACGGGAGATCGCCCATTGATGGACCGCGTGAAGGTCATTATTTAATTTTTTATACCAAAATGAAGCGAAATACAAGAGTGATTTGTTTCACGGTGCGGTGTTTCAGGACGTGCGGATGTATTATGTTTCCTTCTGAGGATCGCTTTCGAGGAATCATTTATAAGCGTAAACATCTAGACATAAATATTTTATGTTGAAAATGAAAAGGGCTGATGTGTCGCTTTGCCGCAGGCGGGGTGTCAGGCAGGATCCAGGATTGCCAATGGGGTGAGGTTTAGGGTTGACAAGGTTTAGCCCAAGTAGGTATATTTATCTGTGGTTGTTCTGAGTGCCTTTCATCTGTCTTCATCTGTTGAGTTTGGTATGGCTAGATCGCTCCAAATTGATCGCCGAGGGTTTCTCAAGGGCTTCTCCGGCGCGTTGCTTGGAGTGGCGTTCGTGGGGCATTCGCCGGTTGCCGCGGTTCAGCGGTCGGTCGAGACGACCGAAGGCAACGGGTGGAAGATCGCGCTGCTTGCGGATCCGCACGTGTCGCTGCGGGAGGATCACGCTGCGTTTCGCGCCAACTTTGAACGTGTGATCGAGCAGGTCAACGCGGCGGAGGTGGATGCGGTGCTGATGGCGGGTGACTGCACGACACATGGCTTCGCCGCGGGCGTGGAAGACTTTCAGGAATACATCTCCTGGCTGAACGTGGAGAAGGTCTGGTGCACGCCGGGCAATCACGACATCGGCAACAAGCCGATGCCGGAGCGGTCGTCGCACTTGTCGGACCGTCGCGTGGAGCAGTGGGAGGAAGTGTTCGGCCGATCGTTTTATGAGACGCAACTCGTGCCGGGCGTTCGCCTGGTGGTCGCCAATTCGTCGTACATGGGCATGGGGCTCGAAGGCGAGCCGGCACAGTGGGCGTTTCTTGAAGAGCAACTCGCCCGGCCGACGGATGACTTTACGGTGTTCATGGCGCATTACCCGCTGTTCGTGCGGGAGGTGGATGAAGAGGACGCGTATTTCAACATCGAGCCTGAATCGCGTCAGCGCATGCTGGGTTTGCTGAAACAAGGAGGCGTGGATTTGTTCGTCTGCGGCCACACGCACAACCCGCGTGCCTTCGAGCACGACGGTATTCCGCATGTCATCGCCCCGGCGATTTCATTCGGCTTGCCCCATGATCGCCAGCCTGAAGGATGGACGATGTTGACCATTGACCCGTTGGGCAAAGTCGCTCACGAAAATCAAATGCTTACATAGGTTTGTTGGGAATGACGTCGGCCTGTCGAGGCCGAGGAATGAATCACATGTTTCTGGTGTCAATCGACGGTCGCCTGCACGTTGTAGGCTCGGCTGGGCACCTGGCGGATTGCGGGCACGGCGCTCGCACATTTCGAGGAGAACTTGCAATGCATATCGGAAAAGGCATTCTGGCCGCGGGACTCGCAGCTGGTCTGGCGCTGGGGGCGTCGACGGCGGAGGGGGCGGAAGTGATCGCTCAATGGGATTTCAATGATCTGGATAATCAGTTCGAACCATCCATCGGCGCAGGCGTGCTCGACAACGTGAATACCTCGTGGGGCAGTCCTGCCGATGACGGGTCGCCCAACGATCCGGGTGTCCCAAACAATCGGAACCGTCTCAGCAGTTGGAACATGGGTGATCCGATTCCGGACAAGTCGCGAGGCTGGCAGATTTCGGTCGACACCTCCGGCATGTCGGACATCGTGGTCTGGTGGGATACCGCCTACAGTTCGAGTAGCCTATCGCGATACTGGACAGTCCAGTACTCGATTGATGGCGAAAACTTCATCGACTACGACCTGATCGAGCGCGAAATCGGTTCGTCCAGCGGCTCTACCTGGGTCACCCACATCTATGACCTGTCCGAAGTGGCAGGCGTGAGCGACAACTCGGACTTCGCTTTCCGTGTGATGAGCACGATGAAGCCCGGGACGAATGAATTTGAGGGTATCAGTGGGTCGGTGACGACTTCATCTGGCGCTCAACTCTATCTGGACCTGATCACCGTGCAAGGCGTCCCGGAACCTGCATCGTTGGCGTTAGTCGGGGCGGGCGGCATGATGCTGCTGCTGCGTCGACGCAGCGCATCGACGAAATAAAACGCGATAAGGCGGGGGTGGTGGCTGGCGTCAGACAGCTACCACCCCCGCCCCATTCGTGCAGCGTGCCTTTGCGATGATGTGCCAGGCAAACGCACGCTGCACGGTGGGGCAGAAACACACTGTATTTTTGTGAAACGAATGACCCCCGGATCGAAATACCCTATAAAGGAGTTTGCCATGAAAACCAGACAGGCCTTTACTCTAATTGAGCTTCTCGTCGTCATATCGATCATTGCGATGCTTATCGCCATTTTGCTGCCTGCGCTCGGTGCCGCACGGGAAACGGCTCGCAACGTGCAATGCTCGGCGAACATCAGACAATTCGGATTGGCGGACGCGATTTATCAGGCGGACTTCGACGGGTGGAATGTGCCGTTCAGCTTTCCGGCTTCATACAATAGCCAGACTCGCAGCAACACGAGTTCTCAGCGGCGATGGCACATGAACAATTACTTTACGGAACTGCTGAATACGACGCCGGACCTGCGCGGCACGAGCACGGACAATAAATTGTGGCAGGTCGAGTCGCTGTGCCCGAATGCGGCATATGCCCACGCCGATGCGGCCAGTAACTTCGGCGGCACATCTCGATGGGTTCCAGGCAACACCCATGCGTATTACTCCTATGGCATGAATGTCGAAACTGGGCGAGACCACGATACGCTGAGCAGCTCCTCCGGGGCAGACCCGCGCCACCAGGGGCATCGCATCGACTGGGTGACCAGCCCATCCGACTCGTTCTTCTTTGCTGACTCGGGCCATGAACGGATCGACCACACCAACGCCCGCCGTGGCACTTGGTTTGAGTACACTAAGGAAACGGCGCCGGGGCAGGGCATGGCCTTCCGCCACCAGTCGAATGCCAGCGCCATGACCGGCAACAGCAACCTTCTATTCTTCGACGGGCACGTGGAGTCATACTCCTTTGCTGAGATCGAGGTGTCTTCACGCAACAGTCGGCTCTGGCGTTCGCGTGACTGAAACCTGCGATTCGACGAGCAGCGATATTCCGTTCGATTGTGACGAACGTCCGGCTCGATATGCCAATGCCCAGGGGTGAAAGTCTCTGGGCATTCTTCCCGGTGGCATGTGAATCAACGCTCAATACGAGCGCGCAACGTTTAAAGTTATGGTGAACTCCGTTAATACTTGTGGACGTCGTGATACGAGCGATTGGTTTGCTGCCCGCGGTGAATGGCGGATCGTGGTGTTTGCGCTGTTGACTTGGCTTGCGATCGCGGCCGCTTCGAATCTGGCGGCCGGGAGCCCTGTTGACGCTGATGCGTCGGAGCAGGAACTGGTCGTGTGGGTCGCCTGGCGCGACCGGGGGCTGGAGGCGGCGTTTCGGCAGTTTGAGCGGCAGCATCCCGGGGTGCGGATTGTGGTGTCGCTGGGGGCGGGCCCGAGCGGAATGGATCCACAGAAGTTGATGACGGGCATTGCCGGGGGCAGTCCGCCGGATGTGTTGATCCAGGACCGTTTCACGGTGGGCGAGTGGGCGTCGCGGAACGCGTTTGAGCCGTTGGACGAATTCGTCGAGCGCAGCCGATCGCGGGAGGCGGCAGCGGACGCGGCACTGGAAGCGGTCGAAGCGGGGGATGGGGAGGCCGTGTCGCGGGCATTGGACGAAGTGATGGGCTCGCTTGAGCCGGTGGGGAGGGGGCCTACATTACGCGCGGCCGAGCGATTGAATGCCGCCCTTGAACGTGGCACGGCGCTGAATGATCTCGTTGATGAAGCACGGGAGTTGGCACGTCTGTCGCAGGGGATTGATTCTGAAGCGTACTACCATGCGACGTGGGCCGAGGCGTCGGTGGGTGAGGGTGCCGATCGGCGGGTGTATGCGATTCCGCTCAGCACGGACGTGCGCGTGCTTTATTACAACGAAGATCTGCTCGAGCGTGAGGGGTTGGTGGACGAGCATGGCCGGGCACGGCCGCCGCGGGATTGGGACGAGTTGCGTGACTATGCCAACCGGCTGACCGAATATGACGCCGCGGGACGGATGACACGGCTGGGCTTTGCGCCGAACTACGGCAACAGTTGGCTGTACATCTATGGTTGGCTGAATGAAGGCGAGTTCATGACGCCGGACGGGCGGGAAGCGACGCTGGCGGACCCGCGCATTGTCGAAGCGCTTCATTTCATGCGCGACATCTACGACGATCTTGGCGGGGTGGAGGCGGTCGATGCGTTTCAAAGCACTTTTCAGGGCGGCGAACTGGACCCGTTCCTGAGCGACCGGGTGGCGATGAAAATCGATGGCAACTGGTTTCTAAATGACATTGCCGACTATGCGCCGGGCTTGCGATTTTCCGTAGCGCCGCCGCCCGCGCCGGCGGGTAACGAGTCCATCACGTGGTCAGGCGGCTTTTCGTGGGCGATTCCACGTGGCTCGCCGGATCCGGAACTGGCTTTTGAGTTGGTCCGTTTTCTGATGACGGACCGAAGCTGGGAGCATCAGCACCAGGTGCGGGCGCAGTTCGCTGCGAGTCGCGGGCGTAGCTACGTGCCTGAGATTGCGCCGCGTGCGGACGTGAACGAGATGCTCATCGACCGGTTTGTCGAGGGCAACCCGGATCTGCCGCGGCGGATTCAGGATGCGTTTCGGCTGAGCACGGAGGTGATGGAAATATCGCGCTTCCGCCCGGTGACGCCGGTGGGGCAGTTGTTGTGGGATGAGCATGTGCGAGCGTATGAGCGGGCGGTGCGACATACGCTGTCGCCGGAGGATGCGCTGCAGCGTGGGCAGCAGCGTGTGCAGCGCCAGCTTGATCGAATCCATGCCGACCATGACGATCCGCCTGTGCCGTGGGGATGGGTGATGGTCGGCGGCGTGGCTTTGGGGCTGGCTGGGATGGCGGGGCTGTACTGGCATATGTGGCGGCGTGATCGGTTGCGCGAGGTGTTTCGTGAAGAGACTTTGTGGGGGGTGTTGTTCGCCTCGCCTTTCCTGCTGGGGCTGGTGTTTCTGACGGGTGGCCCCATCCTCGTGTCATTGATCTACAGCCTTTCTCGGTATGACGTCTTGCACCCGGCTGAATTTGTGGGGCTGGAGAACTATCGACAGCTTCTGTTTGAAGACAGCCTGTTCTGGTACTCGCTGGCGAATACCGGTTTTATGCTGCTGGGCCTACCGTTGACGATGGCGATCGGGCTGGGTGTGGCGATGCTGCTGAACATGAACGTGAAGGGCATGGCGGTTTATCGCACGATCTTCTATCTGCCGGCCATTGTGCCGGCGGTGGCGAGCGCGATCCTGTGGATCTGGGTGCTCAACCCGGAGATCGGGCTGGTGAATTCGTTCTTGCGCATGATCGGCATCCGCGACCTGCCGCTGTGGCTGCACAGTTCCGCGTGGCTGACGGGTTCGAAGTCGGCCATCATCGTGATGGGCTTGTGGGGCGCGGGGGCGAGCATGATCATCTGGCTTGCCGGGCTCAAGGGCATCCCCCAACATTTATATGAAGCAGCGGAGATTGACGGCGCGGGGCCGTGGCACAAGTTCTGGGCGGTGACGATGCCGATGCTTTCGCCTTATATCTTTTTCAATTTGATCATGGGTACGATCGCGACACTGCAGATTTTCACGCCGGCGTACATCATGACGCAGGGCGGGCCAGACGATTCGACCCTGTTCTTTGCGTACTACCTCTTCAACAAAGCGTTTCGCTATTTCGAGATGGGCTACGCCTCGGCGATGGCTTGGATCTTGTTCGTGCTGACGCTGGCGTTGACGATCATTCAGATGAAACTGGCGCACCGCTGGGTGCATTACGAGGCACCGTGAACGTATGAAGCGCGTGTTTATTGGTTTTGGATTGATGGCCCAGTTGATGGCCTTGGCGGTCATGGCGGTGGCGGTGCTCGTGGGCGATTTTGCGCACGGCATCGGCGTGCTGATTTATGTGGCCGGGCTGTTCGCGGCCTTTTCGCTGGCATGCGCCTGGGCGCTGCCGATGGCTTGGCTGTCGCGGCTGCTGGCGACCGGGGCGCTGGTGATTGGTTCGCTGCTGTTTTCCTTTCCATTTGTGTGGATGCTCAGCACGAGCTTCAAGTATCCGGAGGAGATCTTTGTTTATCCGCCGCGATGGGTGCCGGTGATTCCAGAGCCCGTGCGGCAGTCGCCCTACATCACGCTGGAGGAACTATCGCCGATGGTTCGCCCCGAGGCGCTGGCGGTCTCGCGTTGGGATGAGATGGAACCGGAGCTGCGGGCACTGCTGTGGCGACATGCCGAGCCGAGGATTACGGCGCAGCAGATGGAAGGGGTGGAAGCGGCGATGCTGCGTGAGGCGGTGGTGACCGGCCTGTGGACGAGCGTCACCGCCGGGCTGCCAACAGCCACGTGGGAGGGGGAAGCAGAATCGATCCTGCAGGCTGTGGAAGGACGGCTGGATGATGATCGCGTCGGCGATGTCTGGCCGACGATTCACCGTGGTGTGGCGTTGCGCAATGTGATGGTGCGCGACGAGCAGCTGTTGGATCATCCACTGGACGCGGAGCGATCGTTACTGGATCACTGGCAGGCAGAGGCTGGATCGCCCCTGCGTCTCATGCACGAACCGAGCGAGTCGCCGCAGGATGCGGTTGCGCATCTGGCCTATGACCTCAGTGAGACGGATGAAGCGACGATGGTGGCGGACTTCCCGCTGCCCGTGGCCATGGAGGAATGGCTGGCGGTGACGTTGCCGATTCGGCAGGACCGATCGTGGCATCGACTTCGTGTGGAACTTGAAGTGAATGGTCGGCGTTACGTTCCCCAGGATCGGTTGTTCCTCGGTCAGCGACGATGGCAGGAGATCACGTTCAAGTTCAAGCACATGGACGATCGCGACGAACGCGACCTGGGCGTGTGGCAGTTGGTGCCCGCACAGTTGAGTTCCGCCGAAGCAGGGGAGGTATTCAACCAGCCAGGCCATTTCCGCATGCGGCTGCATATCGAGCGCAGCAGTCGGCTTGGGCAATTATGGCACAAGTACACGGACAACTATCGCCAGGCATTTCTCAGTACGCCGTATCGCTGGCATTACGTGTTCAACAGCTTTTACCTGGTTGTGCTGACCATTATCGGGCAGATATTTGCTTGTTCGCTAGTGGCGTATTCGTTTGCAAGGCTACACTGGCCGGGACGCGATGTGCTGTTCGTGGTGTTGTTGGCGACGATGATGCTGCCGCCGCAGGTGACGATGATCCCTGTGTTCATGATCTTCCGTGGCCTGGGTTGGTACAACACACTGATACCGCTGTGGATTCCTTCGTTCCTGGGCACGGCGTTTTTCATCTTCCTCCTGCGACAGTTCATGAAGGCCATCCCTGCCGAACTGGAGGACGCAGCGCGAATTGATGGCTGTGGTTACTTCGGCATCTATTGGCGGATTATCCTCCCGCTGATGAAGCCGGCGCTGGCGGCGGTGGGCATCTTCACTTTCATGAACACCTGGAACGAGTTCATGGGCCCGTTGATTTATCTCAATGATCAGCGTTTGTACCCGCTCGCATTGGGCCTGTTCGATTTCCGTACCGAACATGGCGGCGACTTCGGCCTGCTGATGGCCGCCTCAACATTGATGACCCTGCCGGTGGTGGCATTGTTTTTCATGGCTCAACGCTACTTCATTCAAGGCATCACGCTCACCGGCATTAAGGGTTGAAATGCGAAGCATCGGGCGTGGCACATGACGGGCACAAAAGTGTATTTATTATTTCATGTGAAAGGATGGACGCGATGGAACGTAATTGGCATGTAACCGTATCTCGCCGGGTCTTCCGCCTGGCGGGCATGTTAATGATGGGCGTAGTCTGTCTGGTCTTGGCCGTCCCGGCGAACGCCGACTTGGCGCCGACGGATGAGGTGATCATCGACTTCGACGCGATATGGCGGTATCACGACGGCAACGAAGATCTCGGCGAGGCATGGCGCGAGCCGGACTATGACGACAGCGAATGGGCGGAAGGGCCCGCGCTGCTGGGCTATGACACGTCTGGTCGACACACCCGCTGGCCCGAGCCGGGGCTGCAGACGGAAGTGGAAAACAATCTCATCACCTATTACTTCCGTAAAGAGTTCCACTACGATGGCCCGCTGGAGGCAGTGGAACTTCGGCTGGACGAGATCGTTGACGACGGCGCGGTCTATTACCTCAACGGTGTGGAGATCGGCCGCAGCGCCATCATGCCAGACGGCGAGGTCGGGTTCGGAACGCGACCGACGGGCGTGACGAACCCGATTGTGAGAACGGACATCTTTGAAGTTGATGCGTCGCTGCTGCGTGAGGGGCGCAATGTGCTGGCGGTGTCGGTGCACAACCAGGGCACGAGCAGTTCGGACATCTGCCTCGGCGCTCGCCTGGTTGCATCCGAGCCGGTGCAGACACCACTGGCGTTGTACCTGACCTGGCAGCAGGACCCGACGACGACGATGACGATCCTCTGGCACACGGAGGACGAAGACGACCCGGCAGTGCTTAAGTATGCCGATGGGGATGAAGAGAACTGGCAGCGCATTGAGCCGACCAGTCACCCGATGACGTTTTCGGATCGTCACATTCGCACGGCCGAGTTGACCGGGTTAGAGCCGGGCTCGAGCTACCGGTTCCGGATTTTCCGTGATGAACGCGGACAAAGCAGCCCGTTCTATTCGTTCCGCACGATGCCCGCGGACGCGAGCGAGCCGATTCGCTTTGCCGCCGGCGGCGACACACGACACCGCCAGCGCTGGATGGAGCAGACCAACCGCGTGGCGATGCAGTACGACGTGGACTTCATGCTGTGGGGGGGTGACCTGGCCTACGCCGATGGGCGCGAAGATCGGCTTGACCGGTGGTACGAATGGTTTGACGCCAATCTGAACACGCTGATCGATGACGACGGCCGGGTCGTGCCGGTTGTGCTCGCCATCGGCAACCATGAAGTGCGCGGCTTCACCTACTACGGTGACGATCGCGGCCGCGACGCCTACGAGGACACAGATGAGTTTCGTGAAGCCATTGCACCTTACTTCTATAACCTGTTTCCCTTCCCGGGCCATCCCGGCTATGCCGTACTCGACTTCAGCGATTACATGAGCATCTTCCTTCTCGACTCGGACCACAGCGGCCCGATCGAAGGCCAGCAAACCTCGTGGCTGGAGGAGCAACTTGACCAGCGGAGCGATGTGCCGCACGTGTTCCCGATTTATCATTCGCCGGGCTTTCCGTCGCATCGCGACTATAACCGCACGATTGCCCGTAATGTACGAGAGCACTGGGTACCGCTGTTCGAGCGACACAATCTGACCGTCGTGTTCGAGAATGATGATCACACGTACAAGCGCACCGTACCCATTCGCGATGAACAAGAGCACCCGGAAGGCGTGGTGTACATCGGCGACGGTGCATGGGGCGTAGACGTTCGCACCGTGCATCCGGTTGACGAGACTTGGTACCTCCAGCGAGCCGAGTCCATCCGGCATCTGATTCTCGTGACGATCCAGGATCGGCAGCAGGACTTCAAGATTATCAGCGAGGATGGAAAACTGATCGATCATTACATACCGCCATCGCATCGCCGGTAAGGATTACAGCGAGCGATCCATGCATTGTGAGGCAGGGTCTGTCAGCTTTATGCTGGATGCGAGCCTCTGCGTGGAGGCGATCAAGCTGGCGTTGGCAATGGACGCATCGGTGATCTTTGACAGCGATCAGGGCAGGCAGCCAGTTCACCAGTGGCCGCGCCAGGCGTTCGGCGGTCTGACGTCGGCGGAGATTAGGGCCTGGCGACGCCGCCATGGCCGGTTCAGCGAATGAAAGGAGGGCGATGTTCCCAAGTTCGCAATGCAAATGGCGTGAAAGTAGGGGGGCATTGGTGACGCCGCGCAGTTTGTAGTTAAGTCGATCGAGTGGGACGTGGAGGTCCGGTTGCGGTTGCGTCACCCGGCAGGTTCGACATGGTCTGTCCAGGAGTAAGCTGGTCGGTAGCCCAGCACCTGTTTGGCGGCGTCAATGCTCAGCAGGGTGGCGCGGGAATCGGTTAGGCCCCGCAGCTCAGTCTGGGGGAAGCGTTCGGCGAGCAGCTCAGCACTTGGCCGAGTCATCACCGTGTCGGCTGCGGCGATGATGAACGCCGATGCCCCAGTCAGATCGGCCTCCAATGCCAGCCGACAACTCTGCGCCATATCCCGCGCGTCCACGTAGCCCCACAGATTCCACGCCCGCAGTTCCGGGTCCGCTTGGAACGAGGGGAAACGGGCATAGTCGGCCGGCTCCATAATGTTGCTGAACCGCAGCCCCACGATCGGAATTCCGCTCCAGCGACTGAACTGCCGGGCCAACTCCTCCCCAACGACCTTGGACAGGGCATACGTGGTATGCGGCGTCAACGGGTGCGCTTCATCGACCGGAGCGTAGGCCGGCGGGTTGGCCGGGAACGGCAGGCCCAGCGTCGTCTCACTCGAAGCCCAGACCACTCGTTTCATGTTCAGCGTTGCGGCAGCGCTGAACACGTTGTAGGTG
The DNA here is from genome assembly GCA_041821185.1 of Phycisphaerales bacterium AB-hyl4. NCBI lineage: Bacteria > Pseudomonadati > Planctomycetota > Phycisphaerae > Phycisphaerales > Phycisphaeraceae > Natronomicrosphaera > Natronomicrosphaera hydrolytica. The sequence continues at coordinate 164,075 of JBGUBD010000004.1, read as the reverse complement.
CTCGTGGTATTGATGTGGAACGTCTGTACGTCGCTGACGATTCCCGGCCCGGGGATCGCAGCCAAGTGCACCACGGCTTCAAAACCTTTCAACACATCGATCGCTTGGCCCAGGTCGGTGAGATCAGCACGCATCTCTGGGCACCCCAAACCTCCATGTCGTACGAGGTCGGTGCTCTGCACCTCATAACCGTACGCCAGCAGTTCCTGTACGGTGGCTCGCCCTGCCTTACCTGCTCCGCCGGTGACCAATATCTTCTTCATCATATATCCCTTCAGTGCGAGTTAGAGGGGCGCGAATGCTATCCGTGTGAACGACCCCAAATATTGATGGCGGGGGGGAGTCGCCATTGTTCTGCTATCAAATTCTGATTCAGCCGAGATAAAAAATGAGTGCTATTTTATACGATCAGATTAGGTCGCCTGAGCCGATAAAGCGAACTCACATGGTGCGATAGTTAGCCCCACGCCTTGCGGGGATCGGGATGGTTATGATCGATTGCTAAGCTTCGAGTTTCTCCGGACAACCACGGCCGTGAAGACGTAGAGTCATTGATACTCGGTCTGCTTGATCGCCGTGGTGCGTGAGCCCTTGTCTTGGCGGCCACAGTGCATAATTCCGATCCGGTGACGCCTTCGGCGGTTGCCCATGACACAGTTCGCGACATTCGTCACGGTATGGCGGCGTGAACCGTATCGGCAGGCCCTTGAGCCTTGAGTACGGAAGTCAGGTCCAGCGTTTTCCATTTGCGTCTGCCCAGCCCGTTGTAAAGATCGACCGAAACCTTGCCGCCGTTCACCTGCACCATGCCGTAACCTTCGAGCTGTCCCGTTTCGAACTGATCGATGGCCTGCCTTTCCGCCCTCAGGCGTTCGGGTCGCGTCGGGTCGGTGTCCGACGAGAAGTCCGGCTCGAGCATCTCCATGTCCGGACGATGCATTTACCGCAATTCAGGACCTATTGCCTCGCCATGCCATTCTTGCATCAGAAATATGCTATCACGTTGCTGCCGGATTCAACGAGCAACTGCGCGGCCTGATGGGCCCCCAGGGCTTTGTACGCAGTGCCGCTTATCGCGTCATACTAAACCCTGCCGATGGAGCGATCCCTACTCATTACTCGACGCCAGTGGCTGCAATCAACGACTTTCTATGTACGCACCGCGTTGTCGTACTAGTTGTGTGAATCAGAACGAGACAATTGCAGTTCTGCGTGACATCGGCCTGTAGGATAGGTGTAGACGGACATCCCTCACCATGAAGGGGGAATCGTCAGCGTCAAGACGTATCGGCGGTGGGTCATGCAGCAGCAGGCGCGGAACGTCACGATGTGGACGGAGGACGAAGGCCTGGACCTGCGCTTCCTGATCCGGGATCGCGACAGCAAGTACACGGAGGCGCTCGACGAGCACTTCCGCCGGATCAGTGGCGAGCAGATCGTGAAGACGCCGTTCCAATCTCCGGCTGCGAATTCGTTCGCCGAGTCGTGGATCGGCAGTCTGAAGCGGGAGTGCCTGAACGCGCTGTGGTGCTTCAGTTTGAGGCAGGTCGATTACGTTGTGCAGATCTATGTGAAGTATCACAACACGATGTGCCCGCATCAATCCCTGGGAACGTGCCGTTGAACGAGCGGGATGGACCGGAGGCACGAGAGGTGGTGGCCGGAGCGATTGGGCCGGTGCGGCGGACGCCGTTGCTCGGCGGGCTGCTGAATCATTACGAGCGGAAGGCGGCGTGAAGACATGAGTTACGCGGGGGGCCCGACATTTTGGGCCACTTCTGTGTGGCCTGCTTCAGGCAGGCCACAGCGATTAATGGGTGCGCCGTCACCGTACCGCGACCGTGCGGCCGGGGCGATCGAATACGTCAGCAAGCCAGTCATTGCACACCGGGCTCGCCTTCACGTCGCTGAGCCCGATGCACCAGGTCAACGGGCCGGCTTCGGGACGGCGCATCACGGCGACAACTTCATGCTCGCCGGCCAGGAGGTCTACCGTCAGGCCTTGCCCCTTTGGTGCCCGGTGCATGGCGGGCACAAAAGCCGAGCCCTCGCTTGCCAGGATGCCATGGCCGTCGAGCCAGACGCGCATCGGCTCGGGAGTGTTGAACAGCAGTTGGACCGGGCCGGTGTCTGCGAGCGAAATGCGATAGCGCAGCCAGACCTGCCTGCCGCAACAGTCCGCTGCCGGCCACTGCACATACTGGCCTGGCAGGCTGATGGGCTGCGCATCCGTGGGCATGGCGGGCGCTTCGTTGACGTCTGGAAGTGCGTCGTCGTCATCGAACGCGACTTCCGCACGAATCGCCAGGTGGCTGGTGTCCTGTGGCTGCGCTTCGACGGCCGGCGCGCGGCCGGCGAGCTTGTGCCGAAGGCCCATGATCTGATCGGTGAAGCCATCGAGTGTCGGCGGATGCGTCACGCCGCTGACGCTTTCGCTGAGCACAAGGTCACGGCCGATCGGGGTGAGCCAGTTTTGCTCAATGCTATCCGGATCGAGAATGCCAAGCAGCGCCCCCAGCGTCGCGCCCGTGCAGTCTGTGTCCTGCCCGGCGTTGACGGCGGCGCAGATCGACTTGCCGAACTGCCCCTCGCCCGCCAGCCAGCCGAGCACGATGTAGGCAAGGTTGATCACCACGTCGGTGAAATTGTCATTGAGATAACGGTCGGCCAATCGCTTTTGAACCACGTGCCAGTCGCCGGACTCGGCCCACCATTTCCGTGTGTTCTGAATGGCCTGCCGCAGTTCGCTTTCGGCAGGCAGGTAGGCCATCGCCTGATCCAGCAGCGCCTCGCGATCCTGTTCGACAAATGCCATGCTTTGAAGCGCCGCCAGAAATACCGCCGCATCCACGCCTTCGCCCGCATGATCCATGCAAGCGTCTTCATAGGCGTATGCCGCCGCTAACTCCGGCTGGCCCGGCGCAAGACATGCCCAGATTTCCGTGCGAATCGCAGCGCCCATGCCGCGAGCAAAGGGGTTGTCGTAGCTGCCGGTCGCCGGCGGAACCAGCCCCAGTTTCATGTTGCGCTTGCAGATGCCATACTCGTCCGGCGACATGCCGATGTGCCGCCACGCTTCAGTAAGCACGTGACGATCTACTCGCGGCTGCTCCATCTTGTCCAGTAAAAATGCGTAAACCACTTGCGCATCAAGATCGTCATTCGGCAACATCTCCTCGGGCATCGGATCGTAATACGTCAGATTCAATGTATTGCGCACGCCTTCGTATGGCATGCCAAGCGTGCCGCCCACCGCCTTGCCCAGCCAGCAGCCCATCATCCGTCGCCGCAATTCGCTGTCCGAGATCATTTGCAGGTCGTTCCTTTTCAGTCGCGCCATGCTATCCGTGTCGCACGCCTGACTCTGGTTGTTGCGGGAAGCAGTTGTGTCAATATCAATAAACGCAGAGCGACCCGCTGCCAGTCGCTCTGCGTCCAGTTACATTACGTTATGGATCAATGCCGGCCGAGGGCGAATACGCGTCACCGCTGTCGGCGACGCCGACCACCAAGCATCACCATCCCGCCAACCGCCAGCAGCCCCAGCGACGCCGGCTCGGGGATGAGGGTGGTGGTGATTTGTGCGTTGGTGAATTCGCCGTACCAGTCGCCGATCCAGCTATCCGTGGAACTTGACGAAACGCTGAGGCTGATGCTCTCAATACGCTCCGACACGTTGAACGAAACCGCGCCACTTCCGCTGGCGCTCCGTACGGTGTCTTGGTTGCTCCACACCGGCTCGTCAAAATTCCCGTTGATAAAAACATCGTGCCAGATCGTGTCCAGCGAGCGACTACCCGACGTCTGCGACCAGTCAAACGTGAGACCGGTAATGTAGTGGTCGACATCCCGAGTATCCCATGTCACAAAGATGTGCCATTCCCCCTGTCCTTGGCCGATCGATTGCGGCGCTCGCGCGCGAAATCCTACACCATGCAGGTTTGCTTGCCAGTAATTTTCCCAGTTCGGCCCCAGACCATCGGCGCTCCAGTGCCCGGTGTCCCACCAGTTCACGCCGGCTTGTGAGCCAGTGCCATAGCGGTAGGTTTTCACGTCGGCCAACGCCGGCGAAGCAATCATCAGCGTACACAGAACGAGTGCGAGTAACATTGCACGAGTCATACCGTCCTCCTTCAATAAGTGAATGAACAAAAAACTTCGATGAAACCGCGAGCACCAGCACGCGGCCCAAGAGACTGCTGACAGCAATTCCACTACTTCGGCGCATCGACGATCGTCATACGCACGTCATCAAACCAGACCGTGCCGGTCGTGTCCTGAAGCCCGAGGATCAGCGACGCGCCGGTGGCGTTGCGCGGAACATAAATCGTGCGTTGCATCGGGCGCCAATCGAACGTGCCGTGGGCGTTGCCTGCCTGCGGGTAGTCCGAGCCGTCCGGCGTCTGGATGTGCACCATGACCTTGACGCCGTTGTGTCGCTGCGCCGGCTCGGCCACGTCGTCGGCCTTGGCCATAGCTTCGAGTTTCACACGACTGCCGCGCATCTTTTCCACCGGCAGCGTCTTGCGCACGTGAACCGTACCCTCGCCCGATTCGACATCACGGTGTACGCGCATGGCCTGCCCGCCCTGGTAGCCGACATCCACCGTTGCCCGACTGCTGCCTTCCCAGCCGGCGAAGGGTCGATCGCCTTCAAAGTCGGCCTCAAACACGACATCTCCCGGTGCGACTGCCGCCTGCTCGGCCGGGCGGGGATTGAAGGTCGACGGATCGTTCCGCGCAAAGCCGGCCAGCAGCACCTGCTTGGCTTCGCCCGGCTCGTCGAGCGGGTCCGTGTTGTCCGGGTCTTCGCCGAGCTCAACACTCCAGCCGTCGAAGTCGAGCATCGCGTGGTAGGTCCAGTCCCAGCCGTACTCCTCGAAAATTTCGATCACGTCGTTCAGCCAGCGCGCCGCGCTGCCGTCGGGCGCCCAGCGGATGCAACTGAATTCGCCGACTTCCATGCGTACGCCGTGGGCCAGTTGAAAGTCACGCGCCGGCTGAAGCGCCTTACGCAGCATGTCCTTGTCCCAGTACACGCCGTTGATCTCGCCGGGATATGCGATGCCCGCGTGTTGCCGAGTGCCGACGCCCTGATGCGTCAGGGCGAACGGTGCGTACATGTGCATGCTGTACGTCACGTTCTCGATGTTCACCGGCCGAAGGATCGTGAAGGCCTGCATGCCCCACCACTCTTCGGGTTGCACGAAAAAGTGCGCGTCCGGGTCGATCTCAAGAATCATCTCCGCCGTCTTTTCAATCAGTTCTTCATAATCAGGAAATCCCTCGGCCGGCGGCACGCGAAGCACGGTTTCATTCAACAGGTCATAGCCCAGAATGCCCTCACTGCCCTTGTATCGTTCGGCCATCAACCGCCAGGTATCGAGAAAGCGATCCAGCGCGTGCTGATCGAGATACACCGTGTGCGTCCCGCCGCGGTCGCTATCGCGCCACTCGTTGCGCAACCAACCTTGCGCAATCACCTTGATGCCCGCTTGCTTCGCCCGATCCAGGGCACGATCCAGATGCTGAAGCCGACTCTCCAGTTGCTCGGCATACGCCTCGTCGGGCAGGTCCGGCGAGGGGAAACGCACCCAGACCTTGACGTGATTCATGTTCCAGTCGTTGACGAACCGTTCGATCCAGCCGTGCCGAGCGCCGGTTCCGCCGGCAATGCCCGCGCCGCGCCAGATGGTTTCCTGCTCAAACGTCTCATCGCGCTGCGCGGCGAGGTAGCTCAGCGGCGGTTCGACCAGTTCGATGCGCACCTCGTCAACCCACATCGTGCCCGCCGGGGCCATCAGGCCGACGTACGCCGTGGCGGCCGTCCCGTCTTCGGGGATGCGTGCGCCATCGAGCCGGGCTTCAAACCAGTCGCTGTCACCGGGCAGGCCGTTGAGGTTGTGGTTGTAGCGGCGGCCGGTTTCCGTGCGATAATTGAAGCCGAGGCGAACACCCTCCCACGGCTCGTCGGGCTCGGGCACACCGGCGGTGCGAATTCTCGCCACCAGGTTCACCCGCCAGCCACGCAAGTCATCCACGTCCAATGATCGGCTTAACTCAAAACGCCGCGCCCGCGCTTCAATGTCCCGACCCCACACGTCCTGTTGGACCGAACCATCTTCACCCGCCCCCGGCGCACCGGGGACATCGATGCGCAGGACCGTTTCCTCATTCGGCCCCTGATCGACCACGCGAGCCCACTCGGCATCGCTCCACCGCTCTCGAGCCTCAGGCGAGGCGAGTTGTTCGTGAACCACCACTTCGCCTACGCGCGGATGATCCGCAGTCATATCACTCGCAGCGCCGGGCAGGGCGAAACACGCGCTCCCCAACACGAACAACACACCTGTCAGTAGCCGATGCCGCATGAACTGTTCCTCGCTCTCAAAAAGCGGATAACCCGTCGATACCGGTCGCACGGTTTCCGTCGCCGAAAGGACCGTTTCACTTCAACGGCGCCCAGATCCGATCCTGCTCCGCTGCAGTGATCCTTGTTCGAGCCACATCATCGCGCGCGGTCGCGCTGGCGTGGCCGTCAAAAAAAGCGATATTCGTCGTTTCGTTGGGGTGGCGATAGGCGATCATCGTCGGGCTGTTTATGTCGCTTTCGTCGACGTACCGATTTGAGTTCCATGACGTGAACCACCAGTCCAGTGCATCCGCACGAGCGATCTTGTATGAAGGACTTCGGATTTCGTTGCGTCGATAGCCGAAGTGGGGCGGTCGCCCGTCCAAGACGTCAAGCCCCTCATAATTCGCCCCGTAGACGCGTTGAAACTCATACCGACCTGAACTGGTGGGATTCGCAAATGCATACTCGGCGTCCGGACAAGCAAATTCGGCAGTGATGGAGCCATAGCTGGGCTCCATGCCGACCAGTTCCCGATAAGCGTCGATTCGCCCCCAGTACCAATTCGTTTCAGGAACGCTTGCAGGAGCCCGCGTGCGGGCCGGCACATGCCAGTCGTTGTAGTCCTCGGCGTAAAGTTCGCTGGCAAACTGCATCTGCCGCAGTGTCGAAAGGCAACGCATCTGGTTCGCCGTCCGGCGTGCCGCGCCCAATGCGGGCAGCAGTATGGCGATCAGCAATGCGATGATCGATATGACGACGAGCAGCTCAATTAAGGTAAATGCTGACCGCTTGGACATGTGTTCACCCTTTGAAAAGGACAATATCGATCCACACCGCAAGGCAATCCCAAACAATTCGCAGAACGCTACTTCCGCACCGCTGGCATGACACTGCCGCGGTCGATCAGTTTCGGCTCAAGCCGTTTGGTCACCGGTTCGCCGGCCGAATCCTCCATCAACGCGACCAGGCGGCGGGCGGCCTCCCGGCCCATCTGTTCGTGCGGCTGGGCGACCGCCGAGATCGGCCGTTCCGCCAGCATGAACTGTTGCAGGTCGCCGATCGCTACGACTGACAGATCCTCCGGGACGCGTCGCCCCACGGCGCGGGCGGCCCGCGCCACACCAAGCGAAAGATTGTCGTTGATGCCCAACATCGCCGTCAGATCCGGGTGCTCACTTAACAGCTTCCGGGCCGCTCGCTCACCGTTGGCCCACGGCTCGCGCGGGTTCAGATCCATGACGTCCACCGTTTCACACGCCAGGTCGGAAGTCGCAAGCCCGTACGCTCGCAAAGCTTCATCGACCCCCTCACGCACTTCGCGGTCCGAAACGGATCGACCGTTGTGCTTGACCAACCCGATCCGCCGATGCCCCTGCTCCAGCAGGTGCGTCATCGCCAGCCGTCCGAGCTTCACGCGGTCGCTGAGCACTGCGTCCACGTCCAGCGACGCCGGCAGCGTGTCCACCAGCACATACGCCACGCCGCGCCGGCGCAGCTCACGCAAATGCTCCACGATCTCCGGCAGCGGCGGCGGGTAGATGATCGCCCCCGCAACAAAAGACGAGTCAAGATTGCGAAGCAGATCTACTTCGTGCTTGAAGTCGAACTCAGCCGACTGCATCAGCAGCCGCGGGGAGCTGTCGCCGAGGCCGGCCTTCACGCCGCGAATGATCTTGGGCATCTGATCGAAGTCCAGACCAGGCAAAACTAATGCGACGGCCTGACGCTCCTGCTGCGGCGATGCGACGAAAATGCCCCGTCCCGGATGAGAGCGAAGGTATCCCTCCGTCGTCAACTTGCTCAACGACAACTTCACAATGCCCAGACTCACACCCGTCTGCCGAGAGAGATCCCGTAAGGACGGCAACTGCTGCCCCGGCTTGAGATCCTGCCGGCGAATCATGTCGCGCAGGCGATCCTGAATCTGCACCACGAACGGGCGCGAATCCACCGCATCTACAAGCGTTTCGCAAGCAAGAGGGGTTTCCGTACGAGCCATGGCAACTATGCTAACCCAGTTAACCAGATTGTCAAGACCGCAAGGCGTTTCTTTACAATGGCGCGGAGTGATCCAAACCGAGGCGCCTGTATTTTCTACACTTACGGTTTTGGAACGGGGGCGGAGCGAGGCTCTCCAGCTTAATCGGTATGATGTCAATCCCTATGCCTACTACGACTTCAACTGCGTCATCCAGCGATAGTCTGCGCTTTCGGCAGGTACACCTGGACTTTCACACTTCGCCGGCGATCCCGAGTGTGGCAGTCCAATTCGATGCAAAACAGTTTCAGCAGACGCTCCAACATGCTCGGGTCGACTCGGTCACGCTGTTCGCCAAGTGCCATCACGGCTGGAGCTATCATCCCACGAAGGTGGGCCGAATGCATCCGACACTCTCGTTCGACCTTCTGCGCCGGCAGTACGACGCCTGCAAAGAGGCCGACATCCGCGTCCCGATCTACCTTTCCGCCGGGCTGGACAACCTGGCGGGGCAACTCCACCCCGAATGGCGTGAGCGAGACCATGAAGGACGCCTCGCAGGTGCTTCACCCGTTGAGGCTGGCTGGTTCCTGATGTGTTTTCACAGTCCGTATCTCGGCTACCTTTGCGAACAGATCGAAGAAGTGGTGGAATTGTTTCCCGATTGCGACGGCATTTTCCTCGACATAGTCGCTCAGCATCACTCTTGCAGTGAGGCCGGATTGAACGTCATGCGCGAACAGGGGCTTGACGCGACCCGTGAGGCGGATCGTCGCCGGGCAAACAGCCTTGCGCTTGACCGTTACTATCGTCGCACCACCGATTCGATCCGCCGAGACAACCCGAACCGGCGGGTGTTTCACAATAGCGGCCACATCACGCGTGGGCAGACAGAGGTGCTGCGCCACTTCAGTCATCTCGAATTGGAGTCACTGCCGACCGGCGGGTGGGGGTACGACCATTTTCCACTATCAGCAAAGTACGCCAAACAAATCGTGTCTCACGATGTTTTGGGAATGACAGGCAAATTCCACACCACTTGGGGCGAATTCGGCGGCTACAAAAGCCTCAACGCCCTGCGTTACGAGTGCTCGGCCATGCTTGCCTACGGGGCGAAGTGTTCGATTGGGGACCAGCTGCCCCCGCACGGCCGGCTTGATGAGAGCACTTACCGTTTGATTGGCAAAGCATACGCCGAAGTCGAAGCGAAAGAGCCTTGGTGCGATCATGTCCAGAGCATTTCAGACATTGCCCTGCTTTCGGCCGAGGCCTGCAAGGCTATCGACCCTGGGCATGGGCGGGACGCGTGCGCACCAGACACCGGCGCCGTTCGGGCGCTGCTTGAGGGACATTACCTTTTCGATGTGATCGACGCCGAAATGGACTTCGAGCCATACCGCCTGTTGATTCTGCCCGACGAAATCCGGCTCGGACCAAAGCTTGAGGAAAAGCTTCGTAACTATGTCGACAGGGGCGGTCGACTGCTGCTCAGCGGCGAGAGCGGGCTGCGTGCCGACGGCTCGGGTTTTGGCCTCGAACTGGGCGCCGAGCATCATGGCCCGAGTGCGTTCTCGCCCGACTTTGCAGTGCCGATTGAGCCGTTGCGGCCTGCATATGTGAGCGATCCGATGGTGATGTATCTCGGTTCTCAGCGTATCACACCTGCCGCCGGGGAATCGCTGGGCGAGGTGTATGACCCCTACTACAATCGCACAGCCGAGCATTTCTGCAGCCATCAGCACGCCCCGCCTCGACCCGAGGCGTCGGGGTACGCCCTGGGTGTCGAGCATGGCCGGACGCTCTATCTTGCTCATCGCGTGTTCAGCGCCTATGCCGCGTACGGTGCGGTCCCGTTGCGGGAGTTTCTGCATGCGGCGATCGACCGTGCTCTTGGCGGGCCTCGTAGCGTCGAAGTGCAGAATATTCCGACGACCGGCCGGGTCACTTTCATGCACCAGCCGACCAAGAAGCGAAGTGTGCTGCACCTGATTTATGCGAACACGATCAACCGGGGTGGGGTTGGTCGTCAAGCGGTGGAGGTGGTGGATGACTTGACTCCGCTACACGACGTTCGCGTGTCGATTCAGCCGCCGCACCCGGTTGCCTGTGTCAAACTCGAGCCACAGGGGGAGCCGCTGGAGACCCACCGGGACGGAAACCGTCTTGTCTGCGAAATCCCGACACTGCAGTGTCACCAGATGGTCGTGTTCGAGCAGGCGTAGACTGCGTCGCCCCCCCCCCGATAAGCGAATTCCGCACCGCTTCAGGATGCGCCGCTTTCGTTGCCGGGCCCATCGCCCACAGTTGTTGTTGATGAGGGAGGGGAAAAGGAAGTCCACGGAGCGTCGCACAGCACTTTCGCCAAGTTGGCCGGCGCTGAGTGGATCGCTCCAGATGTGGACGCACCGTCACGCTCCGGCTTGGTCGTCCGCCGCGGGTGACGGCGCTGCCGTGACGGGAACCAGCGGATTCTCGATGTCGCGCAGGACGACGCCGTCGCCGGCTCGCACCGCGGCGATGAATTCTTCGATCGTGTGCAGCGGCCGATCGAAGCCGAGGCCCGACAGCGGCGAACGCGAAACGTGATGCGTGTCCGAGCCGGCGGTGTGCATGAGGTTGTTCATCGCCACATATCGACAGGCCATGTCATTCCACGCGTCGCAGTCCGAGGCGTTGTAGACCTCGGCAGCATCGACATGGTTGTGAAACAGCCGGGTGTGCTCGATATACGGCCGCTGCCGAAACGGGTGAGCCTGGCTGATCAGACCACCCGCCTCGCGTATGGCGTCGAGGTACGTCACCACGTCCCAATCGAGAATGTCGGGGTGGGCGAGCAGAAAGGCTTTGTCCAAACCATACGTCAAAAACTCCGTTCCCCGGTAGTTGTACTCCCAGCCGAGGAACACCGACAGGTTCAGTTCCCCGCCGGCGGCGGCGGCGTTTTCATAGCCGAGGCAGAATCGCTCGACCCGCTCGCCCCAAGGCAGGTCACGGGGGACGGCGCAGTTGCCGTTGAAAAAATGGTCGGTGATGATGATGCCGGCATAGCCCGCTTTCGCGTACATTCGAGCCAGTTCGGCGCCAGTACTCTTGCCGCAAGCACTACCTTCACTGGTGTGCATGTGCGTTTCGTAGCGGTAGCGGTTCGGTACATGGCTCATGAGCGGACTCCCTGCTGAAACGGATGAGGAATGGCGGATGGGCAGATCACCGCTTACATGATGGCCGCGCCGGTGAAAGCTCCCGGAAGCAAGTATAAAACGGAATTATGTACTGGAGTAAACCGGGGCAAGTGAAAATAGCAAAAGGACGGGAGATCAAATTCGTAACCCTTTGCTATTTTCGCACCCCCGGCATGCCAACCCCATGTTTTGAGCACCGGCACGACGACACCAGGCTGATGTACCGTGCGATACCCAAGCCCGTGGGCGTGTGCGAACCAGCGGTTGGCCCGCTACGCTGGCGTCCGTACCGCGACCCTTGGAGTACTCGACCATGCCTGCCGCCGACTGCGATCCGATCCTCTGGAACGACACGCGCATCGAGATCACGGATAGCTGCCTGGCGATCCATTCGCCACAGTGGGCTGCCCGGCTTCGCATCGCCAAGGGTCGGCTGACCATCGAGCGCCTGCGTCGCGGCGATGCGACGCAGGCCTGGGCCGCGGCCGACGAAGCGGCCACGGACCGGCCGGGCCTGTCGCTTGTCGATCACCGCATCGGCTGCGCCTCGCCAGTACAGGCCGAGTCGCTTGAACTGACGTTGCAGGCTGGCGATGACGCGATGCAGGTGCAGTTGCAGTTGTTCGCCGATGTGGCGGGCACCCCACGTTGCGCGCGCGGCTGGCGATCATTCCATGGTCGGCAGCCCAGCATGCTGGCCCGTTGGCAATCCTGCTGTGTCCTGATCGCGACGAGCGGCTAATGGATGCTTATGTGAACTACAACGGCGGCTTAAGTACCGGGGCCACCTACCGCATTGCCGCTGGTCACGGCTCTTATGCAAATGCCGATGGGAATTGGGGATCCCCGGGTACAGCCACGGGAAGCTGGTATGGGTGGCGTTGGGGTCGTACCTATAGCGCCGAACGCGATGCCACTCCTGTGCCGCGCCTGAATATGGCGGGCCAGACGCCGGTTCCGCTGGCGGCCTCAAGACAACCCATCATTGGCGACGTCTGGGCTCCCCCTGGAGAGTTGATCGCCATACATGGCGGCCATCTCTACGGCACACCAGCTCCTGTCGCGCCGAATCACAGTCACGGCGCCAACGTCGGGTTCCTCGACGGCCATGTGAGTTGGCGCAACGCCGACCAGATTGATAAGAACATTGAGTTTCACACGGCAGCTAAATTGTGGTGGTGATCGCTGTCCGAACAAGTGAAGTTGTGGAGCGGGCCATTGATGTGGTCCAAAACGGGGCAACCGGCGGCGCCGATCCCGATGCGGCAACGCGATCAATGCCATGCCAACATCCAGGTCAGACGCCGCCCTTGCCGAGGCGACCGCGGCTGCCCATTATCGACATTGCAGCAACCTCAGACGAGCCGCGTAGCGACCGGCCAACCGACATCTATTCACTTTCGAAAGACCTTCGGACCGGCGCAACCGCTGCGCCGCAATCCGGACGCAGGTAATTAGCCACCCGATCAACTCTCGTGCATCATGCCGTGGCACGCTACTGAGTCGCTACAGGAGGCACAACTGTCAGTTTCGAAGAACTCACATCCGCTGTCCCTGTTTCATCATTAGCGGCATGAGCATTCATGACACTGCACAGCCAGAACTACCTTTCGGCACTGGCGGTACGGGTGGTTTGCTCACCATCCGCAGATCAAAGACCCATTGGGGCTACCGAAAGTCCGCAAGTGGAATCTTAGCCATGTAATGGCATGCACCATCTTCAAATGCAACGTAAATCGACTCCTGCGCCTCATCCACGAAACCGTCGGGATAACAGACCATGGCAGGAATGTAGTGCTCGTTGACCCCGGCTCTCCCCTGCGTTTTCAATCTTGCCACTTCGATCCGCGTGGCCCAGTTTTCGCACCCATCATCGGAAACCCACAGCTCGATCCGGCTACGTCCACGAGACGTCGGGTTATTCAACAGAATCGTCTTGTTCCTAATTTTCAATAGCGTGATTTTCGTATCGGCGTTGGGAATGTCAGTGGGAACTGCCTCAGACCACGATCGTCCGTAGTCCAGGCTTTCTGCACGATAAAGCACGCCTGTGCCCGAAGCACGCATGAACATCACGATATGCCCAGGAGCAATTTCGACCGCATTGGGCTCCCAAAGATCGCAATGTTCATTCTCCAGACGGCCGACGACGTTAGCCGTCTTCCAGTCCTGGTTGTTTGCCCGCACGACGCCAACACGAAATCGCCATTCGCCGCCCTGGCTGAATCCCTCTCTAGTAAACTCGTTGGTAAACCCTGAAAGATGTTCTTGCCAATAACAAGGTGTCAGCCAATCACCATTGGATAGTACGATCGTTCGGCGCATCACGACGTTGCCACTCGGACCGGGCATCATGGAGGGTTCGGTGAATGTTCGACCGCTGTCGCTGCTGATGGCGAGGAATGTCTTCATCTCGCCATACCAGCGGTCAGTGTTGAACGTGTGGACGAAAGCCATCACCTTCCCGTCTTCGGCGAATAGCTCTGGGCCCCATGTGGCTCGCCTGGGATGATTGAATATCACTTCCGGCTGCGACCAGGTCTTCCCGTCATCTAGGCTGATCGTCCGAACAATGCAATTCTCATCGTGCGGTTCCCAAGGTCCACCCGTGTAATGAAAACATAACAGCGAGCCATCTTGCATCCGTCGAAGTACTGGTTCGCGGGCGGATCCAAAGTGGCCTTCACCAAAATTGTGAATCACTTGGACCGGGTACGACGTTGCCAAAGCGATATTATTCATTTCTGTGCAATTCGCTCCGCAGATCGATCATCATCGTCAAACGATACGCCTGTCAGTTCGCCGGGGAGGTGAACAGCATGACTGATTGAGCTGGCACTGACACTCGCCTCTGGCCTTGCAGCGCGTCGATTTCTGCCGCTGCTTTGTCGCCCCCCGGCGTCAGGATGGCATCCAGCACCATCTGGCTGGGTGACATGATCTCGACGTCCGTATCATCCCAGAGAAACAAGGCATTGCCGCGCTCGCATACCCACTGCGTGCCACCCTCGATTTCAACGACACCAATCACAGCACCCAAACGATCTTCGATCGTATTGAAGCAGTGATTGCGATACCTCACCTCATCGGCATACAGTTGACGCGTGCGTTCGACCTCTTCATTGTCGGTCGGACGCCATTGTTCGCCGCGGTCGTGTGGGAAAGACCGATAGGACATGAGTTTGAACAAGTCGAGTTGCCCATAGCCGCTGGTCGCACCCATGCGGAACGGACAGCTGCCGAACAGAATGAACGGGTGCTCCCGATAGTATTCCATGTCGTCTTTGCGTAGGACGAATGAATCAACGCTCGCCAGGCTGACGCCTTCCGTCTGAATCTCGTAGCCCATTTCTCGCAATGCCCGAATATAGGCAGATCGCTGAGGCATCGAATACGTGCTCACTGGCCTGAGGTAGTTACACGTCGAACCAGTGGCGTACACGTCGAGCCAAAGCCCATCGATGTTCGTCTGTTCCTTGATGCGTTGAAAACGACGAAGCGTCTCATCCTTCCAGCCACTGTTCATGTCGTACCAGACTACGGGCATCCGCTCGGAATTGTGCCAGCCCAAAACCGAATGCCCATCCATTCGGTGGACGAGCCACTCGGGATTGTTGCGAACATCCGGGCTCCCCACCCATCCGTGGGCCGTCTGATGCCAGACGTAAACTTTGATGCCCATGTCGTGTGCTTTTGCGGTGAAGTCAGCAAGCCCGGCTGCACCGCCGGCGACTTCGGTGATCTCGCCATTGAAGTCACCCTGGAAGTGTGCACCTGACTTCAGCCTCGACCCGTCCCATTCCCGCATGGCTGGCCAGGCTTGTCGGCTGGCCAGCGAATGCCCGCGCTTCCAGACCCACCCGATCTCCACCTGTCGATAGCCGTACTCCTTGATAATCGGAAGCAACTCGTCCGCATGTTCTACGAAGCTGCTGTTTCGCCATGCGTTACGCACCACCGCCATCGGCCGGGGATCCGTGGGCTCAATCGCCAGGTCATTCTGAAACTTCGCTTTGGTGAACTGCGTGATTTGAATCCAGAGATTGCTCGAAAGTGTTTCTTGCGTCGACAATCGAAAACGCAGCGGTGTGGTGTAAACCGGGCCCACACGGCCGAGGCCGATCCGATAGCCGACTTCGACCGCGTCGTTATCTCTCGTGCTTCGCAAGACCGCTCGGCAATGGAATGGCTCATCCATGAACTCAAGGATTGAGCCACGCAATCCCGGCAAACCGATGAGATTGAACATCTGCCCCCCGTCAATAAACATACCATAGTCCCCAAGCGACTTTGGCTCCGATCGGCTGAACGTCGCTTCGGAATAGGCTTGCTGGTTGCCCGGATAACACGAAAACCGAAATGTCCGTGCCCCTTCGTAGTGTTCCCCGACTGGGCCTCGCCAGTTCATATACATTTCGTGTAAGTAATGCGAATCATCCTGGATGAAGAACTGATCCGCGATGCCGGAAAACGTCATGCCGTTGATGACATAGTCAACCGGATATACCGTCCATCGTACGAGAGATGTTTCGCCGTCTGACGCGGTGGCTTCCAACCAGAACGTCAGCGATTCTTCGATGGCGATCGCTCGCTGGAAGGTGAAAGACAAGTCTGCGGCATAGGGTTCCACGTCGGGCCCGGTGCCCGCCGGAATGTACTTCATGTAGAACGGATTGCCGCTGTCGCTCTCGGCTAGGATGACGCCCTCGCGCGTCGCAGCCTGAAGCTGTACTGCGTCCACGTCGAACCGCAGTTCGACACCGTTTGCAAGCTTTGCACGAAGCAGGTTGCCATCCTGGCTTACGACAGGCGCCTCAGTGAATGTCACCTGTTCATAGCCGAAATGGGACGGTTCGAGAAGCTCCACTTGGGATCGCTCGGCACCGAATGCCGTTGTGACTCCGAACAGACTGCCTAATACGCCAACGGTCCCGACGCGCTTGCACGTATCGCGGAGCACTTGCAGTTGTACCTTCATCGATTGCCTTTCTGAAAATCATTCTGGTGTCATTCGGCAGGAATATTGCTGGACATCGGGTGTACCGATATCCGGTCAGTCATTGCGAACTATGAATCTTCAACCGGACCAGATCAGTGGTGCGTAAACTGGGGAAGGGTGGCCTTAAGTTAATGATCGTCCAGCAACTCGAACAGTTGATTGGTCATGAATGAAAGCTGCGGGGACGTCATCGAAACACTTCCGAGTTGATTGTAAATTCGTTCATCACGAATCCAGCGGGCATGACCATCGGTATAAGCAGCATTGACGCCATCAACGCCGTGCCCCTGCTTCATAGCTGTGCCCGTGGTATTGAAGATTTTGTCGGACAAAAAGCATGCGTTTGGATTTTCGTCGAGTCGCCAGAACCCAGTCGTTCCCTCGACAGGTGGACTTGCTCTGTATATGTACGAGTGGTAGACGATCCAGCCAGATCTACGCGGGTCTTCAAATGCGTCCAGAGATTGATAGTACGCATAACCTTCGTTTGGCTGGCTCTCATACACACTCGGACAGAAGAACGCTTGAGGATCACTGATATAGCCATGTCCTTTCAAAGGACCAGTGCTTGCGCTGAAGATTAAGCCGAGGTTCGTCCACTTATTCCAGAACATAGCTCGCCCGGCCACACCTGTCGGCGTGAAGCCCTGGGTGTCGCGAATATAATCCACGGGCATCCAATTGTTGTAATCATCTGCGTAGAGGGTGGTCCCGATCGCCAATTGTCGCATCCCCGAAAGACATACGGCACGTTTGCTCATCTCACGAGCACTGCTCAAAGCGGGAAGCAATAAGGCCACGAGCAAACCTATGATTGAAATTACCACCAGCAGTTCGATCAGCGTGAAACCCTTGACACGGCCCATTGACAGCACTCCTTCTCGTGTGGGGCGATATCGACCATATGACGTTTACGCGATCGACTGTCGATTGCGGCGACGAATTGCGCATGCCGCCCCGAGCCCCAACAGCACGATCGATGCAGGTTCGGGGATGACCGACACATTGTCCAGGGCCATGCCGAAACCGTTGCTGGTTGCTGTTGAATCATGGCCCGAGGCAAGGCCAAATGCATTGATCGCGAACTCTTGGCCTGCAAGGAGGCTGTAGCTCTGGCTGACATCGGGCGTCCCGCCGAGGTCGCCTTGGGCGTAGCGATTCAGCGTGAGCAGGCCGGCATTATTGTCACCCTCGCCTGAAGCATACACCACTTCATAGCTGAACCAGGTGCCAGAGGGTGAGTTGACAAAGGAGAACGCATTACCCGTGCCATCATCATCGGCGAAACGAATCGATACATCGGTATTTGGGCGTGCCGCGGCATGTACACCAAGAAAGTTACTGAACTCGTCGCCCCATGTGTTTTGATTAAAGAACCCTACCCTGCCGACCTGGAACGCGCCGATCCATGATGATGGGGCAGACACCCTGAGATCAAAAGTCGCGAAGAAATCATCGTCTTGCGTGAAGGTGGCATTAAGCGGAACGTGAAACGTCCCGACAATATGGCGATGAATGTTCTCACCGTTGACAATCCCAGCATTTGAGTCCCATTCCCAGAATGTGCTGTTATCGATCCAGGGCTCCTGCTGGTCGTTGAAATCCCACATCGGGTCCGCAATGGCGGGAACGGCCATTCCAGTTACGGCTAGAGCGGTCAGAAGTTTTCGCATCGTCCATCTCCTCAATAGAAAAGTTAAAAGAAAGGTCTTTGTTTGCTAGACCGACGACTATGACGGTGCAGCTGTGCTCTCACGAACAACAAGATGCGTCGCAAAAAGAATTTCCCGGTGTGATACACCACTTACCCCCGAAGCGATCCGCTGTTCGAGCAGGCGAGCAGCATGCGTAGCCATCTCACGCAATGGTACATGAATCGTGCTTAACGGTGCGATATGCGATTCGGCGACCTGCTCGTCGTTGTACCCCATGACACTGATGTCTTCGGGCACCTTGATGTCGTACTTACCAAGTGCCGTAATCACCTTCACAGCGTTCTCGTCGGTCCCTGCGAAAATGGCGGTTGGCAAGTGGTCTGCCGAATCGACAAATTCGCAGACACGTTGATGGATGTTGAACGGTGTCACCGTGACGGTCCGCATTGACGCGTCAGTCATGCGACTGAGGACATGCCGAAAACCTTCGATGCGGTCTTTCCAACCCTGCGACGGGTTTTCCATTTCGATACATACCATCCGTCGGTGACCGAGTTCGAGAAGATGCTCCGCCGCCTGAATGCCTCCGTTGAAATTATCCGGCGCAATGGTGTCAATGATCGAACTGGTAAAATTGATCCCCACGACAGGTTTCTGCAAGCGAATCAATTGTTGAAGGATCCGCTCCGTGCGTATTGGCAGCGTGGGCATTAAGACGACGATGCCATCGACCTCGCGCAAACGCTCAAGCGTAGAATCTTCAAAATTTGGATCCTCGCCTTCACACCAGATGTTGAATAACGCCGGGGTACGAGATGTGCCCGAGAATTGCTTGGCCAGTTCGCGCAAGATAGGCCCACCATAAGCGTCAGAATGCCCAAACTTAAAGTCGCTCACAATGCCGATCAGACTGTGCCGTTCCGGCGCGGCCTCGTTCGTCGGCCCGCGACTCATAACAAACGTGCCGCGGCCCGGTTCTCGTCGAATGATCTGCTCCTGTTCAAGCAGCCCCATCGCTTGGCGAACCACTATTCGACTGACATTGAAGCGATCTTCCAGCGCCTTCTCGACAGGCAGCTGATCTCCCACCGCGTAGCGCCCTTCCGATATCTCGCGGGCCAACGAATCGGCGACACGCTTATACGCGTATGCTCGCTTTCTGAGCTTGCGAGGCGGCGACACGCTGGATGTTTGTTCTACTAGCTTCGCCATCAGTGGTTCTCCGGCATATAACATAACATTATGCTGCCGTAATTTTGCCTGTCAATACAAAAAATTATAATCTATTGAATTTCGACCGGTTTGCGGAGGCGATGAGGACGTGAAATCTATGCCACAGATCATGCCTCGCAGTCCACTTGGCGTGCTTAAGTCTATATAATAAACATTTTTATGGCTTAAAATGCCATCGTCTTGCAGGGGCTTTCAACCGGAACCGGCATCCGAACGGCAAAGGCATGCCGGTGATGCTCAGGCGATCTTCGGCCGTTTCTGGGACATGAAGAACACCCCGTGACGGGCACGCACCGGCCCCGGGTTGGCACCCCGGCCATCACACGAAATGGGGACGTCCCAATGGCAACGGCTTTCGAAGACGGTTCAACGATCAGGGCTTGGCAGGCGCCGGGGCGATATACCTGCGACCCCCCTCTGCTCCAGTGGACACGTATCGCGCCGGTCCAGGCAGCGAAACGTGCCGATGGTGCCTGGTTCTTCGATTTTGGCAAAGCGATGTTTGCCACGGTCGAGTTGAGCGTCACCTGCAATACGCCAGACGCCATGCTCCGTCTTCACCTTGGTGAAAAGCTGGATGCCTCGGGGAACGTCGACCGCCAACCGCCGGGCACGATTCGATACCGCAGTATCGACGTCAAGCTCACTGTGGGCACGCACTGCTACCGGATTGCCATTCCCCCTGACACGCAGAATACCGGGCCCGCCGCGATCCCACTGCCCGTTGAAGCAGGCGACGTTGTCCCGTTCCGGTACTGCGAGATCGACGCGAACCACGCAACCCCGACCGTGGAGCGCATCCATCAACTCGCGATTCACGTGCCGTTTGATGACACAGCGGCATCCTTCGAGTGTTCCGATGCGACGCTCAACGCGGTCTGGCAGCTTTGCAGGCACACCATCAAAGCAACGACGTTCTGCGGCATGTACGTCGACGGCGACCGCGAACGCATCCCCTACGAAGGCGACGCATACATCAACCAACTGAGCCACTATGCCTGCGATGCTCATTACCAGACCGCCCGCTACACACACGAATACCTTGTGCAACACCCGACATGGTTCGCTGACTGGAACATGCACTCGGTATTCATGGCGTGGGCGGACGTGCTCTACACAGGCGACCGCGAATCAGTCAACTGCTTCTACGACGACCTGGTGGCCAAGACACTCATCGACCTGGGCGCGGAGGATGGCCTGATCAGTACCGCCGCCCCCCGACCAGCCGAGCTGGAGCGGAAGCTGCACCTGTTCCATGCCCGCTACATAGCAAAGGACAGTCTGCAGGATCTGGTCGACTGGCCCCCCGGCAGCTTTACCGTCGGGGGCATCGGCGAACGCGACAACCACGACATGCGCCCGATCAACACCGTGATCAATGCGCTGCACTATCGAGCGTTGGTGCTGATGGCTGCGATGGCGCGATTGATTGACCGCACCTCCGATGCCGACCGTTTCTCGCGACAAGCTGAGAAGGTGCGCCAGGCCATCAACAGCAAGCTGTTCGATCCGACGCGCGGTATATACATCGATGGTGAAGGCTCGTCGCACGCATCGTTGCATTCCAACATGATGCCGTTAGCCTTCGGCCTTGTTCCGCCGAAGCGGCGCGATACGGTGCTGCAGTTCGTGAAGTCGCGCGGCATGGCGTGCAGCGTCTACGGCGCGCAATACCTACTGGAAGGTCTTTACGATTACGGCGAAGCGGAGTATGCGCTGTCGCTGATGACTTCGCGAAGCGATCGTAGCTGGTGGCATATGCTGGAGCAAGGATCAACGATGACGCTCGAGGCGTGGGCACACCGATACAAGAACAATCTCGATTGGAACCACGCTTGGGGCACAGCCCCGATCAACATCATCCCGCGCAAACTCATGGGGATTGAACCTGTCGCACCTGGATACGCTCATATCCGATTGCGCCCGCAGCCAGCCTCCCTGACGCATGTATCAATCAAAGTGCCCACGCCGCTGGGGCCGATCATCGCAGACTACGACGGAACCACCAGTCAGCGGCGGTACACCATCACCGTGCCGGGGGAGATGCGGGTTGACTTGGATGATGCGGTGAGGCAAAGCCTCGCCGTCGATGTGCGACGTATGGAGGCCTGACCACGGCCGATCTACATATCCGCTTTACAAGGCGAGGATTCGCCTCACCAAGGCCTTGGGATTCCCAACGTGGCGGTCGTGCATCGCGTGATCATCTGAAATCCCGCCCCAGGCTTTCGCCTCGGGCGAGGGAAGGTCATGCCGCTTCGGCACGGGACTGATCGCTGACGTAGCGCCCGAAGGCAAGCCGCGGCACGCCACGCAGAGCGCCGCGCGGTTGCGCCGGCTATTCGACCTGGCCGGCGTGCAGTACTGGCCGGAGCTGACCGCCAGCAGCGTGCAGGGGGCGATCGCCCGGCTGACGCAATCGGCGCGGGTGCGGGACGAGCAGACCGGCGAGTCCAAGCTCATTCAGCAGCCGCTGAAGCAGCGCAGTCGCAACCACTACCTCACCGTCGCCAAGAGCTTCTGCAACTGGATGGTGGCGGACGGCCGGGCGTTCAACGTGCCGGCGAACACAGCTGGGATGCTCCGCCAGGATCTGAAGGCTGCCGGCGTCGCCTACGAGACCGCCCAGGGCGTCTTCGACTTTCATGCCCTGCGGACGACCTTCTGCACCACGATCGGCCAGAGCGGGGCCTCCATGGAAACCGTGCGGACGCTTGCCCGGCACGCCAGCATCACGACCACCCAGCGGTACCTGCGGACGGACGACCAGCAGCAGGTGGCGGCCCTCTCAGCGCTGCCGACGATCACGATCGCCCCCGCCGCCGCGGCCCAGACCGGTACCCACGACGCTGCGGCGCTGACTGCTCTACTGACTGCGGGACACCACAAATCGGCGCAGATGGATGCACCTCTGTGCGCTATCGACGCCGAGTCGGTAGAGGTGGTTGTCGAGCTCAGCGCAAAAGAAAACCCCGTAAAAAACGGGGTTTTCGTCCCCTCAAGGGGGAAAGCGGAGAGGGCGGGATTCGAAAATCCCCTCTATATCAAAAATGCCGCTTTGTAACTCATATTCAAGCTTTCGTATGAAATTAAAGGCGCGTTATGAGGCGCTAGCTTCGCCAGCTTTAATCGAGCCGCTGTCCATAGGGGCAGCACATGGGGCTCTCCGTGTTGCGCTCGATCCCCGTGCGCATGCGTGCCGCCACCAATACCCCGGCCGGGGACCATCGCACTCTTTCGGTCGCTCTGCCACTGACGCGGCGGGTGCGATGGCATCGGCCATCCCCGTTTACGAGGCGGGCCGGCTCCTGCGTTGACAGTTTCGGGGCCTGCTCAGCGTTCACTCGCGTTGCGGCCCGCATGCTCGCCAAGCCACCTGAAAGTGGCCCTTACACCAGAAGCTCCGACGACTTCGTTGCCTCCATCGTCGCCCCGATTGCTACCGGCCGGAGCGACCCAGTTGCCGGGCGGGAACCGAACTTCGCCAAAAGGCGCGGGCTGGCGAACGGTCCGTAGCCATGCTCTACATAAATGCGGGTACGGATGCGATGGGCATCCTCGCTGGTGATGAACCAGATGTAATCCATGACCGCCAGTTGCTGAGCCGGTCTGGACCACTGTAGATGCCCACCATCCGGCTGTTCAGTTCGCAGCCGCGTTCGCCGGAGGGGCCTATGGGCACCGGGGCGATGCCCACAAGTTGCGGGTTGATCTCGCCGAGCGGTTCCTCGTCCATGTACGCGAACCGCATCGCCACCTGCCCGCGATACCACATCAGCCCCCGTTCGTTGGTGCCGATGTAGGCCGCCCTGCGGAGCGTCCGCCCGTCACGCTCGAACGTGTCGTTTGCGAGGCCGCGGAAAAAGCCCACCGCCTCCGCTGCTTCGCGCGTGCCGTAGCTCGCCCGCCACGTGCCATCCGCATCCTGCTCTACCGCCCGCGCGCCTGCCGAGACCAGAAATGTGTAGATGCCCCAGCTCAGCAAGTTTCCGCCTTCCACCGACAGTCCGTACTGCTGACGCTCCGGCACCGTCAGGAGGCGGGTGTATTCTCGCATCTCCTCCCAGTCCGCCGGCCCGCGTTCCGGGTCCAGCCCGGCCGCGGCGAATAGATCCTTGCGATATTGCAGCGCCATCACCAACGTGCTCGTTGGCACCGCCCAAGCATGGGGCTGGGCATACTGCCCGCTCTCGTCCGCACGATATACCACCGGCCAGGCCGGATCGGGCACGCGTTCGCGAATCGCCGACGTCACTTCCGCCTCGCCCAACCAGCGGCCTTCCTCGTCGTATTCCCGCACACGCGAATCGTCACTGAGCAATCGGGCCAGCAGCACCTCCACCGGTACCAGAAATTCCTGGGACAGATAGGTCGAACTCTGTCGATAGTTCACGTAGATCGCATTTGGTGGAATCCCCGCCACGATCGCCATCAGCGGCCCCGTGTCCATTCCGTCGCCGGTCACGTCCGGCCGGCGTTCCAGAAACGCCCGCAGGACCGCGCGATTCGCCAGCGCTGAGACATCGACCGCATGGGGGGGCGGCAGGCCCTGAGCCCGGATCTGGATCTTCGGCTTGTCCTGCAAATGGCCGGGCATATCGCCAGTCGACGCCTCTGTCCACACGGCAGGGAAGGCCCACACCTACAAGCAGAGGATTAAAATCAGCGCGGATCGGTAAGCCAAGCAGGTCAGGTCCATCATGCCTCCGCCCAAACAGAAATTCAAACGTTTCCGTGGTCCGCTCGGCCAGGCCATCGTGCATGGTGTCGCGATCATCATCGGCGCGTTGTTAACGGGTACCGATGTGGCGATTCTTCGCGAATCGTTCTGTCCGATCCACGTGGGCCAAAAACGCTTCCGCGGCCCGCGGCCCAACATCCGCGATCATCTAAAGCAGTTCTGCCTTCAGTGATCAGTTCCATCTTCAACGCGGCCGCACGTCTTGCCCCACACGATGCGCGGAGGCAGGTGCTCGCGGACGATAGCCCCGTCGTCAATCACGGAACGCAGCGCCTCAGCAAGATGCCCGGCCCAGTGACCGATTGACATCTCGACACGGCTCAAGGTGGGCGTGGACAACCAGTCCTCAGGCACCTGATTCATGGACAGCAGGCTGATCTGATCGGGTACGCGCCAGCCGGCGCTTTGAAGCGCGTGGAGATGTCGGCAGCACTGGAGGCCACCGTCCACGATCACAGCCGTGGGTTTTTGTTTGCAGCCGTCCAGGTGTTCAAGGAGGGTGCTGCCGTCGTCACCCTGCGCGGCGATCACCTGGTCGCCGATGACATCTCCGCCGAGCTTCTTCACTTCATGCTGAAATGCACGGCCGACGGATTCGAAGTAGAACGACCCGCTTTCGCGGACGAGCAGTATTCGGCGATGGCCGAGCGAATGGACGAACTGCACAGCCATGTGATAGGCCATGTCCGCGTCCGTGATGACCTCGCTCGCCCAGGAGGGGCATCGCCCGGTGAGAAGGTAGCCGATGACCATCACAGGCTTGCCGGTGGCACGCAGGTACTCCATCAGGTCGATCGAGATCGCGTCCTGGGTCAGCACGGCAGCAAGCGGCTGCGCCCAGTCGAGGATCGACTCCTTGGTTTGGCTGTCCGCGAAGCGAATGCTCAGGTCAAACTCAGGATTCTCTGCGAGAATACGCTTCAAGGTGGTGACATAGGTTCCGCCGAACCAGCTTTCCGGGACGAGCAGGCCGAGTCTGCGTGCTGGTGTGTCGGGAGCGTTTCCGGTGTCGATATTGGGGTTCACGATCGTGCCGAAGCCACGCCGCGACTCCAGAATCCCATCGCGGGCCAGGCTTGCGAGCGCCTGGCGCACCGTTCCCATCGCCACGCCGTAGTGCGACGAGAGCATCTTCTGTGTGGGCAGTGGTCGTCCGGGCGCATACACGCCGTTGGCGATTTTCTGCCGAACGTCCCCGATGATCTGTGCCTGCTTAGTCATAGGTATACATCATAAGGCGTCTGTTGCACCTCACCGCCTCAACCCGTCGCCGTGGGCACCGCCCCTGGTCGGCGTTGTTCCACGCTAGCAGTGAGACCTGCCGACGCGGTGGCCGACGCCGACTTGCCGGTGACCAGCCCACAGCCCGTTTGATCGGCACTTTCTAGCAACGCCGGATCACACACACTAGTGAAACGATACGTTCCCGACCCGCCCCGCACGAGCGCAAACGCGCCGCGCGTCCCGATGAATGTCAAACCCGGTGCCTCGCGAAGCGTACGCCCGCTTTCCCTCACGCGGTCCATGTCGCTGCTCAGGATACCAATGGTGGTTTCGCAATTCGCCGGCGTCGTAACCTCGAGCGTGAGCCGATCACCCTGCACTGCCCAGTCAACGGAAACCCGCCCGTGTATCGTGCGGTGATAGCCCCGCGCCCACGTGACATGCCGGCTCGGCCGGGGCATGACCGTCAGTTGGCCGATCTCAGCCGTATTGTCGACGTCAACGCCAAGGACATTGCGATACATCCATTCTCCCACCGAGCCGATGGCGAAGTGGCAGAACGAGTTCATGTTGGGGTCCTGGAATCCCTTGCCGCGAACGAAGCCGTCCCACCGTTCCCAGACCGTCGTTGCGCCTTGCTCGACGCTGTAGCCCCACGATGGGCAGGTGCGCTTGTTCAGTAGTTCGTGTGCCAGGTCCGCCCGGCCGCGCCGCGTCAGTTCGTTCATCAACAGCACGGTGGCGATGAAACCCGTCGAAAGGTGGCCGTCGTAATCGTCGAATCGGCGGATCATATGATCAAATGCTCGCTTCTCCAACGGCTCGGCAAGCAGCCCGAACGACAGCGCGATGGCGTAGCCAGCCTGCGTGTCGCCGACGATGCGCCCCTCGCGATTCACGTACGCGTCGTTAAATGCCCCCTTGATGCGATCGGCCAAGCCGCGGTAGCGTTCCGCGTCTTCCACCCGGCCAAGCACCTGCGCCATGTCGGCCAGCAGCGCAGTCGAACGGAAGAAGTACGCGGTCGCGAGCACGTCGCGCGGCATGTCCGCGCCCTGACTGGGCAGGTGGTCGAACTGAAAAGTGTCTGCATTCAACCATTCGCCGTAGTCGTTATGTCGCGCCTCGCGCCAGAGCAGGTTCGGGTTCATCCGGTGGATCCACTCGATCCACCGCCGGGTGGGCTCATACAGCCGACGCAGAATGTCGCGGTCGCCGTAATTGCGATACAAGCACCACGCGACAATGGGCCCGGCATCCCCCCAGCCAGGCGTGCCCGAGAAGCAGCGGTTCGGGTCGAACGGGTGCGGCGCAAAATCGGGCAAACGCCCGTCATCCGCTTGCGCGTCGCAGAAGTCGTCCAGCCACTTGGTTAAGGTGGCCGCGAGGTCCTGGTTGAAGCAGCCCGTCTGTGCGAATACCTGGATGTCGGCTGACCACCCCATCCGCTCATCGCGCTGCGGGCAGTCCGTCGGCACGCCGATCAGGTTGTTACGCTGGGTCCAGCGAATGTTGCTGAAAATCTGGTTGTAGAGCGTGTTGCTGCACGTCAGGTCGCCCGCTTCGGGCGCAGACGTCCACACGGCGCACGCTTCCAGATCCGTCAACGCCGGCCGCTGGCTGAGCCCGCTCACCTCCACGAACTGGAAGCCGTGATATGTAAAAACAGGCTCGAAGACTTCCTCGCCGCCGCCGCGGCAGTGATACGTGTCCGTCTGCGAGGCTGTGCGGAGATTCTCGGTATAGATGTGTCCGTCTTCCGAGAGCATCTCCGCGTGCCGCAGTTGAATCGCCTGGCCGCGCCGGCCTGCCAGCTTCAAGCGGACCCAGCCTGTGACGTTTTGCCCGAGGTCGAAAACGTACACACCCGGAACCGGCTCGAGCATGCGCTGCGGAGCGATGCGCTGTCCGACGCGCACCGGCTCGTTGGCCTGCGCGACCAGCCTGCCGGCTGGCGCCTTGCGCTCTACTACCGGTTGCCAATCGGCGTCATCGAAACCCGCTGCGTCCCAGCCCGGCATCTCCTGCCGCGCGTCGTAATGAATGCCATCGAGCAGATCCGCCGTACGAATCGGGCCCTTGAGGCTATACCGCCAACCATCGTCCGTGGCGATGACGCATTGTTCGCCGTCGTCGAACTCGATGTGCAACTGCGCCAGCAGCGCCAGATGTCGGCCGTAGATTCCACGCGGACTTGCGCCGGGCACGGCGAAGGTGATCCCGATACGGCCGGCGTACCAGCCGTCGCCCACGCAAGCACCGATCACATTGTCGCCGCGCTGCAGGCAATCCGTGACGTCGTAGCCCTGGTACTGAATGCGACGGTGGTAGTCGGTCCACTCGGGGGCGAGCACGTTGTCCGCCAACGCCGCACCATTGATATGCATCCGATACAGCCCACAAGCTGTCGCGTAAAGGTGTGCCCGCCGAATCCCTTTCTCGACCTTGAAGTCATAGCGAAAGAAAGGGGCTGGATGAGGGATCGCCGCTTCCACGCCAATCCATCGCGCCTGCCAAGCCTCCCGCGAGAGAATGCCCATCGTCCATACTGCGGGGTTGCTCCAGCCGGACTGCCGATCCGCCTCGTCCCAGACTCGCACACGCCAAAAGCACTGCTGCGCCGACGCCAGCGGTTGGCCGTCATACCGAACCTGCGTTGTCCGCCGGGAGGCTGTCTTTTCGGAATCCCATAGGTCCACAGTGTCTGCGGCGAGCTTCTCCAGGCTGGAAGCAACCTGAATCTGGTACGCACTCTGCCAAGAGTTGCGCGTCGCATCTGAGGGGGCGTGCAACGTCCAGCCCAGCCGCGGATTTGCCACGTCAACCGCAGGCGGCGAGGCCCGATTCTCGCATCGCAGTGCGACCGGCGTGAGGTGAGTATGATCCATATCAAAAGGATAGTCTTTATGTGTTTGATTGGCAATTATAAAATTATCCTGGCCGCCGGGGGGCATCAGTAGGAAGGGCGAAAGGTGTATAAATGTCTATATTAGGCATACTTAGCCATTTTTGTGCTCAGGAGCACTCTCATCCGGAGGCCCGGCGGCAAAAATTCCCGAGCGTCATTAAGATATTGATTGACTTTTAATATGTCCTCGATTACTTTATCTTTTGGCTGGCGCAGTGGACTGCCCGCCCGGCCAGAATCATCTGTTCACATCACCGGAAACAAGGAGATTGCTATGAATCGACATGCTGCACTTATCGCCGCCGTGATTGCCGGCTCCACGTCAAGCGCCTTCGGCACCGTCACCTGGGACTTCGAAGATGGGACGGTGCAGGGGTGGACCTCTATTGTCGGCTCTACAACCGGGTCGACCGCCACCACGCCCTTTGTTTCCTCGCCGAGTTTCGACGGCAGCAGCGACTACGCACTTCACCACGCCCCCATGGGCGTCAGCGACCTCGCTTTGACCTACCAATTTGATTTCTCGGCGGAAGCGCGCCCCACGCTCCCCACCGAGGGTGAGTTTCTTCGGTTTGATGTCTACACGCCGCCGGCCGGCGGCACGAGCAACAACTGGTGGCAGGATGGTTCGGTGAGAATTTGGACCACCGCCGCCTCCTCCCCCAATAACAACAACATTCACATCATCAAAGGGGCGTTCTTCGACGCCATCGTGGGTAGTACAGCAGATGCTAATACTACGCCGCAGACCATAATCTTCAGTATTGCCGATGCACCCACCCTTGCTGGTCAGGAAATCACGCGTATCAGATTCATCGGAAACAAGGGTGAAGGCCCCTCGAACCAGCAGATGTTCCTCGACAACATCACGATGGTGCCTGAGCCGGGCAGCATGGGCCTCATCCTTGCCGGCAGCTTGCTGCTCGTCGCACGTCGCCGCCGCTCGCTAATCGGGAAAGCCTGATGACCTCTGCCCTTCCGCGGGGGGTATGTGTTGGGGGTGGGAAAGGCCTGCGGTCCCGTTCATCGGGGCCGCAGGTGGCCGGGGCTCATCGGCAAAGGCGTCAACCCGACCGGATCCTGCCAATTAATCACTGCTCAGGAATCAAGTAGAAGGGGTGTGTGGATGCAGGCTGTTCATGCGGTTTGTTCAGAGATGTTCGCGGGGGAAGGAGCGATACGCATTCATGAGGAATTTCTTATATAGCAGGCGAGAAGTGAAACGAGGATTTACCTTAATCGAGCTTCTTGTCGTAATTTCGATTATTGCTGTGTTGATCGCACTTTTGCTTCCCGCGCTGTCGCAGGCGAGGGAAATGGCCAAGCAGATGAACTGCCTGAGCAATCTTCGAACCCTTGGCTTGGCCATGAATATGTACGCCATGGACCACGACGGCGTCGTCGCTTCAGGCCCTTGGACCGGGCACTGGGCACGGCAACTGCAGGGCTACGGCAGTACGAGCACGGCTTTGACGAGCAACAACCTTAGCGAAGGCGTATGGGACTGCCCCGCACAGGATCGGCCGCTCACCCAGCCGGACTACTGGCCGGTGACTGATATCGCCTTCGGCGAGTCGCCCAATGGGCCGTACCACGTCAACAATCGCGACATCGACGGGTGGGAGCATCCATCCAGAAAAATCTGGCTTTATGGTCGCGGTTATCCGCACCCCGCTGAGCATGCGGGCGCTGGCTACCTCGACTCGCATGCCGCTATCGTCGACCGAATCAACCTGAACAAAGGCGTCTTTCAAGTGTGGCCACATCTGCCTTAGGAGCCAACACAATCAATTTTAAAGCCTCACGCTCGTGCGTCGGCTTGATGTATGACGCAATAAATACACTACTGGATTTAATATAGTTTGCAGCTTTGACCTGCGATGCAATTTGTCTCTACGCCCTGTTTTTTTGACAACTTTAGTGATCAGGAAACAATTTTCATGAAGACTCCCACGTTATTCGCAGCCGGGATCGTCGCCTCAAGCTTGTGCTTCGGCTCGACGGCCACCCTTGCCCAGGACGCGACTGACTCCGCTGACGAGGTTCCGCGTTTTCAGCAAGATGAGTTCGCGCTCGGATTCTGGGTTGATCCGCCTGCGGATGCCAACATGGAACAGGCCTACAAGGAAATCGCCGAGGCCAACTTCAATCTGGTCATCGGCGGGTTTGCAGGGCGCGGCACGGAGTTCCTGAATCGGCAACTTGAGTTGTGCAAAAAGCATGACTTGGTTGCCCTTGTCGATATTCGTGGTCTTGAGCCGGAGGAGTATCCCGACCACCCGAATTGCTGGGGGTACTTGTTAACCGATGAGCCTTCGGCTGCGAGGTTTTCCGAACTCGGTGAGTGGGTCAGCGCCATTCGTGAAATACGACCCGGCATGTTGAGTTACATCAATCTCTATCCGACCTACGCAAGTGCCCAACAGTTGGGCGTGCCAACGTATGACGAACATGTCAGGCGTTTCGTCGAGATCGTGGATACGGATGTGCTTTCGACGAATCACTACCCGGACTTCCATCGGGGCGAGCGAAGGCGTGATGAGTATATTCGGAACCTGGAATCGATGCGGCAGCATTCGATGGAGGCTGACATTCCCTTCTGGAACTTCTTCAAGGCCATGCCCTTCGACGCTCTGATGGATCCCACCGAAGCACAGATGCGTTGGCAGATCTACAGTTCTTTGGCATTCGGTGCGAAAGGGGTCATGTATTTCTGCTACTTCACCCCCACCAGCCCATCGTTCCCCGAAGGCGGGGCGCTGGTGACGCGCGAGGGACGGCTGACGCGTAAATATTATCAAGCCCAGCGTATTAACCATGCGATCCAGAACCTTGGCCCGACGCTGATGGAACTCGAAAGCACCGGGGCGTTCCGTATGAAGCCTGAAGGGGACTTCTACTATGTGAGGCCCGATGGGGAGTTCGGTGAAGGACGCATTTTCGGTAGCCTCGACGATCGCACGCGTGCCGGCATACCCATCCGTTCAGTGAAGGCTTCAAAAGAGAAAGCATTGCCCGCAGACCTCTTGATTGGGACTTTTATCTTCCCCGACGGCAGGCGAGCGGTGATGATTAATAATTACCGATATGCATATACCTCATGGCTGACAGTTGAGTTTGATGCTGATCCGGCTGAGGTGCTCGAAGTCAGTCAGGAAACAGGTGAACTGGAGCCGGTGATTGATGATAGTCCCGCTATGGAGGGGTTGCAGATCTCGCTTCCCGCTGGCGGAGGTCGGCTCTTTGTCCTTCCTCCGGCAAGCTGAACTAACATGACCACCCCCTGAACCAGGACCGGCTTTCCGGCCCAAGCGGTCGCGCACGAAAGACAACGTGCATGACGCTGGGCCGGGAAGCTGTTTCGCAGCCTGGACGATCTATATCACAATCACACGCCGAATGAAGTGCACATGTATTGGCTGCCTGTGATTGAAGCGTTGGGATGCACCTTGTTGAAGCGCAGGCGCTCACGAAGGGATTAGGTGAAGCATGCCTCGCCGCGCCGCCCGACCGAACGCACCCGCCAGTTCCCATTCCAGTGGCGATGGCAGGCGCGAAAAGGCGCACGAGCGCGTCGGCAAGCTCGAACGGTCGCTCGTCCGCTTTGCCTCGGACTTCTGTGCGTTCGACACCTCGAATCCGCCCGGCCGTAGCTACAAAGCCTGCTGCGAATTCCTCCAGAACAAGCTCGAAACACTCGGCATGGCCACGAAGCTTTACCGTGTGCCCAAAACCGAGCAGGCCAAGCTCACGCCCGGACTCGACGACTTCCCACGCTACAACCTCGTCGCCCGGTGGGACGTCGGTGCCGCGAAGACGCTGCACTTCACCGGCCACTACGACGTCGTGCCCGCCACCAGTGGATGGAAAACCGACCCGTTCTCCCCCCTCCTCAAGGGGGTAAGCTCTACGCACGCGGCGCCTCGGACATGAAGGGCTCGAACAGTTGCGCCATCTTTGCCGTGCAGGCGATGATGGAAGCTGCCCGTCCCGCGCAGCGCGACGTTCGGCGACTACACACTGCACCTTGTCGCGGAAGACGCGACGACGCTTCCAATTGAACTGGGGGTGCTTTCACCCCTGGCTATCGAATTGCCGCCGCTGGACACGCCGCTGGCCGGCGATTCGGTGACGTTGCCGATCACGCTGCGCAATCGCAGTGACATTCCGCTTCGACTTCAAGCCACCATCGGCCTCAAGGACGACGCCGACACCGACGAGACCAGCCAGTTCATGCTGCCGCCGCGCAGGCAGCAGGTGATCGAATGGGCCATGCCGGTGCACGACCAGACCGAGCCGGTCGTCGTCATTGAAGGCCGTATCAATCATTAGCCGTTCTCGCATGAGCAGCGCGTCGACAGCGTCGTCGTTCATCGCGCACGCTCGGCTCCGACCATCGACGGCAACCTGCGCGAATGGCGCGACATCCCCGCCTACTTCCTCGGCCGAGTGGATCAGGTCAAGCCGTTGCAGTCGTGGTGGACCGGCCCGGACGATCTGTCCGCACTGCTGCGGTTCCAGTGGGACGACGACTACCTCTACCTTGCGGCACAGGTGATCGATGACGTGCACTTCCAGCCGTCCGTCGGCGGAAGCACCTGGCTGGGCGACAGCATTCAGATCGCTTTCGCGGTGGACGGCCGATTCGCCTACGAACTGACACTCGCGCGCACGGCCGACGGCGACCAGGTCTACGCGCACCGTGCCCTGCAAGGCGAAACCGGTTTATGGGACGACGTGCGCTTTGCCACGCGACGCATCGGGCAATCGTGTTTCTATGAAGCGGCGATCCCGTGGTCACGCCTCGCACCGCTGCGCCCGGAGCAGGGGCAGGCCATCCGCATGAACTTCATCGTCAACGACAACGACGGCGCCGGCCGACTCGGCTACCTCGAAGCACGCCCCGGTATCGGTGAACAGAAACGGGCCGATGAATGTTACGACTGGCCTCTGCACGGCC
This sequence comes from Phycisphaerales bacterium AB-hyl4, assembly GCA_041821185.1. NCBI lineage: Bacteria > Pseudomonadati > Planctomycetota > Phycisphaerae > Phycisphaerales > Phycisphaeraceae > Natronomicrosphaera > Natronomicrosphaera hydrolytica. Next base: position 130,840 of record JBGUBD010000004.1, on the reverse strand, counting down.
CGCGCCGAAACCGACCAGAACCCCCCACGCCGGACTGAGATGTGAGGTGGCAGTGTCGTCGTCCGCCCTGTTCACAAATTCTGACACAGGCGAGTGGCGGGCTGGCAGCCAGATGTGGAGCCATTCGCTGCAACGCGATGTCATGACTGATGAGGTAGTGTCCGTCAAGTTGCGCACATTCGATCAGGCAGCCTCCGGTGGATGGAAGGTTGGCCGGGCCGGAGTGAGGGCGAGCGTGGCGAACGCATGCGAATTGCGCAGCGCCAGGTTTATATATGATGTCTACACACCGCCGGAGCCGAGCGTGGCGGCGGTAGGAGAGGCATCGGTCTTCGCCATGGCCAAAGTCTGCCCTCCGCGATTTTGAACGGCCCAAAAAGTTCTCCAGTTCGTCACGTTCGTCACAGGCCGCTAAGCGCAACCCACCGACGCAGAACATGCATTTCGTAACGCTCGACCCCTCTGCGGGGCTCGAACCAGTTCGCGCTTTTTGCGCGCGACAATGACCGCCTCAAAAAAGTGTTTAACAGCATCAAAGGCTGAAAACAGCCGCACTTACGCTGCGCGCGAACTCGCCAATTCAGGTCCATTTTGCTGTTAAAAAGAATGCGCGAACTTTTCGAGAGAAAACCCGTTCGATGGGTTGCGCACAGGGAGGGCCGGACGGCGATGAACAGACCGAGTCGCGAAACATCACCCTCCAGAAGACCAGCTACGGCTGGCGGTTCCGCCAGGGCAGCAGCGCGTTTGCCTGGATCGAGATCCATGAGCAGCCTTCGCGCAGTTGCGACAGCTACGAGGACGAATGGTGGAAGGTGGAAGTGGGCGTGAACACGAACGAGGAGTCGGCCAGTTGCACGGCAGGAAATGTCAACTACGACTGCTGCCAGCATTCCTATGACTACTGGGACGGCCAGTGGTGGCTGATGGAAACGAACCGCAGCAAGCTGCAGGTGAGCATCACCACTAGCGACTGCGATGTGCAGGAGGGCATCTGACCATGGGCTGCGGCTGCGAAAGCGTGAAACACGTGGTGCAGGGCGCGGCGAAACTCGTGCAGAGCGCTGCTGGTGTGGGTCTAGCCGATGAGGCGACGATCGAGCAGCGCCGCGCGATCTGCCGAGCGTGTGAATATGCCGTGCCGTGCCATGCGAACCCGAAACGCTACTGCAAATGCGATCGCTGCGGCTGGCTGGCTCAAGCACAAGACGCGGCTGGCTGAGGAGCGGTGCCCGGTGGGGAAGTGGTGAGGGTGTTAAGTGGGCGGTTCGGGATTAACGGCTTGGTGGATTATGAGCAGGGAGAGGCTGGATCAAGTTTTCCCGAGCAAGCCGCTGACGAGCACACTTACCCAGCCGGACCAGCTTGCTCGGGAGTTCACTTGCGTTCGATACCATGGTTGTACATGGTCGGTTCATCGGCGATTGCTCATTGCACGGCGCGGCAATTACGATAGGATGACCCCTGCCACTTTAGCCGGCATTCAGGGGTGTAAAGCGCAGCCGTGAAGGGCCGGCTCGGGCAGTCGTTCCTTGAGGAGCTTCGCTTGTCGGCTTCGCCCTTGTCGCTTGGATCCGGCCCAGACTCCAAATCGCCATGCCTGCACGCGACGTAAAACCCATAGCCGTCGATTTCGGCCGACCGCTTCCGCCGATCCGCGCGCTGCATGGCACCAATTTCGGACCGCTCTACACCCAGGGTCGCGACCTTTCGGACTACTTCCGCGCCGCGGGGTTCCCCAGCCTGCGACTGCACGACTGCGCCCTGGTCTGCAAAGATACAGTCGACATCAAGGATCTTTTCCCGCTGGCTCACCTTGACGAGTCCGAGCCGACCAACTGGACCTTCGGTCCGACCGATGACTACCTCCAGACGGCCAAGGCCTTGGACACCCAGGCGATCTACCGCCTGGGTCCGAGCATCGAACACCAGCATCCGAAATACTTCGTCCACCCACCGAGCGACTACGACAAGTGGGCCCGGATCTGCTGCCAGATCATTCGGCACTACAACGAGGGGTGGGCGGATGGCTTCCACCACGACATCGCATACTGGGAGATCTGGAACGAGCCGTGGCACCCGTCGATGTGGACCGGCACGCAGGAACAGTGGTTCGCGCTCTATGAGACCGCGTCCAAGGCCATCAAGCGGAGCTTTCCACACCTCAAACTCGGCGGGGCCGATGCGAGCGGCGAATACGCCGAAAGCTTCCTGGCGTACTGCCAACAGCATGAATGCCCCATGGACTTTTTCTGTTGGCATCTCTACGCCCGCACTCCCAAGCAAGTCGTTGAAAGCACGCGCGAAGCAAAGCAGCGGCTCGAAAACTATGGCTTCGGCGACGCCGAACTGAATCTCAACGAGTGGAACTGGTTTCCGGAGGAGGATTGGTCATGGCGGACTAGCGCCAGTCGACGCCGACGCTTTTTTGATCAGCTTGCCAGCGCCGAGTCGGCGGCGTTTATTGTGGCCACGCTCAGCTATCTGCAGGACGAGCCGATGACCATGACCAACTGGTATGCGCCGTTTCTCGGGCGGTGGGGCATGTTCGATACCGACGCTCGCCCGCAGAAGCCGTTTTACGCGTTTGTCGCCTTTAACGAGATGCTCCAGACACCTCAGCGCGCGGCAACCAACGGGGACAAGCTCGACACGGGCCTGAGCGTGCTGGCCGGTACGGACGATGCCGGCTGCCACGCCCGTGTGCTTGTAAGCAACTTCGCCGATGTCGCCGTCTCCGGCGTGCGCCTCACGCTCAAAAATCTTCCGGGCGGAACCTGGCACGCGAGTCAGCGGCTCCTCGATGATGCGCTCGACCTCCAGCCGGCGGAGTCGGCGGTATTCACACATGACTTCGCGCACATATCGTTCGCGCTGCCGCCAGGATCGGTTCGTCTCATCGACCTCCGACGGACGGAATCCGAACCGCGATGAGGCGCTTCGTATGGCGATGCGGACCGGCGCCCGCGTCGCTGGCGACCAGAGCGGGAACGTCACCGGCGACCCGTCCCCATGGGATATCACCTTCTATGTCAGCGATTGCGTGGCCTCAGCCTTAGCTGGCAGGCGGCGGGCCACGGTCTCGGAGTCTGGCGGCCATGGACGAATCGGCTCCGAGGCTGCGGGTACGCGGCTGCCTCAGGTGGACGCCGGCCTCATGCCGTTCGCGAGCCTTACCACTTGGACAAAGGCTTGATCGCAATCTTGGATGGTGTCGTTTGGCCGGGCGTCAATAAGACCACCAGACGCTGCTCACTATTTGGCGCCAGTGTGGCCTCGAATCCGATCATGCGCGTTCCGGAGTTGCATACGTCGTACGCCGCAGGCGGCTCCATCGAATAAATCTGGATTTCCGCCTCGGCCGGTCTGAGCACGTCGAAGCCGAGCGTTTGGCCGTTCTGCTTCAGGATAGCGTGCTGAGCGTCCGTGATTTCAACATCCGCCTGGGTCACCATACCCCAACGCACGTGTGCCGCTTCATCGGTGGCGGTGAGTTCGTCCTGAATGACGATCTGGTAATTGTGGAGCATCGCCCCGCCACGATGGGCTTTGACCAACTGACCTTCATACACCTCGGTCATGTTTATGATGGTGTAGGCCCATTGCTCATTGGACGAGGAATGGATGATCGGAGCCATGCCCTCGACGCGTTGCAGTTCGTCGTTGACCACGAGCGTATTATGGCTGCGATTGTTCAGGCGAAAGATTTCCCATCGGTCACCTTCCTGACTCAAGTCCCAGAGGCTGAGACCCGCCGCTTCAAGAGCGTGGTAGCGTTGGGCGCCGAGATCGACGGCCCAGCGTACGCCGTCTGATTCCATGACGAATGAGCCGATGTCCATGTGTCCGTGGGCCGTTCTGGGTCGGCCGCCCTTGATTCCGAGATAAACCGCGTCTCTAGTCCACGCACTGCGGTGAGTCCCGATCGGGTTCACGCCTCCGCTGTCCCAGTGCAGCGTCTTCGGCGGGTCGAGATCGTCGATCGGCTGCGCCCAGATAAGTGCGAACGGATCGAGGCGATTGTGATGATCGGCCGCATCGTGATCCGCGTGCACATACCGCTCCAGGAGTCGCTTTTCATGCCAGAGCAGGCCGGGGTTCTTGAATCGCAACGCGAACCAATGCTGGGCCGACTGAAGTTCGGCGTCCGGACTGTTGTCGAAATAGTTGAAGTAGTCCCCGGTGGCAGCTGTGACGTGCAGCATGTAATCGCCAGTCCGCATGAATCCTTCATGCTGAGTGATGTCGATATACATATCGAGCGATCCAAGAGCGGACTGAAGCGCGTCGAGCAGGAGCACGTTGAAGTTCGTGCCGTACCCCCAGTAGATCGGCCCTTCCGGGTAAGCGCCCTGCGGATCGTACGCCGCCATTGGTCGTCCGATGTTGTCCAACGCCCGCGTGATGATCTGCGCGGCCAGTTCCGGCACGTCCTCTCCCACCGCCAAGGCGCCAATGACCATGCTGGCATGGCACACCTGCGTCCAGTTGGAATCGCCGCTGATCCATTCCATGTGACGCGGATTGCCGCCGATGGAGGCTTGGAGGCCTTTTTCGATGATCGCATTTCGGATTTTCTCTCGCGCGTCCTGCGCCAGATCGTGGTACAGCCAGTCATATCCGATGGCGAGTGCGGTCGTCATCTCGGCGGTGTCGAGAAAGTGGCTGGGGTTCCAGTCCTCGAATGCTGCAGCGGCGACCATTTCTTCTTCCGCGCGCGCCCCATATTGCGGCTCGCCCGTCATGCGACGAGCCAACGAAAGATAAACCACCCGCTTCAGACACTGCCTCGACACATCCAGCAGCCTCCGACCCTCCAACTGGTGCTCGACGGGCTCGAGGTCAAGCATGGCGTCAGCCTGGGCACGCATTGTTTCAAAGAACGCGCCGAGCATGGCATCGGAGCGGATATGTTGCTTCACGCGTCTTTCACGTTCCGGCGGGAGGAACAGCCGGGGACGCTGCTTGGAGATCGCAATCAACGCTTGCTCCAAATGCTGGTCTGGTAAATAGCATGTAAACAGAACGGAGGGAGGTAAATGTTTGTCTACGATTTCAGTGCGCTTCGCCTTCTCGGGATTCACCTCGTTCGTCAACCACTTCCTGCCCTTCCATTGCCGCTTCGTACTGATTCGTCAGACGGTCGGCCAGTTTATCCGATTTGAACCCATCCAAAACGCCTGTCGTCTTGTGAGGCTCGCACGCCGATGCCAGGTCCTGCCATCGTTGGATCAGCGAATCAAGCGCCTCCTCGGAAGGTAGCTGACCTTCGATCATCTGATCTTCCAACAGCAGCATTTCCGCAAACACAACCGGTAGCCAGGCGACTTTCACCCGTTGCAGGATCTCATCGGAATCGGCTAGGGTCACCGCCTTCTCGAAAATCTGGTTCGCCTGTTCCGTAAACCCGTGTTGCAGGAACTCCTCTTCGGGGACCGTCACCTGCCAGAACCTTCTCATGTCGCGATCGCCGTAGGTATCAAAATAGAGGTCGAGCAGATCTTTGTACGCCAGCAGTGCCGGAGCAGCTTTGCCGTAGTATCCGCGAGTAACATCCTCGTATAGCGCATCGACGTCCAGGCTCGGATCCCACATCAATTTGCTGAAGATCCAGGCTCGTTCAATGTCTCGATCCTGAGGCGCGTTGTGAGCCGACTCTGCATAAACCATTTCCACGCCATTCTCGCTCCAGAATCGGAGATTGTCGGCAAAGACGTCGATCGTCGGCTGTGGATCGAGCACCGGCCTGCGGTAGTGGAACGTCGTATAGTGCCACAACAGGAGCCGACCGTTGCTGATTTCGCGCCAGCGTTCGAAGTTGCTGCGGTCCCTTTCGACATCGCGCATGGAATAATAGGGATGGCGGATGCCGGTCCAGTCGCTGCAGTATTTCACCACCACGTTGGGGCGCGCCTGAATGTCAACGGAGCGGGGCGGGGCCCCTTTGGTGGTCCAGTAAACCAGCGGCGAGAACGTTACCTTCGGGAATTCATCTTCCAACGCTTCAGCCACTTCGTTGGCCAGGTGGAGAACCGTTCCGCCCTTGCCGCCCCAGCGTCGCCGAAGCATTCGGCAGTCATCACAAAGACACATGTCATCGCGATCCGGCGGGGACAGGTCGACCCAGCGCACATCTGGATTTTCCTGCAACTGCTCACGCACACGCGTCACGAAATAGTAGCGCATCTCTTCGTTGCTCAGGCACAACGAGGTTCTGTTCCATTGCCCCTGGCGTTCGCCGTCCCGATAGGAGAACCATTCGGGGTGCTCTTCAAAATGATCATTCGGCCGTACATATCCCAGGAAGCTGTGAACCCACCATCGCGCCCATTTCATGTGGCCGCCCCATTCAGGTCGGATCGTCGGGTTGATGCCGCTGAGTCGATTCTGCACATTCCAAAGTTCGCTGCCCTCGGTCGTGCGCCAGGCAGGCCAGTATGTATGTTCGCGCCACTGGAACGCCGGCGTGCCGGATCGGGGGGTGACCGTGACGGTGCCGTTTTCCGGCATGTCCGGCACCCTGTTGGCGACCGGTGAATACCACCGGAACCCCAGGTCCTCCTCCAACAGCGCGAGAACTGCATAAATAGGACCGATGCGTTCGCCACCGAGCAGGAACAGGTCGCCGTCGCGGTAAGCGATGGTGTACCCGTCCATGCCCAGTCCGGCTCGGCCGAGCACCGAATGTTCTATGACGCCGACACTCCGTAGCAGGTCCGTATCCCCGATGCTGATCACGTGCGGATACGCCTCAAGGGAGACTGCCCCTTCCTGCACCACGGGGAACGCCTCGCCGCCCATCGCCTCAAGCCACTGGCTCAATTTCTCGGCGGCCGTCCTGTCCAGCGGCGTCGGGTCCACCGGGAGCAGAATCGCCACCCCGGGGCGTCCCTCTTTGAAAAGGCTGAATTCGACCCGGTCTTCCCCATCAGGATGGAGCGAATTTTGCCATTCAAGCGGTTCCGCCATGCGATCGGCCAGAAACTCCGCTGCCTTACCTTCCAATGAGGTCGAGACGCCGGTTGCTCCCATTGCGACAGTACTCCACGCGATGACCAAAGATGCCAACGAACCCATTCCTCGCCTGATGTTCATGATGGAAAAACCTTTTTCGTGCATATCGCGTTGTTCTGGTTGGACAGCCGACCCATGGCGAGCATGGGCCGGGGCTGTGGGGATTTCGTGTGAAGCGTGGCTCGACCGACCGTGTACGGCGCGTTATGAGGCGGTCCCGCGGTGGGACAACCCATGGCCAGTGGGGCAACTCACGGCGTCATCGGGTTCCACGCGGAGAAGTAGGGGCGGTAGGTTCGTATGTTCTGGCCTCGGGCCCAGACGTCACTGTGGTTAAGCCGTTTGCTGTGTCCGTCGCCGAAGACGACGTTCATGGCGTGGCCGGGATGCCGCCACCGCAACTGCGACTGGGGGATGGGATCGACCAGGAAGCTGGCTTCCATGGCTTCGCCTGAGTCGAGGCGTGTCCGGGCGGCGTCGGCAAACATGGCGATCTGCGAAAGTTGCTTAGGCGCGGCATCGAGCGTGCTGGCCGGGTAAGGCGCCCGGTCGGCGTATTGTGCCGAATTGCCTTGGTAAAAGCCCCACAGCCGAGTGGGTTCGAAGAAGTCGTGGTTGTAGCCGTAGCTGAACAGCGCCCAGTCCGGCGGCCAGGGGATACCGCCGGGCCAACTGGGGTGGGGGCTGTCAGCGTACCAGTGGTCGTAATCTCTCCCGCGTTCGGTGGACGGGCAAAGCCAGACATCGTAGCTGGTGAGATAGCCGGCGCGGGCCAGCTGCCCGGGCACGTAGTGCATTTTGGTATTCGGCGTGTCGTCGTATCGTTGCTGCGGATAGTAGCCGGTGTCCGTCGCGTAGACGCTCGCGGCGATAGCAAGCTGACGTTGGTTCGATGCGCAGGCGATGGCGCGGGCCGATTCGCGTGCCCCTTGCAGGGCGGGCAAGAGGATGGCGACCAGCAGGGCGATGATGGAAATCACCACGAGCAGTTCAATGAGCGTGAAGCCAGCTGTGGGCGTGTGTCGACGGGAAACATCCATGTGAGACTCCTTATTATGACGTCTGAGGCGATCGCTGTCACGGCAGGAAGATCATGTTTCAGGCCAAAACGAGGTCGATAGGAGGCGGTCCAGAACGGTCGATGCCACGCGACATCATACTTGTTGGGGTGATTTTGTCAATGCCTGTTTTTCGCTGAACCGTAAATCTGCGCAGGGGCCGGGGCCGGGACCGGTGGCGGGCGGGGGCGAGGGGGACTGGCCCGTTCCGACATGTAAAGCCGGCCCTGCAGCGGGCCGGCTTTGGTGAGCGAGGTTATGCGGCGATCGGCGAATCAGGCCTGGCGTCGACGTCGGCCGAGCATCGCGAGGCCGCCGAGGCTCAGCAGCGCCAGCGAAGCCGGTTCGGGGACCACGGCGATGGCGTCAATGTCGTGTACGTAGTGATTCGTGGTCCACGTATAGAACCGGAACCCCGTGATCTGCGTGTGCTCGTCACTGTTGAGAGCGCGGGTGAACGAGGTGTCGGTCAGGACGTCGTTTTCGTCCTCCGTGTTGGTGATCGTGAAGTTGACGTTCAGCGTCGAGTCATCGATCGTGAACGTGAAGGCGTGGGTGTACCACACATCCAGTGCCTGTCCGAGGATCGTGCCGTTAAACAAATTGTTCAGCGACTGACTGGTGCTGCCATCGGACATGTGAAGTTCGAGAATGATGCCGGCGTTGTCGTCTTGCGCCTGGTGGAGGTCGGTTCGGCGGACGACGTAGGACAGCGAGCCGCCGTCGGCGATATCAACGGGATTGGTCAGCGCCTTGGTGGTGTGAACCTGGCCGCCCGCGGCGGGGCCGTCGATGCGCCAGTAGTTGTCGCCGTCGTAGGCGGTGCCGTCACCGACGATGACGGTTGAATAGCTGGGATTGATCGTCGCGGCCCATTCGCCGCTGTTGTTGTCGCCGGCGAAGCCGTTGATCGTGTCGCCCGAGTCGCCGGTGAAATCTTCGAACGAGTCGAAGGCGGCGGCATGGGCGGCCGGTACGGCGAAGCTGACCGCGAGCAGGGCGGCCGCGACGGGCAGCGTGTGACGGGGCAGGTGCGTGCTCAGTTTCGTCGGGTGCAGCATTCAAATTCCTCCAAAGGCGGTGAAAAAGGTTTCGAAAAAAACGATCGAGGTGTTGCCGTAGGGCGGATGCCGTCCGCCCACCAAGTGTCGCAAGACATTGAATAATGTCACGCGACATCAAAATACGGCATCCTGCCCTGCCCGTCAAGAGAAAAGTGCGATTTTCTGCCCCCGTTCCGAACGGCGAAATCGGTCGTCGATTTCGTCCCACGCGGCCATAGCGGCCACTTCAGTCGGCTTTACGGCGAGGCGGGAAAAGAAAATTGGGAGTAGATGTTGCGGGACATCAAACGATTTGTAGGATAGAAGCAACGCGATGGCGGCTTTCCTCGCCCATGTGAGCGTATTGCTGATTTTGCCCTTGCCGCCGTTCCGGAGCGTTCGATCTGAGTCGTCGCCTGCTTCAAGGAGCCGTCCATGCGCATCGCGTCGAGCCTTATCTGCCTTGCCTTCAAGCATCTTCCCCGTTCGGAAGCATTCGGTTCAGGTGGGCGAAGGTTCGGGAGGGGCGCCATGCTGGTGTTCGCGGCGAGTTTGCTGGCCGAGCCTGTACCGGCGCCGGCTGCGGAGCAGGCTGTGCGAGGGGAACGGCCGTCGGCCCCGTACCGGGTGTGGTACGGCATTAACGAGTTGGGATCGAACTTCGAGTTCTATCCCAACGCGACCATCGACAGCGGTGGTCGGCTGGACCCGCGCCTGCTCGAGAAGGCGGGCAAGTCGAGCCTGTACTGGGTCTACGGTAGCCAGATTCCGACATGGGCCGATGGGCCCGGCTACTGGCACGAGCGCCTGAAGCCGAGCACTATGCGTCGCGGTCCAAATGAGAACTACGACTTCCCCTTCGAACTGCCCGGCGTTGCGCTGGACGAGTGGGCCAACGCGCACCAGTCCGGCGTCTGGGATTGGATTCCCGAAGGCCTCCGCCAGGGTCGGCTCGAAAATCCTCATCCATTCATTGCTGTCTGGCTTTCCAACACGGTGCGCGAACAGCTTTACGACATGGGGCGCGATGGCACGGTCGACCTGTTTCTCGTGCAGGGTTACACCATCACGCGGCACCAGGGCGATGGCTTGTTCTGGTCGGACGCGATGGCCAGGCTTGAGCCGTTCAAGGAACGCGGCCTGCTGCACAAGACCGTATTCGTGCTCGGCCACATCACCGACTACCCGAACTGGAAGGGCGGGACGGTCTGGGACGAGCAGATGCTTCGGTCGCGGATGGAGGAGATCAAGCGGCGATACCCGCAGATGCCGGGTGTGTCGTTCTTTCAGTCCGGGGTGAAGGATGAACAGGCGTTTCGCCGTATCGCCCAGATCGCGGACGAAATAAGCGGCGAACTCTGGCCCGACGACTGGCTGCCGGACGGCATCTACACACTCGCCCCGCAGTCTGATTCCGTGCTCCGGCTCGAAGCCGAGGACGCCGGTGAAAGCCCCGGCACGCATGTCATCGGCTGGACCACGCGCTACCCCGAGCAGCCGGTGCATCAGATGTGGCGGCTGACCAGCGTGGACGACGATCAAAACCTCTATCGCATTCAGCCAGCCTATACACGCGACCTTTCGTTGGAAGCCGGCGACCCCGGCGGTCGTGACACCGCACCTGTCCGACTCGGCCGTACGCACAACGGGCCGAGCCAGCAGTGGAAACTCACGCCGGCCACGCGCGGCTTCAAACTCAGTCCCGTGTCGGCGCCGAATCGCTTCCTCCGCATGCCGCGCTCCGAAGACGGCACGCGCGTGCTGATCGGCGTGGATCGTGGCGGGCGCGACCAGGTTTGGGCGCTCAATCCCGAGTTTTCGCCGTTGGAACCGATCCCGCCCGTCTACCAGGCGCAGGAGGCGGAAATGACAGGCAACACCCGGCGTGGCGGCGGCTATCCCGGCAGTGTGGGCGGCTTCGTGCAGCAGGCTCGCGGTGGCGGCACGCTCACTTTCAACAATGTCGATGGCGGCGAGAAGGGCGGCCGACAGGTGTTGACCGTTCGCTACGCCAACGGCAGCGACCGTCCTCTGACACAGCGGATCACCGTCAACGGCCGAACGGCCGACGTGACCTTTCCGCCCACCGGCTGGTGGGGCACCTGGGAACGGCGAGACATTCCCGCGCCGCTTCGGGCGGGAAAGAACAACACCGTGATCCTGATCGCGGAAGACGGCGGACCCCACATCGATAAGTTGGAGGTTAACCCCCGTTGAACGTACGCTAATAAAAGTAGTGAGGCGACGAAGCGGACCTGAACGAACCGCATGGCCATGGGACGTGCCGCGTCAGGTGAATACCTGTCCATATGGCGAATCGGAGATCATCGAAAGGTGATGACGCGAACATGACGAAAAAACTTATCAAATCGCCGGTTTCCAAGCCTGTCCGCCTTGTGGACATCGCGGTGGAGGCAGGGGTTTCGCGTAGTGCCGTGGCCAACGTGCTGCTGAACAGTGCGGGCAAGAACGTCCGCGTCGGTGAGATGACTGCCAAGCGCATCAAGTCCGTCGCGAGCCGGATGGGCTATTACCCCAACGCGGCGGCTCAGCGTCTGGCAGGCAAGCAGACAAAGATCATTGGCGTCGTGATCGACAGCTACGCCCCCATGCCGCGGTTCAGGCAACTGTCTGAAGTCGAACGCGCCGCCGACGAGCACGGCTATCGCGTGATGATCGGGCAATCGCACGGTGAAATCGAGAAGATCGAAAGCTATGCCGCCGACTTCGTCGCCAATCGCGTCGACGGGGTCATCTGCATCTCCCATCATTACCCGGATGTCGGCGAGCGCATCGTCGAAGTCTTCAAACAAATTCCCAACGTTGTCTATCTCGGTCAACCGCTGGCCGACTCGAAAGACACATATTGGGTTGCGGTGGATCACCGGCGAGCGATGCGTGGCCTCGTGGATCACTTTGTCCAGCGTGGTCGCCGCCACATTGCGCTGTGTCTGCCCGACCAGATCTACCAGGATAGCCGAATCCGTCGAACCAGCTATGAGGAAAGTTTGCGGGCGCACGGGATCGAGCCGAGTGACGACCTGCTGTTGGACTGCGAAGACGTTGTGTGGGACTGGGAGAACCCGGCCATGCATGAAAGCCTGACCGCGTGTCTGCGCGACATGCTGGCCCGCACCCCGGTGGATGCATTGCTGGCGATCAACGATCTGATGGCGATGCACCTGGTTCGGTCGTTGCGTGAATTGGGCAAGCGCATTCCGGACGATGTGGCCGTCGCGGGCTACGACAACCTCGCGATGACAAACGTGACCATCCCGTCGATCACCACCGTTGACCTGTGCGACTATGAGTTGGCCCGCAAGGGCTTCGACACCTTGCTGGCGTTGATCGAGCAACGCAAGGTGACCAAGGCGCAAAGGCATCAGTGGGTCGAGCCGAAGTTGATCGTGCGGGAGTCGGGTTGATCCTCAATTCGTTTTCGGCGCATGTCACAGCCGGTGTCTCGCGCGGCCCGAACGACGCGTTCCTGATGTTCCGTCAAGGCGTTCGGCGGCGCGGAATTTCTGCTAAATGGATGAAAAAGTGTTTCGGAGGATGGCGGAGGCTGTTAAGATGTCGCGCGTCATCATCAGGTGTGGCGCGATTCTCACGGCGTCGTCACTTTTGGCTCTTAAACCTCGTGTCTCCTCACGCATTCAGAAAGGATCGATCGTCGATGCGAAGCAAGTTTACGCTGGCAAGCCTGGGACTGACGCTGCTGGCTCCGGTCGCGACGTTGCAGGCGGAGATCGGACAGACACTGCTTTACGATTTTGAAACAGCCTGGCAGATCGAGGATTGGGAGGTTCAGGATGCGTCCGTTCAATCGGTGTATCAGGCCGAGCGGTTCGCGACCTCGGGCCAGTACAGCGCCGGCTTTCGCGCGGCTGCGTCCGACCGACCGCCGCATTTCCGGCTTCCCGTGTGGGACAACCACTGGGCGCCGTATAACCGCATTGCGATGGAGTTGACCAACCCGACGGATCGTGAAATCCGGTTGGAAACCTCCATCGTCGGCGAACTTCAGAACGGCTATCACTTCATGATCAAGCTGCCGCCGATGAGCCACACGACGGTGGTGCAGGAGTTCAAGCTGCCTTCGTTCATCCGTCATGACAATATTCATGCCCTGATCTTTCGGCCGCAGTCGAATGTGGACGTCAACTTCTACCTCGACGACGTGCGCCTGTTGACTGCCAGCGACGACGCTCCCGCGGGCGGCGCGGCGACGGTCGCCGAGGAACTGCGCGAAGCGCGTCGGGCGTTGGCTCGGGACAAGGCGGCGTCGCTGCAAGAGCAGATCACCGTGCGCGAGTTGGACCTCCCCGAAGCCGAGCAGATGATGCGCGACCAGGTGAACGCCTTGCTCGCCGAGGCCGAGCGTGATGACATCACGGTGGACGAGCAGGTTGACGTGGTGGAGCAACTCAACCGCGTGGGCATGACCTTGGACCGATTCGTGGAGATTCGCGAATACGTGGACGCTTATGCCAAGGATACGTCCGCGGGTTTTGTGGTCGGGTTCGCTGATTCGATGCGCAAGATCATGCCGAAGCATCACCGCAGCGGGCTGGCGATAGACGAAGGGGTGGCGGTCAGCCTCGCCGGCGGCGAGCATGAGGCGTTCCAGGTGGCCGTGGCGCCGTTCCGCGCGGATGCGAAGAACGTCACCGTTCGCGTCAGCGACCTCACCGGCCCGGACGGCGCGGTTATCAGCAAGGACCAGATCGATACGGACATCGTGGCCTTCGCCAAGACCACCTTTCCGACCGATGATTTCGTGGACTACGTTGGCTGGTGGCCCGAGGCGCTGGTCGCCAGCGACAGGCCCATCGACGTCGCGCTCGGCGATGTGCAGACATGGTGGGTCCGCATCCGAGCCCCACGCGATCAGTCGGCTGGCACGTACACCGGCACGATCACCCTCGCCGCCGACGGGCAGGAAGACCTGACCTTCGACCTCGCCACGCAGGTCTACGGCTTCAACGTGCCCCGGCATGCGCCGATTCCCACGGCGATCACTTACATCAGCCGAGATGTGGTCAATCACGCGGCCATCGGCTCACGCGAGAAATGGGAAGAGATAAAGTTCGAGCATACCGATGTGCTCAACGACTACTACATCAACATGGACAGCATCTACAACTGGGCCAACCCCGACCGCGTTGACGCCGTCGACTGGGACATCATCGAGTACCAGCGCGAGAAGGGCACGCTGGTCAGCTTCAACATCACCCACTATCACGGCGCCAGTGACCAGGACATTGAGAACATCCGCCCGTACTACGAAGAAGCCAAACGCCGCGGTCTGCTCGAACACGCCTACATCTACGGCTGGGACGAAACGCCGCCTTATAGCTGGCAGGGCATTGAAGATTCCTCGAAACGGCTAAGCGAAGCGTTCCCCGAGGTGTTGACCATGGTCACGTCGCAGGATCATTCCTACGGCTTCAACTCGCCGATCAAGTCGCTCGGCGCATGGTGTCCGATCATTTCGCGTTACAACCCCGACCTGGCCGACAAGGCTCGCGAGGAAGGCCGCCAGGTCTGGTGGTACACCTGCATCTGGCCGCCTCGGCCGTATCCCAACATCTTCGTGGACTACCCGGCGATCGACAACCGCGTGATGACGGGCCTGATGCACATGAAGTATCAGCCCGACGGGTGGCTGTACTACCACACCAGCATTTGGCACGATGAGAAAGGCCTGCACGAATACCCCTACTCCAACTGGAATCCCGAAGCCCACATGAATACCAACGGCGACGGCGCTTACTTCGTGCTCGGGGCGGATGGTACGCTCATCCCCACGATCCGCATTGAGAACTATCGTGATGGCTTTGAGGATCTGGCTTATTACATGATCCTTGAACACCAGGTGCGGCAGTACGACAAACAGCAGAGCGAAGTCGATTCGGCTTGGCTTAGTGAAGCCCGCTCCGCACTGGATGAAGTCAACCAGCATGTCCGCAGCCGGGTGGACTGGACGGAAGACCCGCAGGCCGTGTATGCGTATCGCCAGCGCCTCGCGACGCTGATCGAAGCGTCGCCGATCGACGACACCGATCCGTGGAAAGATGGCATGGGCGTTCGAGGCCTGCTGCGTGACTGAATGACGGTGAGTTCACGAAAGCCCGCTTTCATTGCAAAGTGGGCTTTCTTTACGCCCGTTTCATCCAATGTATTTTCACACGAAATAAGACAAGCGGAGCACTGACTTGACCGACTCTCACGCTACGCATCCGCGCTCCGCTGTCAATGCGCCGCTGTACGCGATTCGGCGGACCCTGCCGCCGTGGTGTTTCGAATCGCGGCTTGAGGAATTGTTGACATTCTGCCGTGACGCCTGTGTTGATGAGGTGATTCTCAAGGTCGACGCTGAAGAGTTCAGCCAAGGCATGCCGACGGTGGCGTGGGTGTGCGAGTACGTTTCGAAACTTAAGCAAGCACGGGATGCCTTGCATAAAGTCGGCGTGACTTTTTCGCTGAATCCCTGGGTCACACAAGGCCACATCGACCGCGGCCGAGACCTGCGTGCCCGGTTTCCCGACTTTCATTGGATGGTCGGCCACGACGGTGTGGTATGCCGCGCCCAGGCGTGCCCGCGATGCGAACGGTTTCAGCATCATGCGGTCGAGCTTTGGAAGCTGTATGCAACACTGGAGCCAGCGGTCATCTGGATCGAAGACGACATCCGCACGTTCAACCATCAGCCGGCCGCGTTCGGCTGCTTTTGTCCGCTTCACCTCGGCGCATTCGCGCGGCGTGTCGGTGTCTCGACGCTGACGCGCGAGCAATTGGTCGATGCATTGCTTGCTCCCGGTGAGGCGCACCCCTGGCGGCGAGCATGGTTTGATTTTCAGCGAGATACGATGCACGAGCTCGGGGGCGTGCTCGCCGACGCCGTACATGGCATCTCGCCTGCTACGCGCATCGGGCTGATGTCATCCGGTCCCGCCAATCACTGTCTGGATGGACGGGACTGGCGCGGCTTGGCCAAGCGGATGAGCGGTGGCCCGGGTGTGATCCATAGCCGACCGACGTTGGGAAACTACACGGAAGGCTCGGCTGTGGGGCTGTATGACAGTGCGGCTCAGATTCACCGGACACGACATGTCCTGCCGAAGGGCACGATCGAGCAGACCGAGGTGGAGAACGTGCCGTTCACGGGCTACGCCAAGAGCCGATCGTTTACGATGACACAGGTTGCGCTGTCCGTGGCCCGCGGGTGTGCAGGGGCGACGCTGAACCTCTTCGATCACCTTGGTTCGTCGTTGTCGGTGGATCCGATGTGGGCCACAATGCTCCGCGAAGCTCGGCCGATGCTCGAGCGACTGCGGCATGTCATGCATGGCGACGGCCGCAGCCAAGCGTTCGACGGCACGTTCCAGGGTGTGCAGGTGCTGCACCACGAGCGTGCCAGTGATGTTCGTCGACTATCGTCGGGGGCGCGTTATGAAGCCTTGATTCCGGTGGATGGCGCATTTGAAGCATCGCTCAACATGCTGGGCTTTCCGACGACGTATGACTGCGCGTCGGTCGTGGCGACTGATGGACAGATGCTCGATGCATTTGACGATGCGAGCCTTGAAGCGGTGTTGCGCGGTGGCATGTTCATTGATGCTGCTGCGCTTGCCGTGCTGCATCGACGCGGTTTCGGCGAACTGGTTGGCGCTGAGCCGGGCCCGTTCCGCACGCTCAATGTCGGGCATGTTACCGCGGCTGAAGCGATGACGGATGTTGCGTTCGGCGGGGCCGTTGACCGTTATCTGACGTTGACGTTGCCGGACCTGTTGGGGCAGGGACGCTACGTTCATCTTGAGCCGGCCGACTCGGCCCGCGTGGTCAGCGAAATCGTCGATCAGAATCGCCAGCACGTTGCGCCGATGCTGACGTTGTTCGAGAATAAGTGGGGCGGGCGCATCGCCATCCTGCCTCTTGAAATGGCCACCGCATTTGGTACGCCGTTTCTTCATCCATACCGGCAGGTACAACTGGCGGCAACCCTGCGATGGCTTGGCCGAGAACGACCGGCATGGGAGGTCAGTGGCGGCGTCTATCCGTTGGCGTCGGTGGCGGCCGTCGGGGGTCGAAGGATCCTGACGTTATTCAATTTGAGTCGAGATGATTGGCCGAGCGTCACGTGGAACATGCCGGTGGCGCCGGACAAGGTTCAGGCGGTTTCGGCATTTCAGGGTGGCGGTGGTGAACTTGGGGGGGCCGCAGTCCAGATGACGACCATTCCGGGCGGTTCATCGGTCTGTCTCAAAACGACCTTGCCGTTTGGTCGGCCGTTAACCTGCGTGGTGGATGTCGAGCAACCGAACGGTTGAACGGACCCGATGGCCAAGCCGCCGGGCATCCTAAACCGCTTCTGTATCATGTCTTGCGAGTTTAACAGGTGCATGATCGCCGGCAGAGGTCGTGCGATGGAGATTGGATCTGCAGGCTGGACGATGTCATCTCAGATGCCGGGGCTGTAAAATGGTACATGCCCCAACACCCGCGAACGCGACGCCGATCCACGTTGCCCTCGCCATGGAAATGCGCCCGTTTGGCGCTCTGCAGTCGGCGACGCCGGACGCCCACTCCACGGCCCAAGCGGCCCCCTTGGCAGGTGCCCCCTGCACCTGCGCCGCCAGCTCGCGATGGGTGGCGTGGGCGATCACCTTCAACAGCGGATGGAACAGCTTCGGCATCGGGTATAATCGCCTCTCTTGCGTCTCTGTGGCGGGGGCGCGCATAAGTGAACACCGCCGGAACCGGGTGGCACGGCGGTAGGGGAGGCATCGGCCTGCACCATGACCAAAGCCAGCCCTTCGCGACTTTGAGGGGTCAAAAAACTCTCTGGTTCGTCATGTTCGTCACAGGCCGCTAAGCGCAACCCACCGACGCGAGACACGCATTTCGTTGCGCTCGACCCCTCTATAGGGCTCGAACCAGTTCGCGCTTTTAACGCGCGACAACGACCGCCTCAAAAAAGTGTTTAACAGGGGCAAAGGCTGAAATCATCTGTACTTACGCCTCGCGCGAACTCGCGAAATCAGGGGTGTTTTGCTGTTAAAAGAATGCGCAAACTTTTCGAGAGAAATCCCGTTTGATGGGTTGCGCACAGGGAGAGTGCCGACGCCGGCGAAATTGTGACGCGAATTGTGCCAACTGCCGGCGATACCCCACGGACAGCCACAGACGAAACGCGCTCGGTGTACTTCGTGTCGCAGTCGTGGATCAGGTGCCCGATCTTGAAGCCCTGATCCTCCGCCTCCATGACGAAGTTCCGCGCCTGCTGCGTCCCCACTCATTGGTCGGATGCGCCGTATCGCACCGACATCTGGCGGCACACGCTGGATCCGGCAACTGACCGAAGGCTGGCAGAGTCGTACATTCGCCTTTGCACCGAGTTGGAGAAGATCGACAACGTCACCGATTTCGCCGTGCGATTTCCTGAAGCATCCCGCGCGTACCGCAATTTGAACGAACCATGTGACGAGGCGGCGGAACGGATATTCAAACTCTACAAGCGTCATGCTTCCCAAATCAACTGTGCGCTTGACCGGATGAGTGCCGAACTCGCCCCTGAACTTCGACGAGGTACGATTCCACCGTACTCGCTTGGCGGCATCCTGTTCATGGGCAATGTCAGCTACGAACGTGACCGTGCTCCTGCACTGGCTTCAGCATCTGCATCTGCACGTTCCACCACAACGCATGATGGTGCGCCTGGTCGCAAACGACGCCGCGCCAAGTCACCGAACGCAACAGAGACGCCGATTCGGCCGGTAGCCGCTGCAAACATGGCCAAAGTCGTGGCGGCCGTGAAAGCTCACATCAAGACCGCAAAGGATCATGCGGATGAAACCGGGGCCCGGGGCGAGGCAAAATTGCTTCCGCGTCCCACGCAAGAGCAACTCGCGAAATTGGCCGAGGTTCACCCCTCTACCGTATCCCGCTGCCTGAGGCACAAGGACGGTGGCGTGCTTCGTCTGTTGTGGAGGACGGCGAACGACCTGCAGGAAATCATGCGCCACAAGTTCTGAACCGACCTGGTCTCGATGACGCCATTCCAGCCTTTTTAGCCTGCCAAATTGCAGTTGCACCTTAGAACTGCAACTGCAATCTGACTTTTGCCGGATCGTAAACCCTGTCATAACTGTCCTGTATGAACAGGTCGGCGTTTTCTGCTGCGCCCAAACTGCAATTTCCGCGGGGGGTGTCCGGCGCGACGTGTGCCGGGTTTCACACCCCCAGGCGGAGATTGCAGCGATGCAACACCCCCAGTCCAAACAGGTTCAGAAGCGATCACAGGCCAATGAGGATGCTCTCTGGCGACGTGCTGATGGCACCATGGCCCCGGCCCACCTACGCGACCCGAAGATCGAGGCGCTCATCCGAGGTAAGTCGGCAACGTATGCTCGAAACATGCGGTACGCCGGGGTGGAGGTGAAGGACACTCGGCAGAGTTTGTGGTTGCTGCTGACCAAACGTGAATCTCAGTTCGATCCCGAGCGTTCCAGTTTCCCGACCTTTGCCGAGATGGCCGTCGATAACGAGATCATTTCAATGGCGCGTTACGACACGGCTGCTAAGCGCAACCGTGCTCGGGAAGAGATGTCGCTGAACCAGACGGTCACCAGCGGCAACGGTGATGGCGAGGATGGCCAGTTCGAAGCCAGCCAGACTATTGCCGACCCCAACGTACCTGCGCCAGATGTCAACGACCTGCAACACGACCTCGATGCGGTCACGTCAATGCTTACACCTCGGCAGCAGCGAATCCTGAAGTTGGTTCCGCGGCGGATGGCGAAAGCCCGGCTGGCGAAAGCTGTGGGCGCCACGCTCGATGAACTGGAACAGGAACTGGCCGCGATCAAGGACTGCTTCACTGAGCACAACCTTCATTTGTACCTGCGTTAATCGGAGGGCGCGCGGTGTTTGCGTATATGACAGATAGGCCCCCGCGTTTTTGTTGCCGACCAAGGAGGTGCCGCCATGGCGCTCTCGGGATGTCGCTACATCTTC
The DNA here is from genome assembly GCA_041821185.1 of Phycisphaerales bacterium AB-hyl4. Lineage (NCBI taxonomy): Bacteria > Pseudomonadati > Planctomycetota > Phycisphaerae > Phycisphaerales > Phycisphaeraceae > Natronomicrosphaera > Natronomicrosphaera hydrolytica. The sequence goes on along the minus strand of JBGUBD010000004.1, from coordinate 110,706 downwards.
GACCGCGGCGTGTGCTTTGCTGAAGTGTGCGACACGCTACATCTGGCGTTGCTGGCCGTGACGAGCATGCACGGCGAAACGCGGGTGCGTTTGGAATGCGCCTTCGAATGTGATGAACGCGCTCATGCCGTGGTGATCGACGCGACGTTGGCAGTGGGTCGGCAGCTCAACACAATTTTCAGCGGCTTCGTCGCCCGCGAGTTCGGAGACGACGCCTTAGTCATTCAGCGACCGCCTGGGCATGCCAACCCTCAGGCGATCGCGAAGGCCTCGTAACACGGGAGGTGATCGCGCATGGACCGCGGACCACGCGATGGAACTTCGTCAACGGCCGAGCCCTTGCGCCCGGCCATCACCTGCAACCCCGACGGCGTGCCCGCGCCCTTGCGGGAACGTCGGCAATGGATCGTGTGGCGCTATGGTGTTCGCAAGGGCGAGATCACTAAGCTGCCGACCGACTTCCGATCCGGACAGGAAATCGACGCGACGGATCCGTCCAACTGGTCGACCTTCGCCGAGGTGGTCCATGCCCTCGGCGGAGGTTCGGCCTTTGCTGGCATCGGCTTCGTGTTCACGCCGGACGATCCGTACTGCGGGATCGACCTGGACGATTGCCTGAACGACGACGGCACGCTGGTCGACAGCGCGCAGCAGATCGTCGACACGTTCAACTCGTACACGGAGATCTCGCCCAGCGGCGAGGGCGTCAAAATCATCATCGAGGGCACGAAGGCGCCGTGGGCGAAGGCCAGGCTGTGCGCTGGAACGTTTTGGATGTTGATAAGGGGCTTCCTTACTGCCGCCGGTGCATTGGCTGGAAAATCACTTGAACGTATTGACAAACATTCCATACTAGTTATATTGGTATGGCATGAATATTGAGTGGAGTTGGTTGGCGATCTGAAGCAAAAAGCAGGGCAGTGGTTTCCCATGACCTCCCTTACCCGCTACGCAAAGTACCTGAACTTGAGCCACGCCCTGAAAGCGCAGATTCAGGGCGGTGTTTACGGCCCGAATGGCAGGCTCCCGACTGAGCAGGAGCTGTCGGCGACGTATAAGGTTTCGCGCAATACGGTTCGTCAGGCCATCTCGCTTCTGGAAAGTGAAAACTACCTGGTTCGCCGGCAGGGGGCTGGGACGTTCGTGGCGGATTTGGCTGAAAACGGCCAGCCCCGGCGTGAGTTGACGTCATTGGTGATGATGGTTGTTGATTCGGTTCTGCAAGAGAATGCCTACTACCTGTCTGAAATGGTGACAGCGGAACAATGGTTGTCTGAACGCGGTATTGCGATTACTTCGGCGAATCTGATCACGCGGGATCTGATCCGGGGGCGTCGCCCCGCCGCATTGACTCAGGCTCACTGTCAGGGGCTACTGCTGGATGGCTGGGTCACGGACCTTCATTGTGCGGTGATGGAGGAGTTGAAGCTGCCTTATCTGGTGGTGGGCAATCATCCGGTTTCCGCATGGGTTCCGCAGGTGCGTCTGGACATCAAAGCGATTGTTGGCGCGATGATTGACCACTTGGTTGCGACGTGCCCCAAGCAGCCGATTGCGATGCTGCTTAAGGCCTCGCCGACCCTGCAAATCACACAAGAGTTGCTCATGGCGTACATGGCGGCGGTGCAGAAACTGCCTCAGAAGGGTGCGATTCTTCAGATGGCGACGGAAGCTACGTCGGAAGCCGCCATCAACCGCATGTTGGACATGCAGGGCCAGCCGTTCTCGCTCATCACAACGGAAGCGGAGGTTGGTGCTGTTGTGAATGCCTACCGTCAGCGTGAGTTGAGTACGGAACGGTATCCCATCGTCACATTTGCCAACCCAGCGGCGCTTGAGCCGGTGGAGCGGGCGTACACGCACGTGATGCCTCATCGTGGGGATCTCATGATCATTGAGGCGATAACACATTTCCTGGCTGCTTACGAGCAGGGGCGGGAAACTATTCACGAATTGGTCGGGCCGAGGGACATCGTGCCTCCATCCGGCGCATGAGCATGGTCACAACGGGGGAAACGCCTTTACGGTTGTCTGTTCAATTGCCGGTTTTTAAAGTTCCCTTCCTTTCTCTTCAGGAGACTCGATGATGATGGATGTACACATGGTTCGTTGGGTTGGTGCGAAGCTGTTCGTTGTGGTGGCGTTGATGTCGATGGCCGTCCAGGCGCACGCGTCTGTGACGGAGACGTTCTACCTTGCTCCCAGCGATGGTCAGGCGGCGACGCTTCGTGGCGGGGTTCCTGCTTATCACGGCAACACAATGTCGCCGGGGGATTCGGCGTTCGCGATCGGAGCGCACGGCAACGCCAGCGAGTCTCCCTATCGCGCGCTGTTGCAGTTCGGCGGACTGGACATGTTTGCCTCGATAACAACTGCGACCATCGAGCTGACCGTCTTCGCGCCGTACAACGGCGACTACATGGACGTCGCGGTGCATCAGGTCACCGAGGCATGGAGCCCTGGCACGAACACGTCATGGAACACTCAGCCGAGCTACGAAGCCGACCCGTACCTGGTCCAGAATGACTGGTGGGGGGGGTTTGACAGTCCCGTCTACACGCATGTCTACGACGTGACGGGCCTGGTGCAGGCGTGGGGCGACGGGACAAGCCCAAACTATGGCGTGCTTTTGAAGCAGCACGACGAATCAATTCCGCAAGACGCCTTGCTGTTCAACAATGATTTGTCAGATGCACCGGGGCCTCGTTTGGTCGTTCATGGCGTGCTGGTGCCTGAGCCGGGCATGGGTTCGATTTTCGCGTTTGCTCTGGCTGCCTGCTTTGGCCGCCGCCGCAGGCTTGTTTCGAAGTGATGTTGCACCAAATCATGCGGTATGGCGTAATCCAGGATGACTCGAGGCGAACCAGAACCAATTCCATTGGAAAGCAGCAGAATGACGTACAAACGCACCTGTCACGCGTTTACCTTAATTGAGCTACTTGTTGTCATAAGCATCATTGCAATATTGATTTCCATCCTCCTGCCGACCTTATCTTCCGCTCGGGCGCAAGCCCGGCGCGTGCAGTGTGCCTCGCAGATGCGCCAGATGTCGCTGGCATTGATGCTCTACGCGGAAGATAGTTCATCCTGGTTTCCCCGGATTCATTGGGCATACGCCAATCAGTTTCGAGGGCAAGGCGGGCACGGTTCGGTGGCGCTTCGCAGCTACCTCGGATCGCCCGGCCGAGCCGTATCCGACACGAGTCCGGAGATTGGCGCGTTGTCGATACTGCTTTGTCCGGATCGTGACACCCGGCTAAGCGATGCCTACGTCAACTACAACCATGGTGAAAACATGGCGACTACCTATCGCATTGTCGCAGGCTATGGCGATCGGGAGCCGTTGAACGGATCGGGCAATTGGTACGGCTGGGCCTGGCAGACCTGGCGACATGAGTTCAGCCAGGCCACGCCGCTCCCCCGTCTGAGCATGATCGGTGCAACGGAAATCGTGCTGGGCGCGTCGGCGCAGCCGCTGATCGGCGACCTGTGGAGCCCCGGCAATGATATCGAACTCAATGGGTCTCACTGGTACGGAGCGCCGGGGCCGATTGAAGCCAATCACGCAAATGGTTCAAACACCGCCTTTGCAGACGGGCATGTGTCGTGGGTCAACGGCGATTTGCTGCAGAATCGTATATGGCTGTTTGGCGAGAACAGTCTCTGGTGGTAGCGGCCGTTGAACGTGTTCGCAGATGTGTAAAGTCCAAGCCGTCGCATCGTGCCCACGCCCGAATGTGTCGAGCCATAGTCAGGTTACGGTGAATATGAACCAACATGCAATCAGCCGAATCAGTCCGCTGTTGGCAGTCCCGGTGCTGCTTGCAGGGATCGCGTGGGGGATGCCGCTGGGCATTGTGTATGCCGCTCACGCGGATGGCCAGGGCAGTGAAGTCATAGTCTGGGCGACGGGCGATCGGGACGAGGCCGGCCCGCCACGCGGGAAACTGTTGAGCGACAACGCAGGGTACTGGGGCGATTCCATTCTCACTGGCGTTACGTATGAATATGAGAGTGAGCCTACGAATCCTCGGGATCAGTTAGGTGGCGATGCTTCGCAATTCGGTCGCAGACTGTTGTCCGGCCGTGTCGCGGGCGACTGGCATGTGCCTGTCGGTCAAAATCCTGGCGAACCACTGGTCGTCGTCTTTGATTTCAAACGGCCAGCCACGTTCACCGAGGTCACGACCATCATGACGCGGACGGCCGTGACCTCAATGGTCGTCGAAACCAGGGACTCACCCGACACGGCATGGCAAACCGTCTACAGTCGACGGATGGGTGAAGGCCATGAATCGTCCGTGAAGCGGGCGTGGCTGTCGGACGAGACCCACGGCCGCTACATGCGTGTATCAATCGGCTCTGCCGGCATTACCTATGTTGACGAGGTGCTCGTGTGGGGTTGGGCGGAAGTATCCGACGCCTATCCTGAAAATATCACGCCGACCTGGGATGCCGAGCTACCTGCTGACACACTGGCGTCCATTCCCGGCATGACGCAGACGTACTTCAGTGGCGAGCGCTTCGAGCAGTGGCGTGCCGCTATCGGCCGTCATGCTGCCGCGCCGGCTGTCTGGTCAGCGGCGCACGGGCCTAGCCCCGAGGCGCCCGTGCTACCAGAGGCTAACACGATCAACGCGCCGCTGAGCATGCTGACGGCGCGGAACGAAACCGAAAGCAGTTATCTGAGTCTCACCAACACTTCGCCTGATGAGAGCCTGGAACTGCGGGTGGAAAGCATTGAACTGCGTCGAAACGATAACGCGAAGGCAGCAGGTATCGAGGCCCGGATGCTGGTTGGCGGTGCGCTGCCCACGGCACCTCGCACGCAGCGATTGACCGAGGAGCAACGACTGCGTCTGCTGATGGAAAGTGATACAGATCAGTCGGGACAGAACGATGATAGTGACGTCCGTGTGATGCCGTTTTTTGATCGCGGTCAAATGCTTGGCGGTAGTCTGATGTGCCGATATATGAGTAACGGCGCTGCCATACGCGACTATCCACAACTTACTTTGCCACCCGGTGGCTCGGCGATCTTCATGCTTCGCGTGGTCAGCAATCATGCCGAACCGGGCAGGTATACGGGAGCCATATTAGCTCGCACAAGCGAAGACGACATCGTCGAAATGAAGTTGACGGTGCTGGTGGCAAACGTGGTGTTGCCCGAAATGGATCTGTGGGTTCGTGACTGGTCCAACGGAACGGATCAGTTTCCATATGAAACGCAGCGTCGGCGGGAAAAGGACGCGCTGGTCAACCGTGTACTTGGTACGACTGTGTGGGCAGGGTTCCCAGAGCCTGACAGCAAGGCGGCGTACTTCGGGTCGCATGGCAAGACGTACTATCGCATCATGGGTTTGCCGTCCGCTTATGTCCATCAGGGCTATAACAGTGTACTCACCGTCGACAAACTGACGGCGGATGACGAAGCGAATATCAGCAGGCATGTGAAGGATCTGGTTACTCAAGCGGAGTCGCTTGGTCTTGATTATGACCAGTGGTTTGTTGAACTGTGGGATGAGCCGCAGGAGGGCAATGCCGAGTTGTTCGGCGTCCTGGCGCGGATCATCCGTGAGACGGACCCGCAGGTGCGGATCTACATGAACCCATTGTTTTGGCGTCCCGGTTTTGCGCCGCAGGAGGTGATCGTCGATCACCTGGCGGATTACTACAACGAATTGATTGACATATCTGTGCCGATTGGGCCGTTGGTCGGAGACAACCAGACGACTTGCGCATTATGGGCCAGGCCAAGGTTCGTCCGGGCCTTCTTTCACCATCCGCCGAGCAGGGCCGGGCGACAGATGGCGTGGAAGGCATTCGACTTGGGTTTCAACGGCTGGGGCTATTACTGCTACTACGCGCCGCGCGGTAATCCATGGGACATTCGTACGTGGTCGAGTCTCGACTATAGGTATCAGATGGTGTTCCCCGGGCCTGAGGGGCCGATCATCACGCCGATCTATGAAAAGATGCGTGATGCCTGGGAAGACTATCGGCTGCTTGCCGCCGTGCGACAGGCTGGGGAGACGGCGTTGCTGGACGAATTACTGATGGCGTATCGCCGGGGCGAACCGCTAGCCGAATTGCGGCGACGTGCGCTTCGGGAACTTCATATGACGCGATGAGCGATGTCTGTTCGCTGGTCTTTCGTTCGCCCGTTTCAAATTGCAAGAAACTGAATTGGGAAAAATATTGTCGTCTTTCAAGGATGTGTGCCTGATGAAAATGTGTTTGCTTAAGCGTGTCGCTGCGACTGCGGTGATCATACCTATCGTCTTCGCAGCAGGGGGCGTTCAGAGTTTTGCGGAAATCATCTGGTTTGACGGCACGCGATCCGACGCACCGCCGCGGGGCTACCTGCTGACTGACAACGAAGATTACTGGGGTGACGCTATTCTGACGGGCGTGGAATACGCCTATGAGGCAGAACCGGGTAGCCCGCCGGACGACCGGCCCGACCGCCTGGGCCGTCGTGGTCGCATTCTACTCAACGGAAATCGTGGGGTGGATGTGCGTCCCGGTCAAAACAAAAGCGTTGGTATGAATGAGGGTGATCCTCTGGTCGTCGTATTCGACTTCAAACGCAGATGCACCTTTGCTGAGTGGAACATCATTACGCCGACGCAGCGGGTCGCTATCAGCCTCGAGATGCGGAGTTCTGAGGAAGAGCCGTGGGAAAAGGTATTCGAGCAGAGCATCGAGACCAGCCCGACTGCCCTGCTCCATCGGCTCAAGCTTCCGGATGAACCCGGCGGGAGGTATGTCAGACTGACGGTTCAATCGCCTGACACAACGCTGCTTAATGAAGTGCTGGCGTGGGGAGACGCCGAGGTCAGCGATGAAACGCCGGAGATTTACACGCCAGCGGTGGAGCACGAGTATCCGGTCGGTATAGCTTTTGAAACCGTGCCTGGTGCGAGCAAGTCCACGGTATCTGACCGTGAATCGTTCTACTGGGTGCAGTCGCTCGGTTCCGACCACCGGAAACAGGATGCGGTCTGGGCGAAGGTTCCGGCGTGGTCGTCAATCTCGCATGAGCCGATGCTGCCCGACGCCGATCGCGTCAACCAGCCAGTTCACATGGTGATGGCACGCAACGAGACCGAGGCGACGGCACTGGTGTTAAGAAATACGCTGGTCAACAACGCCCGCGAAGTCCGTGTCCGCCTTGATCCGCTGAAGACGGTGGATGGTGACACCGCAGAGGGGATTGAAGCGAACCTCGGTGTCTTCGGCGTGATCGGTGATCCGAGTTTCGGAAACAATCTTGGGCCGATTTTTGAAGAAGACAACCTGCTCGGCGGCAGCCTGATGCGCAAGTACCTGCTGAACGGGGCGCATATCAGCAATTTTCCACACGTGACGCTGTCACCAAGCGGCGGCGCGGTATTCTGGCTCAGCGTAACCACGGATGGGGTTGAGCCGGGCATCTACAAGACGCATCTGTATGTCGAAGGCAATGAACGCGTCCCGGTCAATGTAGAAGTGTTGGACGTTACGCTGCCCATGCCGTTCGCCCACGTCAAAACATACTCATACAACCGAACGACGATGTTTCCGTTTGAGTACGCCGATCGTCTTGAACGCGACATTGCGTATGCGCTGGACAGCGGCATCAGCGACTGGAGTGATGTGGAGTACATCGACCTGATCCGCGAGATGGCGTCGGACCGTGGGATGCGGCTGATGTTTGACTTGGGCATGTTGATTCCCTGGACGCCGGACTATGTCGGCATGATCTACCAGTCACGCTGGACGCAGGAATCGGATTTTCCTGATGATGCCCGGGAGCGCATTGCAGAGGCGGTCGAGGAAAGAGTGGCTCGGGCTGAGGAACTGGGGCTTTCTTATGACCAGTGGTATGGCAAGACGGGGGATGAGCCAAAGGAAAGCAACATCGGGGGCGTGGCGTACGCCGCGCGGGTGATCAAGGAGACGGACCCGCGTGTGAACATCTATGTGAATCCTGCCTATTGGGCCGGTTACGACCATGGCGGTGTGGCTGACGATGTGACCGTAGCGCGAGGTCTACAGGGCTGGTACGATGAGCACGTTGATCTTTCCATGCCGCTGATGCTTCTGGTCCGTGATCGGCCGAAGGCGATGGAGGCGTTCGCCGCTCCGAGGCTGGTGAACTCGTACTACTACGTGTCCGGCCATCTCGATCGGTCGGAACATGCCGTCGAGATCCAGAAATACCGGCGAATGGCGTGGAACAGCTACACTTTGGGCTTCAACGGCTGGGCGTTTTATGCCTGGTACAGCCCGCGCGCGAATCCGTGGAACCATCACGACCGCAACCCGCCGGGCGAGGGGTTGCAGGAGCCATCCGATTACCAGATGGTTTATCCCGGGCCGAGGGGGGTGATCCGCACCCGGCACTCGGAAGCATTGCGTGAAGGCTGGGAGGACTGGCGCCTGCTGCACCTGCTCAAGAAGCAAGGCCAGCTTGAGCTTGTCGAGCAGTTGCTTGATGCCTATCAGAGCGGAGACGCGCCACACGACCTCCGAGAGCAGGCCCTGCGTGCATCTGCAACCACCCGCCAAAACTGATCGAGTCGTACCCCCTTCAGACGCCTTGCGCCCAGTGCAGGGGATCTGCGATTCACAATGCATGAGATGACCGGCTGGCCCGGAGGCCACGCCGTCACAGCGAAGCCTGAGATTAACCGATTCGGAAGGTAAACATGAGCTCTCACCTGAAGGGTAATCATACGATTGACAACTATATCGCGCCGATCGCCACCGCATGCAGCATGGTGGCGGCACCCGCCCCTGCCATGACCTGGGTCGACGAGGGGGAGGCTCGGGCTGTCATCATCACCGCCGACGAGCCATATCCTGTAGCCGAGTATGCTGCCCAGGAATTGGCATACCACGTCAAGCTGGCCACCGGCGTCGAACTGCCGATCGTGAAAGAGTCGGAGGCCGACCGTGCACGTGTTTCGCATATCTATGTCGGGCAGTCCGATGCCGCCCGCCGACATCAGATTGATCACACGGCGTTGAATACGGAACAATGTGTCATTCGGACGTTAGAGGGCAATCTGTTCATCGTGGGTGATGACGGCCCGGGGCATCCGCTGGATTTCAACAATACGCACGCCGGAACGCTTTGGGGTGTGTACGAGGTTCTGGAACGTACGCTGCATGTGACGTGGCTGTGGCCGGGCGAACTGGGCGTCAACTTGCCTCGCACGGATCGGGTGACGGCATGCGAGTGGGACATCACCCTGAATCCGCACTTTGCCCGCCGCATGATCCGCACCGGTCTTCATTGGCTAAACGGAAACCCCGTGCTGTGGGGCGAATTACAGGTTGGGCAAGAGGCGGGGATGGCCTACGGTTCAGACGAAGCGTTGGGTCGGTATGTATGGGATCAGTACATCTTTCTTCGACGGCACCGCATGGGGCGCTCGGACGATGGGCGGCCGTTCACAGAACATTCCTTTCCCGACTGGTGGGAAACCTACGGCGATGCGCACCCGGAATGGTTTCAGCGACTGCCCGACGGTGAGATGGCTCGGCAGTGGCGTACGCGGTTCGGATCGGTGTACGGTGCGCCGGCCAGCAGTTGGGACGGCCGTCGCGGCCCTGCCGACCCTGGCGCCGGATCGCTTGTGTCGCTGTGTGTGTCGAACAAGGCGCTTCATCGCGAGATTGTGAACCGCTGGATGCAGCAGCGCGAGGAAAGTCCCGGGCAGCAGATCCCGATACAGCTTGGCGAAAACGACATTCTCGCGTTATGCACATGTGACGACTGCCTGGCTCTGGACGGGCCACAGCCGACGCTCGAAATGTATGACGCCATGCCTGAATATGTGCGCGGCATGTATACGCCTTTTGACGCGGGGCGGCGCTATGCGATATTCTGGAAGAGCGTCTACGAAATGGCACGCGAGGTCGACCCGGATGTTGTCGTGACGGCGTTTGTCTACCTGAATTACTTTGTTGCGCCAGATGACGTGAAACTTCATCCAAACATCGTGCTCGCGTTCGTTCCATGGGGTGGCTGGTGGTTTCCGAGAGATCCGCGTGAACAGCAATGGCTGCGCGAGCAATGGCACAGGTGGTCCGCCACCGGGGCGACGCTGTATTATCGTCCTAATTACACCTACGACGGCGCGTCAATGCCCCACAACTATGCTCGGCAGATGGCTGACGAAATGCAGTTCACTTACCGCAATGGATCGATCGGAACCGACTTCGACACGCTGACCGGCCAGTGGGCGGCACAAGGGACGACGCTCTACCTGTTGGCACGGTTGCACACAAATCCCGACACACCGGTAGAGCAGTTGCTGGAAGAGTACTATTCAGCATTCGGACCCGCGGCGATGCATGTCAAGGCCTACTTCGATTACTGGGAGGCCCACACAACAATCAATCGGGTTTTGAAACCCCGGGCCATGTCGCATCATCGTGCGAACCGGTTGCACACTTATCTTCGGGCGGCCCACGATCTGTTCCCGCCCGAGTCGTTCGGCCGTGGCGAACAGATTCTTGCAGCGGCAGCGGAAGCGGTGGAAGACTATCCGGATCAGCGCGTGAAGGCCCGCATCCACTACCTGCAACAGGGGCTGACGCACGCGCGAAAAAGTGCAGCGCTTGCCGCCATGTTCGACGATGATCAGGCCACGGATGCCGAGCGACGAGAGGCGATGGATAACCTGATGGTTTTCCGTCGCTCCATTGAACACCTACACATTGCCAACCTGACACGGTCGGCCCGCAGCGAAATTCGCAGTTTTGCCGATCGGTTCGACTTCAATGTTTCACAGATACCGGCGGGGGTGGACGAACCCTGAACGGGTACCGCTTTCGGCCCCGTGCTTCGACGAACGATCAAAGGCAAAAGTACCTCAATATGCAGCAACAGATGACAATCGTGTGGGCTGACGCGCCAGAGGTCGGCCGCATTGAAGTCGAGCACGGCCAACTGGCCGGGATCGAGTGCAGCGATCCGGATGCCGTGGTGAATGCGGCGCAGATCTCTCGTGGCCGAATGGGGCCGGCGTGGTGGCTGGTCACGATCGCGGACGCTTGCAACCGGTCGGGCCGTGACGCGACAAGGGTGCGGGTGGTGGCGGGAGATCGCAGTTTTACGTTTTTCGCGCGCGATTCAGCGATGGGGCTGGTGATTGTGGTCGCGGCGTATGGTGTCGCCGTCGCGCCGGGCAGGGATTCGCGGCCGTACACGTGTCTGCGGGACTCGCTCGGTCAGGCCGATGGCGATCCCGACCTTCGTGGTCTACAGCATCAGCCGGAGGCGTCCTACGAGCGGTGCTCGCCGATCGTACGGGATTCGCACGCGCCGACTTGGCTGGGGCTTAGCCGAGACATGCGCATGTTTGAGATCGACTGGCTGGTTGACCGCGGCTACTGGGGTGTGGTTCGGCCGAAGGTGCCCATTCAAGGGATAGGCCTTTCCGAAACGAACGGGCAGCCGGTCGAGTACGGCTTCGTCGTCGGACGTGGAACCAACTGCACGGTGGACGTGACACGTCGCCTTGAGGATGGCTGCCTTCCGATTGTGCTCAGCCGAGCGCAGGATGCCGGCATCGACTATCACCTCACCGCTTTTGCTGATCTGGAATGGACGCCGCTGTCGGCTGAAACGCTTCGCGGGACCCATTACCTAGTGGCAGATCGCCATGCATTCGGATGCTCGCAGACGCCCAAGCAGCAGCAGCGCGCTGTTGAACTGGAGCCTGAGGAGTATGACGCACTGGGCGAGCAGACGCTCCTGTGCATACAGGTTACTGCACGCAATAACACGAAGGCCCCCGCCTACGCATGGTTCCAGGCTCCCAACCCCGAACATGTGCATACCAGCCAGGCCGTTACGCGTGATGATTACGCAGACTACCCAGGCCAGGGCCGGTTCAGCAGGGATCGTGTGTATTGCGTGGCACGGCTCGACGGGGCGCCGCTGCGGCAGGTCGAGGTAGCAGTCCTCGTGCCTCCAGGCGGCGAAGCAACGATGGAATTTTACATTCCGCATCAACCGATTGTCGAGGCACGGGCTCAACGTTTGCTCGATGACGAGTCCCTATCGTTTGCACAGCGGCACGAGCGCTGCCGGACCTTCTGGCGTGAAAAGCTGGGCAAGACGGCCTCGGTGCAGCTTCCGGAGCAGCGGCTGGAGGAAATGCTGAAAGCGGGTGTGCTGCATCTGGACCTGATCACCTATGGACATGAGGCAGTCGGGCCGTTGGCGCCATGCGTCGGTCGATACGCGCCGATTGGTACGGAAAGTTCGCCGATCATTCAATACTATGACACGATCGGTCGTCACGACCTGGCACGGCGATGCTTGCAGTACTTCTTTGACAAGCAGCGGCCATCCGGCCAGATGCAGAACTACCAGAACTACCAGTCGGAGACAGGCCCGGTCCTATGGACCGCTGGGGAGCATTACCGCTACACACGCGACGAGAACTGGGTACGACGAATCGCGAAGCACGTACACCGGGCCTGCGACTTTCTCATCGCCTGGCGTCATCGCAACATGACCGAAGCGCATCGCGGGCGAGGCTATGGCATGATCGACGGATCGGTTGCCGATCCGGAGGTGTCGCACCATTATTTCATGAACGCGGGATATACCTGCCTCGGCCTTGCGCGTGCTGCGGAAATGCTCAGGACGATGGATCCGCGGCGAAGCGACGAGCTGGCTGGCGAAGCGGATCAGATGAGGCAGGATATTCTTGTCGCCCTTCGCGAGGCGGTTGCACGCGGGCCTGTGGTGCCTCTGGAAGATGGGACGTGGATGCCGACCGTGGGGCCTTTTGTCCAGTCGGAAGGCGCCATGTCACTGCTGGCCGACCGGAATATCGCACTGACGCATAGCAGTTTCACGATTCACGACGCGGCGATCGGTCCGCTGCACCTGATTTTCCAGGAGGTGCTCGCGGCGGACACCCCGCTTGCTGAGATACTGCTGCGCACGCACCATCGTTTGAATACCGTGCGCAACGTGACAGCGTCGCAGCCATACTACTGCCGGCACGACTATGCTCATCTGAGGCGGGGCGAAGTATCAGCTTTTCTCGAATGCTACTACAACGCCATGGCCGCGCAGGCCGACCGCGAAACCTACACCTTCTGGGAACATCAGTATCGCACGGGTGTACACAAGACGCACGAGGAAGCGTGGTTCCTCATGCAGACACGCTGGATGCTGATGCTGGAGGTGGACCAGACGCTGCGACTGCTGCAGGGGATTCCACGGCGATGGCTGGCCGAGGGCAAGACGTTGTCATTCACCGGGCTGGTGAGTTATTTCGGGCCGGTTTCGCTAAGCGTGGACAGTCGTCTGGACCAAGGCGTTATCACCGCCCATGTGCAGGGAGCGAAGCGGCCGCTGCCTGCCACCGTGGTTATCAGGTTGCCTCATCCTGACGGGCTGCGTGCAACGGCGTGCAGCATGGGCGAGTACGACGCGGCAACTGAGACCGTCCGGATCAATGGATACCGGGGCGACGCAACCGTTGAACTGCGATTCAACGCATCGTGTTGATGCTGCGTGTTCAGATGACATGCGCTGTTTTAAACTGGACGAGGCCAAACTGCAATGAGCGTCAACATGAAGCGAGTCCTTGCTTTTCACTGCCATCCTGACGATGTGGAGTTCCAGGTGTCCGGCACGCTGGCGCTGTTGGAGCAGGCTGGGTGGGAGATTCATATCGCCACAATGGCAGGTGGCGAGGTTGGGTCTGTCGTGCTCGGGGGAGAGGCGATCCGTGCCGTGCGATTGAAGGAAGCGGCTGCGGCGGCCGACCTTCTGGGTGGCCATTACCATTATGCTGGTGGCCACGACCTGTGTATCCAATACGATTCATGGCATTTGCGTCAGGCGGTTCGCATCATGCGGGAGGTCGATCCGCAGATTGTTTTTGCGCCGCCGCCGACTGATTATCTTGTGGACCACGAAGAAACCTCACGCCTGGTGCGGACGGCAGCATTCATCGCCTCAGTACCGAATTACGATTGCGGCGAACCCAGCATCGCCACGGCCGGGATACCCCACTTGTATTACTGCCATGCGGCCGGCCTGAGTGATATCTACGGCCGACCGCTGCCGATGCAGATGGCGGTGGATATCTCCGCCGTCATCGATATCAAGCGGGAGATGCTCGCATGTCACGCGTCTCAGCGATCATGGCTGCAGTACGTCAATGGCATGGACGACTATCTGCAGCAGATGGAGGTGGATGCCCAGGTGCAGGGGCAGGCGGTCGGGGTTGTATTTGCGGAAAGCTTCATGCAGCATCTCGGCCGGGGGCATCCGACGGACAATCTACTCCATGCCATTCTGGGCGATCGCTGCATTCCGCTGTCATTGGAACACGGGGGTAATGTGCATGCATAGTCAGTTTCCCCCCCGATGTGCCGACGCGACGGCAATTGAAATCGTCGCGAAAGGCCGCTATGAAGCACCCAACGCACCTGATGGCTTTGAACGGCTGCAGTATCGTAGCGCTGTGGATGGTTACGAAGACTGGGTACTGATCCGCAACCCCCGGCGGATGTCGCGATGGCTGGTGGTGCTACACGGCCACAATGCATCGGGCGATCAGTTGCTGACGCGTCCGGACATCCGGAAGCGATGGTGGCCGATGCTGGGCGACATGAGCATGGGTGTCGTTCTGCCGAACCTGCGTGGTAATGCCTGGATGGGCCCCGCTGCCCAGATGGATCTCGCCGGCTTGCTTCACTGGCTTCACACGAACCATGGGACCAAGCAGGTGATCCTGGTGGGTGGCTCCATGGGCGGCACCGGCACGTTGACCTTTACCGCGAACCACCCTCAGGACGTGGCTGCAGCGGTCGCACTATGCCCCGCGACAGACGTGGGCGATTACCATCAATGGTGCAGGCACGGCTGTGCGACTTCGCCACTTCTGTGTGAGATTGCTGACGCGATTGAATGGTCGTATGGGGGAACGCCAGCCAAGGTGCCCACGGCGTATGAAGGCGACAACGTACGAAAGAATCACCAGAAATTGGTAATGCCCTTGGCGATTGTTCATGGCACGGCGGACGAGACGATACCGGTGGACCAGTCTCGGCTACTGGCGGAGCGCCTACGAGGCCGAGCCACCTTTCAGTATCATGAAATACAGGGTGGCGATCACAACGCGCCCCTTCAACATTTTCCGCAAGCTTTGGCGTGGTGTATCGATGCATTGGAGGCAAACACGCCATGAGCGCCACGATCTCACCAAACGATAAACAGACGCCGGGGGCTCGCGTGCTAATCTGCGGTGCCTCCTCCGGCATCGGCCAAGCCACAGCCCAACGCTTTGCCCGCGAAGGGTGGCAGGTCTGTCTGTTCGCCCGGCGGGCATCGCAACTCGAAGCAGTTCGACAGGATCTGATCGGCGACGATCATCTCATGCTCGCCGGGGATTACAGCGACCCGGCCAGCATCTCAACCCTGACTACCATGATCTGCGACGCGTGGGGCGGTTTGGACGCGGTGGTCAACAGCGCCGGCGTCGTCGGGCCGGAGCAGGCGGTGGACAGTGACATCGCTCAGTGGAGAAAGCCGTTCGACATCATGGTGAACGGCGCCACTTACCTGACGCGAGCCGTGGTGCCGTTGATGGCTGAGGGCGGACGACTGGTGCATGTCACGTCGATCCACAGTCGGCGGGCCGAGCGGCTGGCCAGCGCGTATGGGATGGCCAAGGCGGCGATCGAGCAATACTGCCGGGCACTGGCACTGGAACTCGCGGATCGACATATTCTCGTCAATGCCATCGCTCCAGGCTTCGTGCGGACGCCGATGAGCGTCGTCGAGGGGGTCAGTGAACTGGAGAGCGACTGGTTCCGGGACAACTACGTTCGTGGCGATCATCTGCCACTGCGGCGTGCGGCTGAGCCTGAAGAGATTGCGGGCGTCGCGTTCTTTCTTTGCGGACCGGATGCGACCTATATCACCGGCCAGGTGTTGGTGGTCGACGGTGGGCTGACCGTTACATTCTGAACAAGCCGGGCACACGGCGAGGTGGGAAACGGACGATGAAGATTGAATCGGTGGACCTGTATTACCTTGCCATGCCGGCAATCAAGAACATCGGCGATGGCAGTCAGGATGCCTTGCTGGTGCGGATCGCGGCGGGACAGTGGGTCGGTTGGGGTGAATGTGAAACTTCACCCCTGGTGTCGATGGCGAACTGGGCCTGTCCCATGTCGCATTCGGCCTGTCGGCCGGTGCGTGACGGCGTGCTCGGTCAGCGGCTCGAAACTCCGGCGGACATCGCCCGCATCAACGCCGAGGTGCGCAAGCTCGGCCTGGATATCGCCCAGACCGACCACACCCTCTCAGGCATCGACATCGCCTTGTGGGATCTGCTGGGCAAGCGGCGGGGCGAGCCGGTCTACCGGCTGCTGGGTGACAAGCAGGCCTACCCTAAGACGCCGTACGCATCGCAACTGTTCGGCGACGACCCGCAGCAGACCCTGGCCAAGGCCCGTACAATGCGTGATGCGGGCTACGCCGCGGTGAAGTTCGGATGGGGTCCATTCGGTCAGGGAAGTGTGGACGCCGACCGCGAGCAAGTAGCGGCGGCGCGGGAAGGGCTTGGCAGCGAGTTGATGTTGCTCGTCGACGCCGGCACGGTATGGGACGAAGATGTCTCTGCAGCGGCCGCCCGGCTGTCCATGCTGGATGCCTTCGAGGTGACCTGGCTGGAGGAGCCGTTCGTCAGTGGCGCGTTGGCGGCTTACCGGGAACTGACGGCCCGGGGCAGCCGTGTGCAAATGGCGGCCGGTGAGGGCGCACATAACTTTCACATGGCCCGCCACCTGATCGACCATGGCGGCATCGGCTACGTCCAGATCGACACGGGCAGGATCGGCGGCATCACCCCGGCGCGACGGGTGGCCGAATATGCAAACGCGCATGACGTCACCTATGTCAACCACACCTTCACGACGCACCTGGCCCTGTCGGCTTCGCTTCAACCCTACGCGGGCATGGCCGACCACACCTTGTGCGAGTATCCGGTCGAGGCCAGCGATTTAGCCACACGGCTGACAAAGGATCAACTGAGGCTTGATGCAGACGGTCAGATTCGTGTACCGGAATCACCTGGCCTCGGCGTCGATCCGGACCCGGCCGTCATTGATCAATATCACGTCGATGTGGAGATGTATGTTGCAGGCCGATGCGTTTTTCGCAGCGGCGCGATCGCCGGCAGCAACACTGACACGGCGGGCGAAGTTGCCCGGGGCGGTGACATGGCTGATTGAGAAGGCGTGTGGTGCAGGGCCACCGTGTCGATCAACGCTGCATGACAAGCCGGTGCCAAGCGTGAGTTCGTCCGAATGTGAGGCTCGCGTAAATGGATCATGCTGCGGTCTCTCCTCGCGCTTCATCCCCTGTTTCTTGCTCGCTGCACGCTGCCTGCCGGTGGTCATGCTTGAGCAGCAGCTCGCCGAGGTGTTCGCGACAGGCGAGTTGACCTAGGGCAAAAGTGGTGGCAAGCTCGTCTCAATCAGCGGCCAATTATTGAGGCTTTGGTATGTCCGTTCGTCGCGATAATGAAATGAGATTTTCACTGACAGGGCGGTTCGTCGATCGTGGCGATACTGTCATCCCCCGTGCTATTTGCGGTGGCGCAACGTGCTCATGCATCAGAGGTACCTCACAACGATCGGAGATTCCCCCCGCCATGCCTCGCAACCTTTCCATCGACCAGCACTGGCTGAATCTCGCCCGTGATCACACGCCGGAGCACCGTTTCGCGGGCTCAACAGCAGTGGAGTGGGAGACGTGGCGTGCAGCGCTGCTGCCAAAGGTGCGCCAGACGCTCGGCCGCCTGCCAGAAAAGCCATCGCTGAGCCCGGAGATTCTCGTCGAATGGCAAGCGGATGGGCTCATCAAGCAGAAGCTCATTTTCGACGTTGAACCGGGCCTCTCCGCCACGGCCTACGTGTTTCGCCCCGCCAATGCGACCGGCCCCCGGCCCGCCATCCTCGCCTGCCACGGCCACGGCCCGTTCGGCAAAGAGTCCGTCATGGGCAACGACACTTCCCCCGAGCACGCCGAGACTATCAAGGAACTCAACTACGACTACGGACTGCAAATGGCCAAGGCCGGCTTCGTCACCATGGCCATCGACTGGCGCGGCTTCGGCGATCGCGATGACCGCAAAAAGCCCCACCACCACGACATCGCCCACAACCGCGACCTGTGCAACCTTCACTACCTCCGCGCCAGCGTGCTGGGCATGACCATGCTCGGCCTGAACGTTCACGACGGCTCGTGCGCGCTGGATTATTTGTGCCAGCAGCCCTACGTCGACGCCGACCGCATCGGCGTGATGGGCCTGAGCTTCGGCGGCACGATGGCGACCTGGATCGCGCTTTGCGACGAACGTGTCGCCGCAGCCGACATCATCTGCTACAGCGACCGTTTCGCCGACTTCGTGATGCGCGATGTCAACGCCTGCGGCAGTCAACTAACGCCCGGGCTGTACGCCCTCTGCGACGTGCCGGATCTGCACGGGCTCATCGCTCCGCGGCCGCTGCTGGTCGAAATCGGCGTCCACGACGAATGCTTCCGCATCGAGTCGGCCATGAGCTGCTATGAACAGGTGCAGAAAATCTACGAGGCGGCGGGGGTGGCCGACCGTCTTGAACTCGACCTGTTCCAAGGCCCACACGCATGGGGCGCCAACCGCTCAGTCGCTTTTTTTGAAAATGCACTGGCGAACGACTGACAATCCAGCGATGTAACCCCTCCCTGTTCAGAAACTCTGACGCAGGCAAGTGGTGGGCTGACCGCTAGATATGGAACGATTCGCTGAAGCGAAATCGGCGTGGCTGACGTTGGATTCACGTAAATGCGGATGTACATGGCGGTCGCTGGTCATGGCGGATGGCGCATGGCCGACCGGACGTCACCATTCGTCATCGAGTTTCGGGCCGATGGCCGTGTGGTGGCGGAAGATCGACCGGGCGAGGTTTCAACGACCGGCCGATACGTCCAAGATGATGAGCAACTGCAGATCTACCTCAACGACGACGAGGACGCATGGCTGGTCGCCCGTTGGGAAGGCGATCAACTCGTGCTGACGCATCCAGACGCTCAAGCCGATGACGAGCGAATGCTCCTCGAACGTGTTCGTGCTGACGACGACGAGTGGCGGAAGCAGCAGCCACAAACCAACACGATCACCAGACGCCAACAGTCCATCACGCAGGCACGCGGGATTCACCAAGCTATGGTGATGGTAGGAATAGAAATGGTGGGCCAGCATGATCGCGACAGCCCTCTGCCCGACGATGTCGCTGTACTGTACGAAAGGCAGATCGTCACCGCCGACTATCTCCTTTCTCCGACGGGCCAGGTGGAATTACCTGCAGACTTCGACCAATGGCCGCAGCAACGTCAGCACGACTGGCTGCGGCGAAATGCGTCCTACATTCTCGTGCCGAGCCTCGTCCAGGATTTCGACAAGGATACGATTGCCGTCTTCCAGCGACCCGAGCACAGCGACGACACAGGCATCAGCGTAGCATTCAACGACAATGCGGCCCACTGGGAAACCGATGTTGAGGCGGTCGATCGTCGGCTCGCAGAGCAGACGGGCATGACGATGCAAGAACTGATCGACCGGCAGGTCGGGCTGGCAAGCGAGCCAGAAGCTGGCGACGGGGAGGGCGACAAGCCGGTGGCCGAGGCGGGCGATGCGGACGCGCAACGTGTCGATCTGCTGCGAAACGTGGTGGCGTTACGCCAGCGGCAACTGGATCGCGTGCATCAACTGCTGGACGCGGGCCGGGCGTCGCCGGACGACGTAGAGCAGGCACGGCAAGCGTTGATCGAGGCGCAGTTGCAACTGGCCGCTGCCGACGCTGATGGGCAACTCGAAGCAGCGGCTGGCGCGGAGCCTGCGAGGCAGGTCGTCTATATCACCGGACCGGTCGGCAGGCCCGGTGCCTATGTGCTGCCGGAGGACGGCATGACGCTGCTGCAACTGATCGCCTCGGCGGACAACATACAGTGGACGGGGGTGCCTGCCGTTATCGAGATCGTGCGTCAGCAGCCCGATGGCAGTGAACGCCGGCTGCCGCATATCCGCGTGAAAGACCTGGTCGAAGGCGAGGCGGAGAATCCCTGGCTGCAGGCAGGCGATGTGGTGGTCGACCCCTAAGCGCAACACGAACCAGTTCGCGCTTTTAACGCGCGCCACCAACCGCTCCAAAAAAGTGTTTAACAGCATCAAACGCTGAAATTATCCGCACTTACGCTGCGCGCGAACTCCGGATTCCAAGCCCATTTTGCTGTTAAAAGAATGCGCGAACTTTTCGAGAGAAATCCCGTTTGATGGGTTGCGCACAGGGAGAGTTGCGCCGGCCATTGGGCTGGACAGAGGGATCGATTAGATTCCGTAAACTGTCAATTGGCGTGTGTTCACCCCGGCTACCCAGACAGAACCCTGAAGCGCCCAATTTCAGTTCATTTGTGATGGACACATCACCTCTGCCTCAAATGTCACGTCAACGATCGCCATGCCCCGTAAGGGAACTTTCACTCTGAATCGAGAGCCACTGGGTTCAATGGACGATGTTATAAAACCGGACAACACTGTGACACACTTGATATTCTGACCCGCATCAATTTCCGTACTCAGGTAAATGGCGTCGTCATTGCGAATCAGCAGACGGACTTTACGCGGCGATGTTTGCATGACCATCAAGTGAATCGAGTCCGCATGCGTCAGAACCCGCAAGTTGTGCGACGCGACATTGATTTTATCAGCGCAGTGCTGAATGAAATCGAGCGGCACATGTTGAAACGGTAGCTCGTTGACCCAGCTAAACGGCTCTTCATCCTCAGTCGCACTGGAAACGGGTGGCGAGTCACACGGGATTGGGAAGGTCGCACCGGCGCCACCAATGGTTAGTACAGATCCAAATTCGTACCCGGCGATTTGTTCCTGTTGCTGGCGAGGAAACAGGTTCGGATGAATGACGACGATCGGGCCACGCACAGCGGGGAGATCGTCGATGCGTGCGACCGATGCGATGGCCGCGCCGCACGCCAGCAGATGATGCAGGAGACGGTGCGTCGTCCAACGACGATTGGTGATGAAATCGTCGATCTCGTTAGAAAGCGCCTCATCTGACCAGATGAGCGTCGCTCCTAGAATTCGCCGGGGCTCAGTTGAGGATGCGAGTCGCCACTTATCGTTGAGCCATCGCCATTCGTGCGCCGCCAAACCGTCGGCCAAGCATACGACCACGCCTGATGCGCATCGCCGTAATTGCCCCTTCGCGTCACTGTGGAAAAGGTTGGCTAGCGAGTAAATTTCTGATTCCAGAACGGTGGGTGCGTGGCGCATCGCACTCCATTGCTCCAAATTATCCTTGACGCCGTTGAGCCAGCGTAGCGGCGTTGATGGTGCATAGGCCTTGATGAGCAGGAGCGCGGCCATAAAGTTGCAGAGGTATCTCGATGTAGACTCGCCTTTCTCGGATGTCTCCAACGCCGCCGCCGCCGCTTCTACTACAAAGCCGTCCACGCCGATGTCAGCGAGCCTTCGATAGGGATCGCCTACGACACCGCACAAGGCCGCTTCGACTTCCATGCGCTTCGCGTGAGCTTCTGCACCGCGATCGGCCAGAGCGGGGCATCCGTGGAGACAGTGCGGACGCTGGCCCGTCACGCCAGCATCACCACGACACAGCGATATCTCAAAACCGACGATGACCAACAGGCCGCAGCCCTGGCGGCGCTGCCGGTGGTCGCGCCGATCGCTGAGCAGCAGGCCGCGACGGGGACCGAGGGCGGCAAGGTGACTGCTCTGGTGACTGGATCGGGCCGCGAAACATCGCGCCAGCCTGCGCCGCTATGCGCTGCCGGCATGACTGCGGATCAGCGGGGCGGCATAGTGGGCGCAAAAGAAAACCCCGTAAAACACGGGGTTTCTGGCCCTATGGCAGGGGAAGCGGAGAGGGGGGGATTCGTCAAGGCAATTCTTGGGAATTCTCTGAAATTCTTTAACAGTCGCCTTTGTCGTAACATACTGTCGATTGGCAAACCGGAAATACACATTATCGTCTACTTTCAGGGACGTACGGTGACCGACGCTTGGGGACTGGCACGGGGACCGAGTGCTTTCGCACAGAATACGGGCTTGCGGCCCATTGAAGGTGTTACCCTAGCATCGTCTTTATGAACGTGTCGGCAGGGGCCTCGTTGCTCAGGCGCAACGCGGCCTTGGCAGACGGAGCGGTGTCCGGCGGGGAAGTGTGTTGAAGGGATGCGGGTCGGTTCAATGTAGATGATTCAGTTTGTTTCGCCATCGCGACATAGCGATCACCATTGAGCGTCTTGCATGGTCAGCGATACTTTGCCCAGTCCACGCCCAGCTTTCGCATGCGAGCACGCAGGGTGTGAGGGTTGATGTCGAGCAGTTTCGCTGCTCCGCGTTCACCTTCGATGCGGCCGTGGGTGGCGGCCAGGGTAGCTTCGATGTGTTGCCGCGTCGCTTCGTCGAGGGTGGCAAGCGTGTTGCGTTGTGCGGTTGGGTTAAGCGTTTGACTTGGCCGAGTGGCGTCGGGGCTGGTGACGCCACCGAGGGCCTGGGCAATCGCCAGGCGATGGCCGTCGCCGAGGATGGCGGCGCGGTCGATCACGGAGGCGAGTTCGCGGATGTTGCCGGGCCAATCGTAGTTGGTGAGCAGTGACAGGTCGGTGGAAGTCGGCGATTGCGTACGCAGGCCGAATCGTCTTGCGGCGCGCTCGGCAAAGTGTGTGGCGAGCGCGGGGATGTCCTGTTTGCGCTCGCGCAATGGCGGCAGCACGATGGGGAAGCCGGCGACGCGATACCAGAGGTCTTCGCGGAACTGCCCGGCCTGCACCATGGCGGGAAGATCGCGGTGCGTGGCGGCGATGATGCGAACGTTGACATGGATCGGCCGTTCCGCGCCGACCCGCTCGAACGTTCCCTCCTGAAGCACGCGGAGCAGGCGAACCTGTGCGGCAGGCGTCAGTTCGCCGATTTCATCAAGCAGCAGCGTGCCTTCGTCGGCTCGCTCGAACCAGCCGCGTCGGGACGCGGTCGCGCCGGTAAACGCGCCTTTTTCGTGGCCAAACAGTTCCGAGTCGATCAGCTCCGGCGGAATTGCGCCGCAGTTGACGCGAATGAACGGGCCTTTGGCGCGCGGGCACTGCTCGTGAATGGCGCGGGCAATGACTTCCTTGCCCGATCCGGTTTCGCCAAGGATCAGCACCGGCAGGTCGGAACGGGCCACGAGAGCTGCGCGTTCCATCACTGCCTTCAAACCGCCGTCGTCGCCGACGATGGTGTCGACTAAATCTTCACGTCCGAGACGAGAGAGGGCTGATCGCTTGTCCGCCTCGGCAGCTTCGCGCAAGGCGTCGAGTTCGTGCAGGCGGTGGTCGTTTTCCAATGCGACAGAGAATGGCTCGATCAACAACTCAACCATCCGGGCATGCTCCGGCTCGAACTCCGCCGGCGGGTGGGCGCGCAACAGCAGGGCCCCGGCGTAGCCATGCTCGCTGGTCAGCGGCGCGGCGAGCCAACTGCCATCCAGCGGTGAGCCGGCGAGCAGGCGAAGGACATCGTGCTGCTGATCGCCGAGGCGGTGAAGGATGACCTCATGGCGTCGGCACCACGCTTCAAGCAATCGGCGGTCGGGTGATCGCAACGTTCGAGGCGGCGCGACATCCTGAGGAATGGTGAGACTGTCCGCGCGCGGGATGGCAAGGCCTTGCGTGAAGTCAAAGGCAAACACGACCAGGCGGTCCACGGGCAAGCGGTGAGGCAGGATGCGGGCAATCGTCTCGGTTGACCGCTCGATTTCGATGTGCCGGCACGCCTCGCGCCACACGTCCAGAAGCAGGGTGCGGAACTGATCCATCGGAACCAATAGACCATCATTTAGCACGGTTGTCCATAATATATAACGGCTAAATCCGTTAAATGAGATGGAATCCCAAGGTCCGCATTCTGGCCTAAAAACGTAAGTGACGCATTAAAAGCTACTAATGGCCATGTTGCGCTCTGGCACGACGGTTGTTCTAAGCAGGTGGACGTTCCATTGTTGACCACGCCACCGGAGAGCCCCTTGTGCCGCACCACACCACCTTCCCGAACATCACCAGCACCATCGGCCACACGCCGCTGGTCCGGCTGAACCGCGTGATCCCGCCGGAGCACGCGACCGTGCTGCTGAAACTGGAGTTTTTCAACCCGCTGTCGAGCGTCAAGGACCGCATCGGTCGGGCGATGCTTGAGGCGGCGGAGCAGGCGGGCCAGATCGAGCCGGGCCGGACGCACATCATCGAGCCGACCAGCGGCAATACCGGCATCGCGCTGGCGTTCGTCGCGGCGGCGAAGGGCTACAAGCTGACGCTCACGATGCCCGAATCAATGAGCCACGAACGGCGGGCGCTGCTGCGCGGGCTCGGGGCGAACCTGGAACTGACGCCCGCCCCGCTGGGCATGAAGGGCGCGATTCAGCGTGCCCATGAACTTCTGAAGAAGACATCGGTCGGCTGGCTGCCGCAGCAGTTCGACAATCCCGCCAACCCGCGCATTCACGAGCAGACCACTGGGCCGGAAATCTGGGCGGACACGGATGGCAAGGTCGACGTCCTCGTCGCCGGTGTGGGCACGGGCGGCACGATCACGGGCACGACACGCTACCTGCGCAAGAAGAACCCTGACCTCGCAGCGGTGGCGGTCGAGCCTGCCGAGTCACCGGTGATCTCGGGTGGCGAATCGGGACCGCATCGCATTCAGGGCATCGGCGCGGGCTTCGTACCTACCAACCTTGATCGTGAATTGCTCGACGACATCGAGCGCGTCTCGGCGGAAGAAGCCATCCACTGGGCGCGTCGGCTGGCGCACGAGGAGGGCATCTTGGCCGGGATCAGCACGGGGGCGAACCTTGCCGCCGCCGCACGCATAGCGGCCGAGCCGGAGAACCGGCATTACACCATCGTCACGTTCGCCCCGAGTAGTGGTGAGCGCTACCTGACGACGCCGCTGTTCGATCTGATCGGAAGGAAACTGATTGACGCGGAACCTGACCACCGGGCTGAAGTCCGGATTTGAAAACCGTCTTGCATCAAACGAAGCACCTGCGAAAGGAAACCTGACCATGAAATCGTTACGAACCCGAGCCAAGTCATACACCCTTGCCACGCTGGCGGGCGCGGCCCTGTTGGGGAGCCTGTCGCTCACCGGCTGTGGCGACTCCGAAGCAGCGACGGATCGCACGATCCTGAACGTGTCGTACGACCCGACGCGGGAGTTGTACCGTGAGTTCAACCAGGCGTTCGCCGAGCACTGGTATGAGCAGACCGGCGAGCGTGTTCGCATCCGTATGTCGCATGGCGGCTCGGGCGGTCAATCGCGTGCGGTGATCGACGGCCTGGAAGCCGACGTAGTGACGCTGGCGCTTGCGGCCGACATCGACGCGATTGCCGAGCGGACCGACCGCCTGCCGCGTGACTGGCAGGGCAAGCTGCCGCATAACAACGCGCCTTACTCGTCCACGCTCGCCTTTTTGGTGCGCAAGGGCAACCCGAAGAACATCCACACGTGGGAGGACCTGACCCGAAGCGATGTGGAGGTGATTACGCCCAACCCCAAAACCTCTGGCGTGGCACGGTGGAACTACCTGGCCATGTGGGGCGCGGCACTTCAGCGCGAGCTTGGCCCGGACTTTGTGGCCAAGCTGAACGACCCCGCCCATGCCGACGAGGTGGCGTCGGCTCAACAGGCCGCTCAAGCTTTTGTCGCGGCAATCTACAACAACGTGCCTGTGCTCGACACAGCCGCCCGCGGCGCGACCAACACCTTCATCCAACGTGGGCTGGGTGATGTGCTGATCAACTGGGAAAACGAGATTCTGCTTGGCAGCCGGGAGTTGGACGAAGCGGGCCTAGAGATGGTCGTGCCGCCGGTGAGCATTCTTGCCGAGCCGACGGTGGCGCTGGTGGAGCGCAACGCCGAGCGTCATGGTACGACCGACGTGGCACAAGCGTACCTGGAATATCTCTATACCGACGTGGGGCAGGACCTGGCAGGTCGGTACTACTACCGACCGGTGGCCGAGGCAGCTCAAGAAAAATACCGCGATCAGTTCCCCGACGTGGAGATGTTCACCATCGACGACGTGTTCGGCGGTTGGGACGAAGCCAACCGCGTGCACTTCCGCGACGGCGGAACATTCGACCAGATTTACACCCCGTGAAGGATGACCCATGCCAACCGATGCATCACAACACCATCGTGCCCCGCCGTTGCGCGAGAGTGCCTGGCTGGCGGAGGTGCAACGCAAAGCAGCCGGCCTGCGGTTCGGGCAACTGACGCTGACGATTCACGATGGGCATGTGGTCCAGCTTGAAGTCAGCGAGAAACAACGATTCGACAACCCGCTCGACACACGTGTGTCGGGATAACAACAAATACGC
The DNA here is from genome assembly GCA_041821185.1 of Phycisphaerales bacterium AB-hyl4. Lineage (NCBI taxonomy): Bacteria > Pseudomonadati > Planctomycetota > Phycisphaerae > Phycisphaerales > Phycisphaeraceae > Natronomicrosphaera > Natronomicrosphaera hydrolytica. Next base: position 84,230 of record JBGUBD010000004.1, on the reverse strand, counting down.
AAGCGACCGGACAACCGGAGCTTCACTTAGGCCGGCCCTGTACTGCCTCGGCCGGTTACAAGGAGCTTCGGTTATGAAAACGACAGCAACACTCTTGGGAACTGGAATTTTGTTCGCACTGGCACACAACCCGACGGCATTCGCCGACGACTCGACCAGTCTGCAACGACTGGAGGCTGAGCTTGCCGCGCTCAAGACACGCGTCGAAGCGCAGGACACTGAGTTGCAGCGGCTGCGGGCGACCGACGAAAGCGATAGCTGGCTCGACGAGCGCCGGGCAGAGGAAGTGCGTGCCTTGGTTAACGAGACGCTCGCGGATGCCGATGGACGTAGTCAGGCGGTACAGGCCGGCTACAACCGAGGCTATTTCATCCGTAGCGACGACGGCAACCACGAGTTGCGGCTGGGCATCGTCGGCCAAGTGCGCTACATCCAAAATCAGCGCCGCGAAGCGGATGACCGCGACACCGGCGGCTTTCAGTTCCGTCGATTGCAGACCGATTTTCAGGGCCACTTCATCAACCCGAACTGGACCTACCGTCTGCGGCTGGACTCAAGCAATGGTGGATCGGTCAGCGCCGCGTGGGCGTGGATCGGTTACCGCTTCAACGATGATCTGAGCATTCGTGTCGGCCAGCTCAAGCCCTCGTTCCTGCATGAGGAGAACGTCGGCGCACCGAACCAGCTTGCCGCCGAGCGTTCGTACACGGCCGACTATTTCACAACCAAGTTTGCCCAGGGCGTGCAGCTTGCCTGGCAGCCGTGGGATCGGCTTCGGCTGACGGGTACGGTACACAACGGCTCGTACAACGCTCGCACCGACTTCAATAACGAAGGCACGAATATCGCCCTCACCGGCCGGGCCGAGTACCTGCTGGTCGCCGATGACGTATCGCGCGGCTGGCGACAGTTCGGCGACTACCAGAGTTGGAGCGGCGACCAGGTGGCGGTGCTGCTCGGTGCGGCCGCGGATTACGAGTGGGGCCGAACGCGCAATGACTTCAATCGGCCGGATGTGTTCAAGTGGACCGGCGATGTGACCGCCAAGCTCAACGGATTCAGCATGTTCGGCTCAATCACGGGCCAGCGATTCAGCGCCGATTCGCTCAATGGCCTGCCGGACAATCTTGACGGAGCGCTGCAATGGGGTGCGGTCGTCCAGGCGGCTGCGTTCGTCGTGCCAGACAAGGTGGAACTGTTCGGCCGATACGAGTGGATCGACTTCGACAACGTCTACTACCGCAACAACGCCGGCGGCATCCAGGGCGGATCGCGCGACCTCACGCAGCGCGATGTGAGCCTGCTCACTGTCGGTGCGAACTACTACCTGCATCGCCACAACGCCAAGCTGACGTTCGAGGTGGTCTACGCCCTCGACCCGGTGCCGGTCGCCAACACCGGCCAGGGACTGCTGATTTCGGAAACCGGCGATCAGCTTGCCGCGCGGGCTCAGTTGCAGTTTCGTTTTTAACACGCGGCACCGCCGCATGAATGCACGCACGAGAGGGGCGACATGGCATTGCGACTCAAACAACACAGCGTTCTGCCCGGCTTCGGCCTGACCATGGGGTTCACGCTGCTTTACATGACGCTGCTGCTGCTGATCCCCCTTGGCGGACTGGTGCTGGCGGCGACGCAGATGAGTTTCAGCGAGTTCTGGGCCAAGGGCATCGCCCACCCGCGTGTGCTTGCCGCGTACCGCTTGAGCTTCGGGGCCTCGCTGGTGGGGGCCCTGCTCAACGCGGTGTTCGGCTTCATCGTCGCCTGGGTGCTCGTGCGATACAGCTTCCCCGGCAAACGGCTGATCGATGCGATCGTCGACCTGCCCTTCGCCTTGCCCACCGCCGTCTCGGGCATCGCGCTGACCACGCTTTACGCCCGCACCGGCTGGATCGGCAAGTGGTTCGACATGATCGGCATCCAGATCGCGTACACCTGGGTCGGCATCGTGATCGCACTCACGCTCATCGGCCTGCCGTTTGTCGTGCGAACGCTTCAGCCGGCACTTGAAGACCTGGAGAAAGAAATCGAAGAAGCATCGGCGAGCCTGGGGGCGTCCCGGCTTCAAACCTTCCGCCGGGTGATCTTCCCGGCGGTGCTGCCGGCATTGTTGACCGGGTTCGCCCTCGCGTTTGCACGGGCGCTGGGCGAGTACGGCTCGGTGATTTTCATTGCAGGCAACATGCCCGGCCGAACGGAGATCGCGCCGCTGCTCGTGGTCGTGCGGCTGGAGGACTACGACTACAACGGGGCCACCGCCATCAGCGTGGTCATGCTGACCGCCGCATTCATCCTGCTGCTGGCGATCAATCTGCTGCAATGGTGGAGCAGGCGATACCAGGGCTGAAGCTCGAAAAAGGAACTTGAACAGATGAGTATCGCAACATCAATACAACCACACGCCTCATCCTCGCCGCTGCCAGCGGCGGTGGGCGAGTCGGCCTGGGTTCGAAGGACACTGATTGCGATCGCGCTCGGCTTCATCAGTCTTGTGTTGCTGATGCCGCTGGTGCTCGTGTTCACATATGCGTTTGGGGAGGGCTTGCAGGTCTACCTCGCCGCCATCCGTGAGACCGACTCGCTGTCTGCGATCCGTCTGACGCTGATCACCGCCGCCATTGTGGTGCCCTTGAATACTGTGTTCGGCGTCGCGGCCGCGTGGGCGATCGCCAAGTTCGACTTCCGGGGCAAGAGCGTCCTGATCACCATCATCGATCTGCCCTTCGCCATCTCGCCGGTGGTCGTGGGCATGATCTTCATCCTGCTTTTCGGCGCTCGCGGCTGGTTCGGCCCGACGCTGAGCGAGTGGGGCATTCAGATCATCTTCACACCTCTGGCGATCATCATCGTCAGCGCGTTCGGCACGATGCCCTTCGTGGTGCGCGAACTCATCCCGCTCATGCAAGCTCAGGGCACGGAAGAAGAGCAATCCGCCCTCACCCTCGGGGCCAGCGGGTTTCAGACGTTCTGGCGCATCACGCTGCCGAACATCAAGTGGGGCCTGATCTACGGCGTCATCCTCTGCAACGCCCGAGCCATGGGCGAGTTCGGATCGGTCTACGTCGTTTCCGGCCGCATCCGGGGCGAAACCAACACAATGCCGCTGCATATTGAAGTGCTTTACAACGACTACATGTTCACCGCCTCGTTCGCGGTGGCGTCACTGCTGGCCATGCTCGCGCTGGTCACGCTGGTGGTGAAGTCGGTTGTGGAATGGAAAATCGCTCGCGACCTGGCCATCGCCACTCGCGAAAGTTCAGGAGAGTGAACCATGAGCATCGAAGTTAAAAACATCAGCAAGACCTTTGGCACGTTCAAAGCGTTGAACGACGTCAGCCTGCACGTGAACTCCGGCGAACTGGTCGCGCTGCTCGGACCTTCGGGATCGGGCAAGACGACGCTGCTGCGCATCATCGCCGGCCTGGAGCAGGCCGACCCCGAGCAAGGCTCGATCCACTTTCATGACGAAGATGTCGCCCGCCGGCACGTCAGCTCGCGAGGGGTCGGTTTCGTCTTCCAGCACTACGCACTGTTTCGTCACATGAGCGTCTTTGAGAACGTCGCCTTCGGCCTGCGCGTCAAGCGCAGGCGCGACCGGCCGAGCAAGGCCTTCATTCGCGATAAGGTGCATGAACTGCTCAAGCTCGTGCAACTCGATGGCCTGGCCGGTCGCTACCCACACCAACTCTCCGGCGGACAGCGTCAGCGCGTCGCACTGGCTCGCGCTTTGGCGGTGGAACCCAAGGTGCTGCTGTTGGATGAGCCGTTCGGGGCGTTGGACGCCAAGGTCCGCAAGGAACTGCGTGCCTGGCTGCGTCGATTGCACGACGAACTGCACGTCACCAGCGTCTTCGTCACGCACGACCAGGACGAGGCTTTGGAGGTCGCCGACCGCGTCGTCGTCATGCACCAAGGGAAGATTGAACAGGTCGGCACGCCCGACGATGTATTCCACCACCCCGCAACCGAGTTCGTTATGCACTTCCTCGGCGACGTCAACGCCTTCCACGGCAGCGTCGGTGGCGGCACGGTCCAGTTCAGTTCACTGGAGCTTCCATTCCCCGAAGATCGCAGGCAGATCGCTGGCGATGCCCGCGTGTTCATCCGCCCCTATGACGTGACGATCGACACCAAGACCAACGGTCTGCCGTCGCTCGAAGCGCAAGTCGTCCGCGTTCATTCCGCCGGCCCGCTGGCACGCGTCGAACTGCTGACCAGCGCCAATCAGCGATTAACTTCGGAAATCTCTCAGGAACGCTTCGCGACGATGAACCTGGCAGCCGGCAGCAAGGTGTACGTCCGCCCACGGCACATCCGCGTATTTGCTGATGGCGAGGAAGAGTAATCGGCACGGCAGACGCCGGTCGGCGTTACCCGTGGACAAGCTTCGCCCCCTCGGTCAGAATGGCTGTCTCGCTACTGGGTGAAAGCCAGTGCGATTTGCTTGGAGTGATCGCATTGTCTGACAATCATTCTGAACTTCCCTGTGATACATCGACGGCAAGTGGTGCGACATTGCTGGCGGAAAGCAGCAGCGCCTTTACCGGCCATCGCGTCTCGTTCGGCGAAGCCTTCAAGGTCTGGTGCCGGGTGGCGGCGTTGTCCTTCGGCGGGCCGGCGGGGCAGATCGCGGTCATGCACCGCATCCTCGTCGACGAGAAACGCTGGGTCAGCGAGAACCGCTTTCTGCACGCACTGAACTACTGCATGCTCCTGCCCGGGCCCGAAGCGCAGCAACTGGCCACTTACATCGGCTGGCTGCTGCACGGCTGGCGCGGTGGGCTGGTGGCCGGCGGGCTGTTCATCCTGCCGGGCTTCGTGGCGATCCTCGCGCTGTCGCTGATCTACGCTGTCTACCAGGACGCGACGCTGGTGCAGGCGCTGTTCTTCGGACTCAAGGCGGCAGTGCTGGCGGTGGTCATCTCGGCCGTGATCCGCATCGGCAGCAAGGCATTGAAGAATCGGCTGATGGTGGCCATCGCGGCGCTGGCGTTCGTCGGCATTTTCTTCTTCGAGGTGCCGTTTCCCATCATCGTGCTCGGAGCGGGCCTGCTCGGGCTGATCGGCGGTCGACTGTGGCCAAGCCTGTTCGCGGTACTCAAGGGGCACGGCGAAGACAACGGCCCGGCGGCGGCGCTGGCGGATCATGCCGAGGCACACACCCGGCCAAGCTGGGGCCGAACGTTGAAGGTGCTGGCGGTCTGGCTGCCGCTATGGTTCGTACCGGTGGCGGCGCTGGTGGCCGTGTTCGGGCGCGAGCATGTGCTGGCCGCCGAGGCGATCTTTTTCAGCAAAGCGGCGGTGGTCACCTTTGGCGGGGCCTATTCGGTGCTGGCCTACATTGCCCAGCAGGCGGTGGAGACGTACCAGTGGCTGATGCCCGGCGAGATGCTCGACGGGCTGGGCATGGCCGAGACCACGCCGGGGCCGCTGATTCAGATCGTGCAGTTCGTCGGCTTCATGGGCGCGTACCGCTTCCCGGAACCGTTCGACCCGATCATGGCGGGCATCCTCGGCTCGATCGTCACGACGTGGGTCACGTTTACGCCTTGCTTCCTGTGGATTTTCCTGGGCGCGCCCTACATCGAACACCTGCGGGGCAATAAGGTGCTCAGCGCTGCACTGTCGACCATCACCGCCGCTGTCGTCGGTGTGGTGCTGAACCTGGCGATCTGGTTCGGTGTTCATGTGATGTTCGATCGCATCGAAGAGTGGCGCGGGTTCGGTGTTCGCCTGCTTGTACCGGAGTGGGCGACGATTAACGTGGCGTCGTTGCTTATCACCGCCGGAGCGTTCATTGCCATGTTCCAGTTCAAGTGGGGCATGATCCGCACGCTGGCGGTCGCGGCGGGTGTGGGGATGGCATGGTTCCTGCTTTTCAATGGCGGCGCAGGTACGTGAATCAAGGCGCAGGCTCAATGCAGCGAAAACCCCGTACGTGTCGCGCACCCATCGCAGCTATACAACCGGCTCGCGACAACACCGGTTTAGCTGCTGACGTACCTACCTTGCAGGAGCCAAGCGGCATCCCCGCCTGTGCTTTCCTGATCGATTGCCTGGTAACACTCAGTTCACGGATCGTGTAGTGTATTCCGTGACAGACCACATACATGGTGATCCTGTGTTCGTCGCCGCACAACATGCTCATGGCATCGTCGAATGCGTCACTCAAGTCGATCGCATCGAAACGAATGTGCGGCCGTAGTGGCTGCGACCAGAGGTGATCTGCCCATTTTGAGGTAGGCATGGTTAACCGGTGCCTGGCCTGAGCCAGTATTTACTTGTCAAAGATCGGTCCCGTAGACACTTGCGGCCTGCGGCGGCAGCGTTGCATGATTGCGGGACAGGGATGGTTGTGGCGCCCTCTATCATGTTGATCGACCGACGTGCGACGATCGAGTCAGCCGTCCACCAGATTGGCGCAGAGTGCCCCTTACGCCGCCCGCCGTCGGCAGTCATAGCACGGCGGCACGGTCGTGCTGCCACGGGTGTGAACGTACCGGCAGTCGGCGTGGGTGAGGTGGATCACCAACCCGTCGTGCTGATGTGTCTCGTGCCCAGTTGGTGACGCTGAACTGGGTGCGAGGCACATCGCCAAATCGCCCCTGTGGAGCGCCCAAGGCGGCAACCGCAGACTGACGGCGGCGTTTTTGCTGGCCATGTCCACCTCGATCCGTTCCACGAATGCTCGCAGCACGTTGCGGAGGGTTACGGCGGGAAGGTTGGGCAGTTGGGCGTCGATGCCGCTGAGACGCTCGATGACACGGTCGGCCAGTTCTTCGGGGGCCGAGTCAGCGTCCACGTATTCCAACGCACGAGTCAGTTCAGCGATGCGATGCTCGAGGGCACGACCCTGGGCGTTAAGGCCCTTCAATACGGGCTTGGCATCCGCCAGGTCGGCGTCGTCAAAGGTCTGAAAGATCAACTGCACGCGTTTGGCGATCGCATCCCGCTCTCGCTGAGCTTCGGCCAGTTGTGTTCGGCTGGCATCGGTGGAGGGACGATCGGCGATGGCTTGCAGGACCCGCTCGCGCAGCATCGGCGCATCGAGCAACACGTTGCGCAGGAGTTTGACCACGGCCGTCTCCAACGCTTCGGCGGAGATGAGACGGTTGAGCACCGACCCTTTGCAGTAGGTGGCGTTGGCCTTGCGATTGCGGTAGTAGCGCTTGCGATGGCCCTCGTTGCCGCACATCACACCGCTGAGGTCTTCGCCGTCCTGTTTCGCGAACAGCAGGCCCGTCAGGATGTAGGCGCTGTTTTTGTGCTTGTTCGTCGATCGCGTGGGCTGCGTGGGGTCCTGACGCCGCTGCCATCGCTCCAGCAACACTTTCTCGATCTCCTGCCGCGCCTTGACGGCGACCGGTTCGGGCAGGAAGTCCTTCATCAACGGCTGGTCCTGCCACAACCACTCTGTCGGCGGGCGATGCTGCTTGGGCGCGACATGGCAATTGGCCAGCGTCTTGGCGTCCAGATTGACCGCCTCGGGATGCTGTTCGCCACGCTTATAATAGATGCCCTGACTGATCCGTTGGCCGAGCGCGACGCCGCAGTAGATGGGGTTTTCGTAGATCGACTCAACTTGCCGCTGGCTCCAGCCCTTGCCGGCTGGCGAGCGGATGCCGCGACGGTTGAGCAAGTCGGCGATGCGTTTTCCGCCCCAGTGCTGGTTGTAGTGCAGGTCGAAGATGTCGCGCACCACGCCGACCTTCACATCCTCGCCGGGCACGATCAAGACATGCTCGTCCTTCTGCTTGCGGTAGTGGCCTTTCACGCCCCCGCCGGCTTGGCCGAGCGTGTCGATGATCTCATTCTTGTCGTGGGTCAGCTTATGTTGCCGCCCATCAGCGAGATTGCGGATAACGAACGACGGCTTGCCGTCGCTTGTCAGATAAAGGCGATCACAGCCATAGGACGTGCGCGAGGCGACGCAATTTCTGCCTTGTTTGATGGCATGCATCATGCCCTGCACCGACCGCTGCCCGATGGAGCGGGCCTGCTCGCGGGCGGCGTCATACTTGGCAGCCTTGATCAGACCACCATAACGGCCATCCTCTGGCAGATCGTCGCCGGTGGCGAGAATGGTAATCCCCGCCTTCTCGAATTCATGATCAATCCAGAAGCCGTGGCTGGTGCCGCCGCGCGTCAACCGATCCAGTCTCTGGACGACCAGAACGTCGAAGTCGTCCTGATCGCGTTTGCGGTCGAGCAGTTGTGGCAGGTCGTCGCGCTTACCAGGCAGCGATCCAGTGACGCCGTTGAGAATAATCTCGTCAACGAGCACCATGCCCAGCCGCTCTCCCTCCGCTCGGAGCCACTGCAACTGAGCTTCGGTGCTCGTGCTGCCCTGGCTGTCGTCGCTTTGGCGAACCAGAATAATGAAGCGCAGACCGCGCCACTTGTCTTCACGTCGTACATCATTGATCGTCATGGGTTTCCCCCTCCTGATCGGCTCGAACCTGATGGACCAACTCCACCAGCAACGCATCGAGCGCGGCGATCGCCGTCGCCGACTCCTCCTCTGAAGCCGGTCGTACGGCGATGCGCTCGATGCACGGGGCCGTTGGTTGGTTCTTCCGAATGGCCATGAAAAACTCCTTCTTTTTTCTCAGCGACGGTTGTGACGGACTACTGGCTGTGGAAAAGGATGGCCCGTTCGATCAAGCCTTTGACCTCTTGTGTATCGTCGGCGCTGCCGTAGGCAGGGTCGATAAGCCACTCCAACGCGTCTTCGATCCAGAATCCCTCGGTCAGGTCGTCCCACCAGTAATCAAGCAGGTTGACGAGCAGATCATCCGCCATCCGCATCGGTAGCATCAGGTCGCTCTCGTCGTAGTCGTCAAGCACCGTGCCATCGTCGAACCGGATAAGCCAGCCACCGACCCGCAGGTTCGACTGCTGATGCACCAGTTCCAGATAGAACCGAGGCAGTGGGGATTCGGGGTCGCCATAAAATCGCACTTCCCAGTTATTGATGGTCTGCATCGTGATGTTCCTTACCATGGCGGGGCGCGTCTTTCATGAGGGTTATGACCGCTTGTAGCGATACTTTCTGATCTCCTTCGATGTCATTCCGATGGCTCGCAGGACTTCCTCATACGTTTTGGCCTTGTGCATCACTGCCAGAAAACGCTCGACTTCCGCGGCACCGATCGGCCGAGGGGGTGGCCCGGCTGATGGAGACGGCGACAGATCGTTGCCACCTTCACGGGGGACGGCGTCTTCGGTCTGGCCCTGGACCTGACCGCCCAACTCGTCGGCCAACCGTTGCACCGTCATCTCGCCCTGGGTCGTCACGATCACCGTCACGGATTCTTCGCATTTCGAGCAGACGGTGGCGTAGAAGAAATAGTGGCCGCCCCTGCAATGGCATATCCCGATATGCGAAACATGATCACGCGTGAAACCAGCACCGCATTTCATGCACATCTGTTTATGCAACAGCGTCAGGGCATAGTCAGGCATGGGCAATTGACGTTTCATGATGCGTTTCTCCCAAGGTCATGAGAAGTGAGTCCATGGAGATCACCGCAGTTCAGGCCAGGTGGCATAGATCGCCTCTTCGAGCGTCGCACACGGCACAAGCCGCAGCGAAGGTGGGTTTTCAGCCGGCAGGTGCGGCAGCGCAGATGGTGGCACCACCAACGTCAACGGTGAGGGCAATTGGCCTTCGGCCAGCGAGGTGACAAGCGCATCGAGCACCGGCGGCGCCACCTCGCGCACCTGACGGAACAGATCGATTTCGCCCAGATACAGGTGATCCGCCGGCACGGGCTTACGCGTGAAGCTGGCGACGAGCGCGATGCACAGCGGCAGGCCGAAGTGGGCGATGTACTGCCCGCTGCGCGGCAGCCGACACTGGATGCGGTAGTCCAGGTCGCTCAGTTCCAGCCCCTCGATCTGGCCGATGCAGTCGAGCAACTGCTCGATCTCCTTGCGCGGCAGGCCCGGTGCGGTGGTCCGGCCCACGCGGCCATCCGGCGGCACCGCCACGGCGGCTTGAACTTCCATCAGGCCGAGACTGCCGCTGAAGGTGCGGGCAGCGCCCGGCCGGGCCTCGGCATGCGGGGCAGGCGCGAGCCGCATCGTCAACGGATCGATCACCAGCGGCATGGGGCGCAGCAGTGGTGGGCCGAACCTGTTTTTGCGGACGGCCAACAGCGTATTGAGCATCGCTCGTCGAAGCAGGAGGGTGCCGTCAACGCCGTGCTCCAGCGTCTTGGGACCGGCGAGGTCACCTCGCTTGGTCACATGCGAGACGAGGACGGTGGTGATGCCGGCACTGGCGCAGAGTCGGCCGAATTCCAACACCTTGCCGTAGGCCTTCGTGGCGGCACCGGCGAGGCCTTCGCCCTGAATGCTGTCGAGCACGACGAGCTTGACCCCGTGATGCCGACCGTGGGGGCTGAGGATTTCCCGCGCGGCGTAGGCGGGCAGGCTGGCCACATCGCGCAACGTGTCGTTGTAGTCGATGGCGCCGATCGCCGCCTTGGCCTGCTCCGGCGGCAGGTCGCTGGCCATGTGGATGGCCCTCTGTTTGAGTGCGGCCGAGCCTTGCTCGGTCAGGAGCATCAGGCTTTTGTGCCCGTTCTTCGCCAGGTCCAGCGCCACCTGCAACGCCAGAAGCGATTTGCCTGAACCCGGCGTGCCGCCGAGCAGATACAGCCCGCCGACGGCGAATTGGCTGAGCGCGTCAGTAAGGAACGCCATTTCGTCGCTCAGGGGCAGGTCGGCCTGCGGGGTATCTGGTGCGGCAAGCAGGCTGCTGGCGAGGTGTCGGTCGTGTGGCTGGTGAGTCATGGTTCTTCCTTTTCGATTGGATTGCTGCGATGCACAATGTGATGGGTTACTTGACGTAGAAACTTTCCCCGGCCGGCTGCACGGTGACGCCCTCGGGCACTTCGCCGGTGTCGTTCAGGTGCTGTTGGAGTTCGCTGATCAGCAGGCGAGGCTTCGCTTGGATGGCCTGTGGGCAGTGCGTGTCCGCCCACGCGATCGCCGCTGTTTCGTCACAGACGACGAGCTTCTCCTTGCCGGCTCGGAACCCGACCCGGCCGGCGGGCAGGTCCAGACTCTTGCGCTTGCCGCCGCGCTCAGCGATCTGCCGCTGCGTCCAGCGCCGGAGTTGCATGCCGAAGCGGTTCCAGAAGAACGCCTCCTGATGCTCGGCGCGTTTTTTTTCCTGCTCCGCCCACGTCGTTACGCGCTGCGCATACTGCCGCGCCTCCACGATCTTGCGCAGGACCCAGTTCGCCGAGTCGTCGTCACGCACCTCGAATTGCTCGGGCAGGCCATACGCCTCTGCTTCCTCGAACTTCTGTGAATCGGACTCGTCATGATGTGGATCGTTATTGGGTTGCATGGTGATGTTCCTTGTTGATGAGCCAATCGTTGCTGGCAATGTTCATGCTCGGTGCGGACGGTGCTTTCCCTGAACAGGCGTGAGGGGCGGCGATGGTAACGATCCGCCTCCTCGGCTCATTTGCCTTCCGATGGCGGTTTTGACGGGGGTTGTGTGGGATAGACGATGGTCTGCATCGCCTCGCCGGCGACGTCATCGAACATCGTGTAATAAATGTCTAAAATCTTGGAGTCCGAATGGCCCAGCCACGTGAGCGCGTATTTGTACGCGATGTTCGACCTCGCGCACATCGACGCAAACACGTGGCGAAAGGTGTGCAGTTTGTATTGGTTCGGATTGTTGAACCCGCATCGTTTGCACAGCCGCTTGAGTGACAGCAACAGCCGTCGTTCGCTGATCGGGCTGCCGCCGGCTGGATGCTTGGGTGAAGGGCGAGCCGTGAAGACCCGCTCGAACTTGCGCTCAACGGTGTCCAGGTAAGGCTTGAGGGCCGGGTTGAGCGGGATGCGGCGCACACCTCGGTTCTTTGTCGTGCCACCTGAGCCGCCGCGCCGAACCACCACCACGCCATGCTCGCCGGCGTCGAAGAGGATGTCGGACCAGCGGAGTTCACGTACCTCGCCGATGCGCAGGCCGAGGTAGGCCATGGTGGCGTAAATCGCCGCCTCATGCGGGTCCGCTTCCCGCAGCAACGTGGACACCTGATCGGGCGTGAAGCACGGCTGCTCGGTCGGGGTAGGTTCGCTGAGGCTGACGCCGACCAGCGGGTTCTCAGCCAGCAACTTTTGCTTGTGCGCCCACTTGAACGCTTGCTTGATCAGGATGAGCCGGTCGTATCGCGTCTTCTCGCTGGCGCCGTTGTCCGCCAGCCAACGGTTGTAGCGCCAGAAATCGTCGGCGGTGAAGCTGGTGGCCGATCGCCGGCCGACCGTGGTCGACCACGCCACCAGCGACAGCAGCCCGGCTTCATACTTTTGAACCGTCTTGGGCGCTCGGCCTTCCCCTCGCTTGAGGTCGAGGTACTTCTCTCGCATCTCTGCGATGGTGAGCGCGTACTTCTTCGGTTTCACCTCGCCAGCCCGAATCCGCTCGCAGATCGAAAATGCTTTCCGCAGCGCCGCATCTTTCCGACGTGTCTGGAGCGCTTCATAATGATGCTTGCCTTCGTACGACCACTGGGCGGTCCACGTGTTGCTCACGTATCGACTGCCATCGGCGCGGCGGTACACCCGCTGACCGATGGTGATGCGCGGCACCGTCCCTTCACAAGCGTGACGATTGGCCAGCTTCATCGCTTGGGCGTCTCCGTGTTGGCGTGGTGTGTGGCCTTCGGCTCTTCCTTGAAGGGCTTGGCCGATCGGCGGGGCGAGGTGGTGCCATTGAACACCTCCAACGTGAACCGATCGCGCCAGAACCGCAGCGGTCGAGCACGAATCGCGCTGTCGGGGAAGCGGTCCTGACTGACCAGCTTCTTCAGCGAGCCGGGCGTGTAATGGCTGAGCTTCGCAGCCTGCTCCAGCGACAGGATGGGTGGAAACTGATCGGCGAGTGGAGCGAGGGCCGCCGCCACCTCCTCGATGGTGAGCGGACCGGAGGGTGGGGATGCGGCGGACGACGGTCGGGTGTGCTGCTTGTTCATACCCCGTTTGTCGACGGGGATGCGCAGAACGGCCATTGGTACACGAAATTACCGTGACGACTGGAAGGTGGAGGTGGGCAAGGCGGGGACCGCATCCCCCGCGCCCCCCGAACTTAGGCCCTTTGGGGACCAAACGGGGACAGTGGGGTCCCGCGGGTGGGGGCGATGGGCAATAAAAATGGTCCGTAGACGCTTTTGCGTTCATACGGACCATTTAAGCGGAGAGGGGGGGATTCGAACCCCCGGAAGGGGGATGTACCCCCTTCAACGGTTTAGCAAACCGTCGCCTTCAGCCACTCGGCCACCTCTCCTGAAGGCATCATTCATTTTTTCGGCACAATCCTGTGTCGCAAAACACATTCGTTGCCATGAATGAGCGATCATCCTACCCCCCGAGCAAATCGGTGTCCAGTCTCGCAATTGAAGAACATCATTCACTTTAACGTCAAACCATTTTGGTCAGTACTGCTTGCCATACGCCTCACGATTGACCTCGCCTCATCGGCTCGGGCAGGCATCGCATCCTGTCTCACATCACAGCCAGGCAGCCGGGCCGCGTCCGCCAGACGCCGGCGATGCTTGGCTCGTAACGGGTGCCTCAAATCGGCGTCCGCCAACCCATTGCACGCAACACGCACCAGCCGGCCCAGCCTTCGTAGATCTGAAACGCGCCGCCTAGGCCCGCCGCGATCGCCACGATCCACCATGCCATGCCTTGCACGAGATTCATCAACAGCAGGGCGATCAGCAGAATGCTAACCGCTGCCGTCACCAGTCCCGCCACCAGTCGAACCGATCGGCCACGCGCGTCGATGTTGCATTGCATACGCTTCACCTTCACTTCATTTTCATCAGCAACCGATTCCTACAGCGATACACCCGGTCGCCATAGCGACTCGGCTCACGGCAGCGCGTCGATCAGTCGATCGATCTGCTCAAGCCGATTGTAGTAGTGCGGGCTCGCACGCAGTCGGCCTTCGCGCAGCGCAATCACGATGCCTTGCTGCTGCAACTGCGTCACGATCTGCGGCAGGGGGGGCTTGGCATCATCCGTCGGCTCGAAGATGACGATGCCGCTGCGCTCGTCCGCATGGTCGCGCGGGCTGAAGACGCGGTAGCCTTTCTCCGGCAGACGTTCGCATAGGCGGGCGGTGAGCGATTCGATGCGTGCCCAGACCTTGTCGATGCCGGTTTCCAACAGCAGGTCAATGCTCGCGCCCAGCGCGTAGATGCCGGGGATGTTGTAGCTGCCGGGCTCGAAGCGTCGCGCGTCGGGCAGCAGTTCGAAGCGATAGTCGCCGAAGTTTTGCGCATCGACCATGCACATCCAGCCGACGATGGTCGGGCGCAGCAGGGGGGCGAGGTCTTCATGGCAGTAGAAGATGCCGCAACCTTCCGGGCCGAGCATCCACTTATGACCGTCTGCGGAGAGGAAGTCGATGCCCATCGCCTGCACGTCGACCGGCAGCACGCCGACGCTTTGAATCGCATCGACGCAGAGGTAGCCTCGGCCGCTGGGCAGTTGATGCAACGTGTCGCTGATGGGCTTGAGGTCGATGCGATGGCCGGAGGCGAACTGAACGTGTGAGAGGCTGACCACGCGCGTGCGGTCGGTGATCGCGTCGAGCACATCGTCGACGTCGATGCGGCCGTCGGGTTGCTGGGGCACTTCGATCAGGTCGACCCCGAGCCGCTGTTGGATGTCTTGCCAGGGGTAGCGGTTGGCGGGGTATTCGACGTTGGTGATGACGACATTGTCGCCGCGTTGCCAGTTCAGGCCGTAGACGACCTGAGCGAGGCCGGCGGTGGTGTTGGGGACGAAGGCAATTTCATGCTCGCCGCGTGCGTTGATGAGTGTCGCGGCGGCACGTTTGACCTCCCGGACACGACGGTACCAGCCTGAGTCGACGTAGGCGTGACTGGCGGCGCGGGCGGCGTATTGAGCGAGCGCGTCGGCGGCAGGTCCGGAGATGGGCGCGACGCCGGCGTGGTTGAAGAAGGCCATTTCGTCGAGGATCGGAAACACGTCCGAGCCGGGGCAGGCAGCAAGTTGGGAAGAATCATGGCTCATAGCTGGTTGGAATCCTAAACTATCACGGGTCGGTTGATCCACTTGGGAGAGGCGGAAGTATGCAGTTTACCGTAGCACGGATGGGTCGCCCCGGTTTACGCCGGTGGGTGCTGGCGTGGATCTTGTCGTTTTGCGTGGTCATGCCCGCGGCGGCCCACCCGGGCGGGCATGCGGGGATGGAGCCCGGCCCGCCGGACGACGAGGAAATCTACCCGCCGGGCGATCTCGCGACCGAGCATCAACAAGGGCCCGCGCTGAGCGAGCAGATCGAGCGTGCGCCACTGGTCGACCGCCTGCTCGATGATCCGATCATCAGCGACGAGGAACGTCGGCAGCTCAAGATTTTCCACGGCCGATGGGACGACCTGCCCGACGAAGACGAGCTTACCCCGGACGAACGGGCGTCGCTTGCGGTGCAACGGTTTGAGTTGAACCACCCCAGCCTGGCCGACGAGCAGGTGGAGCCGATGCTGCGAGCGCGGGCGGCGCTGCATCGCGGCGAGCCCTCGCGGGTGATCGAACTGCTCGAAGAAGCGGACAGCGTGCAGGCGGCGGTGCTGCGTGCCCAGGCGCACGAGCAGCGCGGCGAGCTGAACCGTGCGACGAACGTGTTGCGCGCGTGGCAGGAGCGTGCACCGCAGCAGTTTGACGACCCGGCGGAGCAGACCGCGGCGGCGCGGGCGCTGGTGATGCTCGCGCAGCTGGAAGGTCGGCCGGCCCGCGATTACCAGGTGGCGATGAACCAGCTCGCCGACGCTCGGCAGCGGTTGGACCCGCTGTACTGGCCCGCTCATCTGACCGAGGCCGAGCTGCTGATGGAAAAGGACAACCGGCCCGACGCGGTCGAAGCGCTGCTTGAAACGCTCGCGCTGAACCCGCGCAGCAGTGAAGCGTGGTATCGGCTTGGGCGGATGTCAGCACGCGGCTTCAATTTCGATGGTGCGAACGAAGCGATCGACGCGCTGCGTCAGACCAACGATGAACATCTGCTTGCCGACCTGCTGGAAGTGCACATGCGCCTCGTGCAGCGCGAGCCGCATACGGCCCGCGAAACGCTGCACGCCGCGCTCGAACGCTACCCGGAGCAGCGGGAGCTGATCGCGCTGGCGGTGGCGGTCGAGTCGATGGCGTACGACGACGATGCGACCGCCGAAGCGATGGCGCGGCATGACGAGCTGTCGCCCGGCTCGCCGCTGGGCCCGTTGCTTGCCGGCGAATATCTGTCGCTTGCTCGGCAATATGACATGTCGGAGCGCATGCTGCGCGAAGCGCTTAACCGGCAGTCGAACGCAACAGCACCGCGCATCGAGCTTGGCTTGATGCTCATGCAGGCAGGCGACATTGACGCGGCCCGTCGTGAGCTTGCGCTGGTCACGCGGATGGACCCGTTCAATCGACGAGCCAACAACACACTGCAACTGGCCGAGGAACTGTTGCAGTATGAAACGATCGAAACGGATCATTTCATCATCCGCTACAAGCAGGGCATTGACGAAGTGCTCGCCCGCGATATGCCCGAGCGACTCGAACAGATTCACGAAGAGTTGGTCGCCCTCTACGGCCACGCGCCAGATCGCAAAACACAAATCGACATCATGCCCGACGAACAATGGTTCGGCGTACGCATCACCGGCATGCCGGAAATCTGGACGATCGGCGCTGCGACCGGGCCGGTGATCTCGATCACGCCGCCTCGCGAGGGCGCGAGACAACGCGGGACGTTCGACTGGCCAAATGTCTTACGGCATGAGTACGTGCACACGCTCAACCTGTCGCAGACGAACAACCGTGTGCCGCACTGGTTCACTGAAGCGTGTGCCGTGGCGGAAGAGTACGTGGAGCGCAACTACTCGACGGCCCAACTGCTCGCGTGGGCGCTGCACGAAGACGAGCTGTTCACGTTGGAGACGATCAACTGGGGTTTCGTGAGGCCGCGTACGCCGCGCGATCGCCCGTTGGCGTATGCACAGGCGCATTGGATGCATGAGTTCATTGTGCACCGGTTCGGCCATGACGCGATCGTCGACATGCTCAACCTGCATGCCAAGGGCGTGGAAGATGTGCCAGCCATCGAACAGGTGACCGGCCTGGATGGCGATGGGTTCATGAGCGCGTTTCGCCAGTGGGCGCACGATCAGGTTCGGCAGTGGGGCCTTGCACAACACGACACCAGTGAGCGGTTGCGCGACATTCTCGCCGGCCGCAGTGAACCCGAGAGCTCCGATGAACTGTCGGAACTGCTGGACGAACACCCGCGTCATCCGGAGCTGCTGCTGATGCTCGCGCATCGCGCGATTGATTCGGGCGACCCGGCGGCGGCGCGGCGGGCGGTGATGCGTTACGCCGACGCTCGGCCGGTCGACCCGTGGTCGTACCGCATGCTGGTGGAACTGTCGCTCGAACTCGGCCGGGATGACGAAGCCGTCGCCGCGCTGACATACCTCGATCAGCAGGAGCTTCAGCACGGCCGATGGGCGCATCAGCTTGCACAGATTCATCGGCGGATGGGCAACCTTGACACGGCAGGGCGGTCCGCCGAGCGTGCACTGCAACGCGAACCCTACAACGGCACGTATCGCGAACTGGCGGCCACCATTCACATGCAGCGCGGCGATATGCAGCAGGCGCTGCACCACCTGCAAGGCCTTGCCCTGCTCGAACCCACGCGAGCGACGCATCAGGTTCGCCTCGCGGCGCTCTACGCGCGCGTGGGCGATGGCGAGGCGTCGCGTCGCGCTGCGGAAAAGGCACGCGAGATCGACCCCGCCTCGCCGGTGGACCGCTTTCTTGAATCAGACGATTGACGTGGGCGTTACCCGCGCTGTTACACTGGATCGTTGATGTGATGCGCCAATGGTGTGCACCGCGCGACGATAGTCGCACTGTTCACCTGCGGTTCGAACGCGGCCGAGGTCGTGCATCTGCGGGCGAAGCGTGTGCGTATCGCTTGATAGTTTTGATTCAAGAGAAAGGTTGCAAAATGGACAAGCCAGCTAAGCCGAACCATGAGATACTCGATGTGCTTTCGCGACGATGGAGCCCACGAGCGTTCGATAGCCGACCGGTAGAGCAAGACAAACTGCTCCGCCTGTTTGAAGCGGCGCGGTGGTCGGCCTCGTCGTTCAACGAACAACCCTGGCGGTTTATCGTCGGCACGAAAGACGACCCCGAACAGTATGAGAAAGTGCTCAGTTGCCTCGTCGAGTTCAACGCGAGCTGGGCCAGCGGCGCGCCCGTCGTGATGCTCGGTCTGACGAAAAAGACGTTCACGCGAGGCGGCAAGTTCAACCGGGTGCATCAACATGACCTGGGCCTGGCGATGGGCAACCTTTCCGCGCAAGCGACGGCGGAAGGGCTGTTCCTCCACCAGATGGCGGGCATCGAGCCCGACCGCGTACGCGAGGTGTTCAACGTGCCGGAAGACTTCGAGCCACAGACCGGCTGCGCGATCGGCTACGGCGGCGATCCGCAATCCCTGCCCGAAAAGATGCGCGACGACGAAGTCGCCCCACGCACACGCAAGGCGTTCGACGAGTTCATCTTCGGCGAGGCGTTCGGCAAGCCGTCGCCGCTGGTGCAGCGATGAGCTTGGCATGATGGCGGAAGCCCACGGATTCAATCCGTGGGCTTCAGATTCATAAACCGCGCCTGAGTTTGATAAGTCATCCAATCAGCGACGATCGCTGCGCGGCGAGGTGTCGATGGTCAGCTCAACGCCATCGTCACTCACCGACCAGGCGACAAGGCGGACTTCGCGCTCATTGTCGATGCGATAGACCGGCGTGAAGCTCGTGCCTTCGAACACGTCCAGCGCCTGACGGACGGCCTGGGTTTTTTCGTCGTCGGGGATGTGTTGCCGAGCGTACTGCACGACCGCATCGCTGGGCAGGGGCACACGGCCGATGCGGACGCGTTCGACGTGCAGGTGCAGGTCGCCGTCGGCCAGCAGGTTTGCGTCAATCACAGCACTGACAACCTGGTTGAACTGTCGAATGTGCACGTCGCCCGCGACGATAAGCTTGCCATCCCGCGACGTGATGATGAGGTCGCGCACGGGCAGGTCGACGTCGACCTCTTGTTGCTGCATCCAGCCGGTGAGCCGACGATCCAGCCAGGCGTTGACCTCGTCGAAGCTCATGCTCAACGACTGACTCTGCTCGGCAGGGGCGTCCGCGCCCTCGCCGGCTTCACCCAGCGATCGCGCGGCGTAGTTGCGATCCGGGTCGGCCCCGTTCGCCTGGCTGAGCCAACTCGAAATGCGATGCTCCACCGCTTCGGCGCGCTGGTCACGCTCTTCAGGTGTCAGTTGCGCGATGCGGGCTCGTTGCTCGTCCCAGTAATCCGGCGTGCTGGTCCACTGCCACCACGCAAACACGCCGACGGCGACGATTCCCACGACGAAGAGCACGATGACCCCCAGGCAGCCGAGCACGAGCGTGCCGCAGCCACAGCCGCGTCGGGTGGTGTTCGCTTGATTCGCCATGGCGGGGTTACTCAGGTCGGGGCGCGCAGGTTCCGGGGACGAGCCATGAGTTTAACGCATGGCCCGCGCCGCGTCGCCCAGCCGTTGATGCAGAATTTCATGATCCCGGGCCACCTGTAACGCTCGTTCCAGTTGCATCAGTCGGTCCAGCGAGGGCAGGCCCATCTCAACCTGGTCCAGCGCCGCATCGCCCAGGGCCTCGGCCGCACTGAGAAACCAGTCGGCCGGCGTGGCGATGGTGCTGTCTTCCGCGGCGTGCGGCAAGTGCGTGTGCTCGTCCAGCCAGCGGTGTTGCCAGGCCTCCGGCGGGGCGGGCAGCAGCGCGTGCACGTCCGGCCCGCGAAACGAACGCACGGTCCACGTGCCGCGCGTGCTCGCGGGGTTAGCGTAGAGCACTTCAACATGACACTGCTGCTGATGCACCGCATCGTCGAGCGCGCGGGCGTCGTCGGCGGTGTGCGGATGCGTCACCACCATGCACCCCGGCTGCAGCCGCTCCAGCCAGTCGACGGCGGGTGTTTCGAGCCCGGCCGAGCCGAGGCGGATCGTGCCCTCCGCCGCGATCATCCGCCGCTGTCGCCGGGCCTCCTGCAACGGCAGCAGGATGCGGGCGTAGTAAGACCACGCCGTTTGCTGCCGCGCGATGCCCAGCGCCTGCAGGCAGAGCGTCTCGCAGCCGAGGTAGTCCATCTTCACCAGCGCTTCGCTGGCCCGCTGCATGAGTTGGTCGAGTGAGTCAGTCACGTTTGAATTGTAGCGGACCGGGCGTCGCGTGGCGTCATACCGCCGCCGGCTCGCGCGTCGGTTCCGGTGCTTCGGCGGGTTGGGCGAGCAGCGAAAACCGCGCGTGTCGCGGCGCGAGTGGCAGCCGATCCTGGATGAGCATGCAAAGCTCGAACAGCCGATACCGCCACCACACGCCGGGCGGTGTCCGCGGCACCACGTAGCCCGCCACCACGGTGATGAATGCGCAGTGCATCTTCAGCGGCCCCTGCCCCTGCATGAGAAACTCGCGGAAGCTGTGCCGGTAGTAGTGTTGAATCGAACGCACGAGCAGCTTCATGCTCTTGCGATGGCCCGTCATGCATTGCCGCCGCGCCTTCGCCGGGGCGAGCTTGCCTGCAAGCACCCGGTCCAGATGCTCGCTCACGCACAGCGCCGACCGCATGCCCACGCACACGCCGGTGGAAAACACCGGGTCGAGAAACATCGCCGCATCGCCGATGAGAAAATAGCCCGGCCCGGCCGACGGATCGCAACGGTAGCTGAAGTCGCCACGCACCTTGTTCCGGTCCGGCCCGACCGCGTTCGCCATCCGCTCACGCATCAGCGGACTGCGCGCAATCGCCCACTGCAACATCTGGTCCGCCGGCACGCCAACCTGCTTCTGGATGTGTGGCCGAAGCACCACGCCCACGCTCGTGTGTTGCTCGTTCAACGGAATGATCCAGAACCAGCCTTCGTCACACATCACGATGGTCGGGTCGCCCTGGCGCTTGCCCGCCTGACGCACGACGTTCTCAAAATGCCCGAAGTACGCCACGTTCTGGAGATGATCGTCCGGCAGCGGCGTGCGGATATTCAAATGCTTGCCGAGCAACGTCGCCTGCCCGCTCGCGTCCAGCACGTATCGCCCGGTGAACGTGCCCTTGTCCGTCCCGAGTCGAACAGCATCATCTGCAAGCTGTTCAATCTCGCGCACCGTTACTGGCTGGTGCACCGTCGCGCCCGCCTCCTTCGCCGCATCAATGAGCATCTGGTCGTAGTCCGCCCGCGCCGCGTTGAACGCCTGCTTCGAACGGTCCGTCATTACCAGCCCGAAGTCGAAGTAGGGGCAGTCTCTACCGTCGCCGAATGCGAACTCAACGCCATACTTGTCGACGTGCGGCATCTGCCTCACCCGCTCTTCCAGGCCCAGCTTCTGGATCACATCCAGGCCCGCCGGCAGAAACGACTCGCCGATCTGAAAGCGCGGAAACGTCGCCTTCTCCAGGATCGCCACCCGCCAGCCCTTGCGTGCCAGCGCCAGCGCCGCCGTCGACCCCGTCGGCCCGCCGCCAACGATCAACACGTCATAGTCCTGTTTCGCGTCCATACCTTTTCCCATCAAGCACCATGAAAGCCCACGGATATAGCGCAGCGAATCCGTGGGTCACCGACTCACCCAACCCCCGCCTCGCCACCATCGCCCCCGCCTTTCGCGGGCCTCTCTTCCATCGGCAGCAACCGCAGCAGTGCCAGACATCCGACAAACGTCACCGCCATGCACGCCACGCCCACCAGCACCGACCCCACCAGCCACGCCAGCAGCACCCGCCCCGGCAGGCTCACCAGCTCGCTCGCTCGGCCTTCAATTTCAATCCCCGTCGGCCAACGGCCTTCCAAGAGCAGATGCCCCACGAAGATCGCCGCCACCACCAGCACCGGACCCATCGGCGGCATCGACAGATGCGACCCCGTCACCACCGGCAGCGGATGCAGATGCAGCCGCTTCGCCAGGTACAGGCTCAACAGCGTCTGAAAGCCATAGATCGGCAGATTCGCAATCAGCGTCCCCAGCGACAACCCCGTCGCGAACGACCATCGGCTCACCGAGTCTCGCCGCAGTTCATGCCACAGCCGACGCGGGTCCAGCCACCGCAGCGCCCGCCGCCACCACGCAGGCCGTTCGCCATCATCCGCCGCCGACGCATCCTGCCACAGTTGACGGTGCGGCCACGGCATCAAACTGCGTGCCAACAGCCTCGCGTGCAGCCGCAGGCAAAGCATCGTGTCCATCACCGGTCGAAAGTGGCTCACCCGCACGTTTGGCGGAAAGTATCGGCTCGTCACCGGCACCTGTTCGATCGGACACCCCGCCCACGCCGCACGCGTGATGATCTCCGTCTCAAATACGAAATGCTGCCCTCGACACGACACGCCCTCCACCAGGGCCAGCGGATACACCCGCATCCCGCACTGGCTGTCTTCCAGCTTCGCCCCGCACGCCAGCCGTATGCCCAGGTTGCTCATTCGCCTGCCGAGCATGCTTCGCGCCGGGCCGTTGTGCGTCGACGCATCGCGATAGCCCACCACCAGCGCCCTCGGCTCGCGCCGGGCCACTTCCAGCAGGTCGGGCATCTCCTCCGGATCGAGTTGGCCGTCCGTGTCGATACTCAGCGCATGCGTATAACCCAGCTCGCGGGCGCGGGCGAAGCCGGTCTGCAGCGCCGCCGACTTGCCGCGATTCTGCGGATGCGTCACCACCTCCACCGCGACCGCGCGTGGCTCGCTCGTCCATGCAGCAAGCCGCTCGGCAGTGGCGTCCGTCGAGCCGTCATTCACCACGACGATCGGCACACCCTGGTTTTCGATGCGCGACAGCACATCGATCAACGTGCCGGCGTTGTTATACGTCGGCGTGACCGCGACAGGCCGAAAGCAGGTTTCGTCAGTGGTCGGTGACATACGTCCCAGACACTTATGGATCTTTCGTCGCCGAACGCCCCCAGCCTCGATCGCCTCTGCGCCTGGCACGTTAGCCGTGAAGCGCAGCGGAGCGCGTCACACAAGCTTCGCCGTCACACGCACGCTTCGTTACGCGACACAGCCAAGCCTTCAGACCGGAAAAATGTCAGTCGTTACCCTCGGGCTTCGTCGCGATATACGCCGAGAAAATCCCAAGCTCCGCCCGCCGCGACACATCCTTGAACCCGCAACTCTCCAGCGCATCGAGAATCGTCTGCGGCGGCACGCACTGGTCAATGCTCTCCCAGAAATAACGCATCAACGTATGCCCACGCTCACGCCGCGCAACGATACGGCTGATCAACGGCACGAGATCCCGCATGTACAGCCGAGTGAAAAAGCGCGACACCCGGCCCTTCGGCCTGGAAATCTCCAGCAGCATCACCTTCCCGCCCGGCTTGAGCACGCGGAAATACTCGGTGAACGCATCTTCCAGCGACGTCACATGCCGCAACGCGTAGCCCATCGTCAGCAAATCGAATTGATTGTCTTCCACCGGCAGATGCTCGGCACTGCCTTCGAGCACCGGCGTCCGCTCGCCAAGCTTCTCGCTGGCGACCTTCCGCATCCCCGGACTCGGATCGACGCAGACGATGTCCTCCGGCTCAAGCGTGTGCAGCGCCTGCACCGTCACCACGCCCGTCCCGCAAGCCACATCAAGCAGTTTCATGCCCGGCTTCAGCCCGGCGAAGCGCAACGCCCGCCGACGGTAAAAATTCCCCGTGCCGAAGAAGGCGTATTGAAGAATCCGGTCGTAGTCCATCGCCGTATCGTCAAACAACTCGCGTAGATATTCCTTGCGGTTCTCCGGCTCGCCGTAGTAGGCGGTCAGGTCACCGTGCGGTTGCGTACGCGTCGCGTCGGCGGCAGAGAGGGATTGTTGTTCTGTCACGGCAATGACCTTCCTGATACGAACAAATAGTGGTCGCCCCGCGTCGGCGCAGGGTCGCGTGGGGGGTAAACCAGCAGCAGATTGACAGACCGACGCATCAACGGGCGATAGGGCCAACCCACGTCATAGCCCCCCATCCTACCGCAAGATGTGATTGCAGGGCAACTGTCCGCAGCCCAACCGCAGGCCGGTGCTCGAATGGCCCGCAACCCCCCGGAAACCGCCCCCTCACGCATTGCCGTACTGCTTCTCGTAGTACGTCCGGTACGCCCCGCTGCGCACCCGCTGCCACCACTGCGGGTTGTCCACGTACCACTTCACCGTCGCCTCCAGCGCGCCCGGCCAGGCCGATCGCGTCGGCCGCCACCCCAGTTCACGTTCGATCTTGCTCGCATCGATCGCGTACCGCAGGTCATGCCCCAGCCGATCCTTCACGTATTCGATCTTCTCTTCGCCGCAGTTCATCGCCTGGAGAATGCTGTGCGTCAGTTCCAGGTTGGACCGTTCGTTGTTGCCGCCGATGTTGTACACCTCGCCGGCCGACCCCTTCTCCAGCACGGCCAGCACAGCTTCACAATGATCTTCCACATGCAGCCAGTCGCGCACGTTTCGG
The DNA here is from genome assembly GCA_041821185.1 of Phycisphaerales bacterium AB-hyl4. Lineage (NCBI taxonomy): Bacteria > Pseudomonadati > Planctomycetota > Phycisphaerae > Phycisphaerales > Phycisphaeraceae > Natronomicrosphaera > Natronomicrosphaera hydrolytica. Next base: position 59,663 of record JBGUBD010000004.1, on the reverse strand, counting down.
CCGTCGCCGTACAGCGGCACCTTCTTGCCTTCGATCAGGTTCGTCACGAACAGCGGAATGACCTTCTCCGGAAACTGGTAAGGGCCAAAGTTATTCGAACACCGCGTGATGCACACATCCATGCCGAACGTGTGAAACGCCGCGCGAACGAACAGGTCGCTCGCCGTCTTGCTCGCCGCATACGGACTGTTCGGCTGCAATGGTGTGTCTTCGGTGAACTTCACCTCCGGCTTGTCCAGCGGCAGCGTGCCATACACCTCGTCGGTCGACACATGAACCAGCCGCTTAGTCAGCTTCGGGTTCGCCCGACGCAGCGCGTCGATCACCGTCTGCGTTCCCAGCGCGTTCGACTCAACAAACGGCCGCGCGTCCATGATCGAACGGTCGACATGGCTCTCCGCCGCCATGTGCACCACCGCGTCCGCCTCTTCAATCAACTCCGCCACGCGATCGATGTCACGAATATCACCATGCACGAAGCGATACCGCTCATCGCTCTCGATGTCGGCCAGGTTCTCCGGATTGCCGGAGTAAGTCAGCGCATCGAGGTTGATCACCTGATACCCAGGCCGTTCGCGCAACACAAACCGGACAAAGTTCGAACCGATAAAGCCTGAGCCGCCAGTAAGCAGAATTTTCATAGCGTGTCTGTTCCGAGTCTGTCATGGTCCGTCAGCCGCCGACTCAAGCACCCTGTTTAGCCCACGCGCCCACGCGGGGGCGGCGGGGCTGAACGCGATACCTGGGTTCAACTCGCTCTAACCTTGATTGTCATTCCGTCGATCCCGCCATCCTGTCCAAAACCGACCGCAGGTTCACTTTCCACTCCGGCATCGGCCCGACCAAGTGCTCCGCTTCGCTGAGGTCGAGCACACTGTACGCCGGCCGCTTCGCAGGGCGGGGAAACTCGTCCGTCGTGCAAGGCTGCACATCACACGAATGCCCGAGCTGCCGATTGATCTCCTGCGTAAACTCGCACCAGGTGCATTCGCCGCCGTCGGTGATGTGGTAAACGCCCCGCCCGCCGTTTTGCAGCAGCGCCAGCGATGTGGTTGCGAGGTGTTCGCAACTCGTTGGCCTGCCGCGCTGGTCGTCCACCACGCGAAGCGTCGGCTTCTCCGCCGTCAGCCGCGCCATCGTCCGTACAAAGTTGCTGCCCCACGGCGCGTATAGCCAACTCGTGCGGATGATCAGGTGTTCGCAGCCGGACTGTTCGATGAGCAGTTCGCCGCGAGCCTTCGTTCGGCCGTAGGCGTTCAACGGGTCGCGCGGCTGGTCCGTGCGATAGGGCGTTTCCGCCCGGCCGTTGAAAACATAGTCGGTGGAGTAGTGCACCAGCGTGGCGTTGATCGCCTGGCATCGGCGGGCGAGTTGGCCCACCGCTTCGCCGTTGACCAGCATCGCGTCGGCTTCGTGCGTTTCCGCGCCGTCGACGTCCGTCCACGCCGAGCAGTTGATCACGGTTCGCACGCCATCCACCAGATGCGCTTCGATTGTCTCCGGCTGATTGAGATCAAAGTCCGGGCGGGCTGCCGTTTCGTAATCCAACCCGTGCGCGTCGAGCAGCTCACGCCACGCTCGGCCGAGCATGCCGTTGGGGCTGATCAACAGCAGGGGGGTGATCTTCTGAAAGTCAGGCTGGTTCATAGGCATGGTCCGGACTTGCGCTGCGCTTCAACTCGGCCCGCAAGCCGGGTCGGCGTCGGCCTTACTTATGCTCGACCGTCCAGGGGAAATCAGCGATCGAGTCGTAAGCGCGGCGGTCCTCGTCGGGCGCCGCCGGGTCGTACTGATGCGTCACATAATAAAGCAGCCCCGCCGACTTCGGCCCCACCGTCGCGCCGCCATGCCACAGCGGCGGCGGGATGACGAGCACACCGGGGCGTCGCTCGCCGATAACTGCCTGCCACGACGTTCCGTCCGCTTCCCGGTGCACGCCGACCTTGAGCATCCCATCGAGGCAGAGCCAGAAGTCCGTCTGCTTGTGATGCCGATGCCACGCCTTGATCACACCGGGGTACATGACCGAATAGTTCACCTGGCCGCCGGGCTGCATGACGCCCTGCATCTGGTTCATGATCGACCACCCGCGATCGTCCGCGAAGATATTCGCGGGCACGAAGATCGGCTCGTGCTCCTTCTGCGCAAGTTCAAACGCGTCGGCGAGCGGGCCAGTGTGGTTGCGTGGGCTGCGTAGCGGCAAAATCAGGTTCCTCGAATCAGGTCTTCTAATCAGTCGTTCACAAAGCGAATGTCGTTTCACTTCGCCTCGGCGGTCTCGGCCAGCTTCGCCTTGTTCACACCCGCGTCACGCACGAGCACGCTCGCACGGTACAGGCTCTCGAAAGTGCCCGCGTCTGTCCACCAGCCGTCGAGCACTTCGTGCGACAGGTCGCCGCGCTTCAGGTACGCGTTGTTCACGTCCGTGATCTCCAGCTCGCCTCGGTTGGAAGGTTCGAGCGTTCGGCAGATGTCATAAACGTCCGCGTCGTAAAAATAAATGCCCGTCACCGCAAGATTGCTCTTGGGCTTCTTAGGCTTTTCGACAATGTTGGTCACCGCTCCCTTGTCATCGACCTCCGCCACGCCGAAGCGTTCGGGGTCGTCGACTTCCTTCAGCAGCAGCTTCGCGCCGGTGGGCTGAGTGAAGAAATCGCCAGCCGCCTTTTTGATATTGCCTTCAATGATGTTGTCGCCGAGGATGACACAGACCTTCTCCCCGTCGGCGAACTCCTCCGCCAGTTGCAGCGCGTCCGCGATGCCGCCTTCGCCTTCCTGGTACGCGTACTCCAGGTGCTTGACGCCCAACTGCTTGCCGTTTTTCAGCAGCTTGAGGAAATCGCCCGCGTGCTCGCCGCCGGTGACGATGAGGATCTCGTTGATCCCGGCGTTGAGCAGGCATTGGATGGGGTAGTAAATCATCGGCCGATCGTAGACCGGCAGCAGATGCTTGTTGGTGACCAGCGTCAGCGGCCGCAGTCGCGAGCCAAGGCCACCGGCAAGAATGATTCCCTTCATATTGGACGTCTCCCTGAGCAAGGTTTGGGGCGGAATAGTATGTACGGCTGTCAGACGCCCTCTGGACGTCTCAAATCGCCGCTCGGCCACAGGCTAGCATCGCCGCCCGGCCGATTCGAGTGAAAAGGCGCCCCCGGAGCAAAATCATTGGTCCCAGCGCGCCTATCCTTTAGCATATCGGCACCCGAAGCCGTGGGCATTACCGCAAGGCCCGGGGGCTTGCTGCCGCCCAGCCGCCGTCGAGGCGACTGTGCTATAGTTTACACGAGGGCCAGAGGAATTATGACAAGTTCAGACCGTCCGTGGGCATCTTTGCAAGCCGCTGCACTTATCGGAAGTTACGTCCCCAGGCGTTGCGGTATCGGTACATTCAGCTCAGATCTCGCCGAGGCCCTCGCCGCCACCGCGCCACATCTGAATACATGGACCGTGGCCATGAACGATCGGCCAGAGGGCTATCGCTACCCCCCACGCGTCTGGTTTGAAATCAACCAGAACCGCCTGGGCGAGTACCGCCTCGCCGCCGACTACCTGAACATGTCCAACATCAACGTCGTCTCGCTCCAGCATGAGTATGGCCTGTTCGGCGGCTCGGCGGGGCGATACATCCTCGAACTGCTCCGCCGCCTGCGCATGCCCGTCGTCACCACGCTGCACACCGTCCTCAAAGACCCCGACGACAACCAGCGCGAAGTGCTCAACCAGCTTGCCGACGCCTCCAACCGCCTGGTGGTCATGGCCGACCGCGCTTACGAATTTCTCACCGATATCTACAAGATTCCGCGAGAGAAAATCCAGCTCATCCACCACGGCATCCCCGACGTGCCCTTCGTTGACCCGAACTACTTCAAAGACCAGTTCGGCGTCGAAGGCCGAAAGGTCGTGCTCACCTTCGGCCTGCTGAGCCCGAACAAGGGCATCGAAAACATGGTCGAGGCCCTGCCTCACATCGTCAAACAACACCCCGACCTGGTCTACATCGTGCTCGGCGCGACGCATCCGGGCGTGATGGCGAACAGCGGTGAAGATTACCGCCTCGGCCTGAAGCAGCGGGCACGCGAACTCGGCGTGCAGGACCACATCGAGTTCGTCAACAAGTTCGTCGAGCTTGACGAGTTGCTGGAGTTTCTCGGCGCTGCGGACGTGTATGTGACGCCTTACTTGAACGAAGCGCAGATCACCTCCGGCACGCTCGCGTACGCGTTGGGCACGGGCAAAGCGACCGTTTCAACGCCGTACTGGTATGCACAGGAGATGCTCGCCGACGATCGCGGCATCCTCGTCCCGTTCAAAGATACGCAAGCGCTCGCCGAGGCGGTCACCCGTCTGTTCGACAACGAGACCGAACGCCACGCGATGCGCAAGCGTGCCTATCAGTACACCCGGCAGATGCGCTGGTCGGAAGTGGCGGGCCAGTACCTGGACCTGTTCACGCAGGTGCGCGACGAGCAGCGAAAGCACCCGCGCCCCGCCTCGGCGCTGCCGCGCAAGCTGCGCAACGACGGCCAGAACGAGCTCAGCGAAATCAAGCTCGACCACCTGTTCACCCTCACCGACGACGTTGGCGTGTTCCGCCAGGCGAAGTTCACCGTTCCCGACCGGCACGCCGGCTACGCCACGGACGACAACGCTCGCGCGCTGGTCACGCTCCTGCTTGCGCAGGATCACGTGCGATACACCGCCGGGACAAGCCTCGACAAACTCATCGTCCGCTGCCTGAGTTTTCTAGATCACGCACTCGATTCCCGCACCGGCCGATTCCGCGCGGTCATGCGCTTCGACCGAACCTGGCATGGCGACGACGAACAATCCGAAGACGTACACGCTCGCACGATCTGGGCGCTGGGCGAAACAGTCGCCCGCTGTGAGGCCCGCGGGCATATGACGCTCGCGGCCAACCTGTTCCAGCGCGGGCTCGACGCCTGTGATACGTTCAAGCATCCGCTCGCCTGGGCCGACGGACTGATCGGCATCCACGCCTACCTTCGTCGTTTCAGCGGCGACACGCACGCGCGTCGCCTCCGCGAACGACTGGCTGAGCGAATGCTCGACTGCTTCAAAACCAACGTCGGCGACGACTGGGTCTGGCCCACCAATAGCGTCACCTACACCGCCGCCCGCCTGCCCCACGCGCTGCTGCTGTCCGGCCGATGGATGTTCAACGATGAAATGATCCAGACCGCGCTGCGCAGCCTCGACTGGCTCTGGCATGTGCATGCCGAGTCCGACGACCAGTTCGCCCCCGTCGGCACGGAAGGCTACTTCCCACGCGGCGGCAGCAAAGCACGCTTCGCACAGCAGCCCATCGAAGCCTACGTCACCCTCGACGCCTGCCTCGAAGCGTTCCGCGTCACCGACGAACAACACTGGCTCGACCGCGCCAACCGCTGCCTCAGCTGGTTCCTCGGCGACAACGACCTGCGCGTACCGCTGTATGACCACACCACCGGCGGCTGCCACGACGCGCTGCTCGCCCACGGCGTACACGAAAACCAGTCCGCGCAGGCCACCCTCGCCTGGCTGCTCTCGCTACTCAGCCAGTACGAGCAGATATTCGAACCGGAGTCGGGCGGCGCGGACCGCAAGCTGCGCTCCGAAAAGACCGAGAGCAAATCAACCGCCGACGCGTCGAAATCCACCGCCTGACGGCCGTGAGCGTTCGACGTTGCCATGCTCGTTCAACGATCGCAATCGCGATCGCGTGACGCGCGGCGCTGTGTTTACCCCGCGACGATTTCGATGTTATACCGATGCCCGATTTCCGCGATCGCCTCGATCTGGGGCGGGAACGGCAGCTTGCCCATCTCAACGTAAAAGCCCGCCGCCGAGCCGGGGCTGTGCATGATCAACACCCGCGACTCCGAGTCGGCCGTGTTGGTAAACGACCGCACCGCGCCGCGCGGAATGTGAATGTAGTCACCTTGCTTGAGTTGGTACGCCTTGCCGTCCACCGTGAACTCGTACGCGCCGTCGAGCACGTACATGCACTCTTCCTCATTGTGGTGAATGTGTGGCGGAGCACCGCTGCCGGGCTTGGTCTGCGACTCGGCGATTGCATACGCGCCGCCGGTGTCGCTGGCGGTCATGATGAACCGCATTGGGTCGCCCATCACTGGATGCGTCTCGCCTTCCGAATGCGCACGATACACCACCGCGGATTGATTAAGCGTCGTCACGGCCAGGGTTCCTTGTAAAGGGGTGCGTGTAGCCAGCCCGGGCCTGGCGTCGGCGAAAGGCGGGAAAACAACCGGCCGACCAGGGCCCGTGCATCTGCCTGCTTAAAGCTTACCGCTCGCAGGCGTGGCAACCAATAGCTCGAAGGCGATGATGAAAATTATTTTTCACTCGCCCGGCAACGCCAGCTCGATCGGCTCGGCGCCAGCGCCCGCCGCGGGCTCGATGCCCAGCAGCCGGGCGACCGTCGGGTGCAGTTGCAGCGAATGCACCTGCTCGATTTCATGCCCGCCTAACGGCAGGGGCCAGCGGTGAAACAGCGCATAGCCGAGCATGTTCGGGTCTTCGCCCGGGTCGTAGCCATGCATGCCCAGCGGCCCGCCGAAGTCGGCTACGTCGGCGGTCACCTCGGCCGGGCGGACGGAAAAGGTGTAGCCCGTGTCGAGCACCATCACCACGTCGCCCGTGCGGGTCGGGTGGTTGTACTGCCAGCGGTCGGGCAGGTCGTCGCGCTGCCAGACGCGGACGAAATCGTGCTCGTCGCCCGCAGCCAGTGCAGCGGCGATGATCGCCCGCCGTTCGCCCTCGTCTTCGAGCTGGTCGAGGTGAATATGCCCGACATTGCCTGTGGTGACGACGGTGATGTCTTCGCGGTCACGGCTGATGCCGACGAGCCGGTAGGGGTGGACGAGCGTGTGCACCGGGCTCATGCCGTGGTCGGTGCTGATGATCAGGTAGAGCGCGTCGCCGTCGTTCGCGGTGGCCTGCCACTGTTTTTCAATGGCGTCGACAAACCAGCTCAGCAGGGCGTCGGTCTCGGCGAAGGCGTCTGCGACTTCCGGCGCGTCGGGGCCGTGGCGGTGGCCGGCGCGGTCCGGGTCGCCGATCCATGTCATCAGCAGGTGCAACGGCTGCTCGTGTTCGTCACCCCGCCACGTTTCGACAAGCTCTTCGAGCCGCTCGCGGTCGCTAAGCCGGCCGTCGAAGCGCTGCTTGTGATGCGCCGTCTGCATGCGCGCGTTTTCCTGCCAGTGCGCCATCGGCCAATCGAGTACTGCCGTGCGTACGCCTTGCCGGGTCGCGGTGAACCAGATCGGCTCCGCCCGCAGCAGGTTGGCAAACGGCGGATAGCGGTACACGCGCTGCCGATCGCTGTCGTAAAACGCGTTGCCCGGCACGCCATGATCGCGCACCTTCACGCCCGTCGCCTGCGAGATATGGCTGGCAAACGTCACCGACGGAAACACGGGCACGAGTTGGCGGGTGTGAGCGCCCGCCGCCATCAGCCGGTCGAGCGTGGGCGTGTCGGCCCGGTCGACGTAGTCCGGCCGAATGCCGTCGATGCTGATCCACACCACCGTCGCACGCGCCCCCTCCGCCGCCATCAGCGCCTTCGTCGGCAGGCCGACGAGCATGCCGAGCAAGCCGACCATCACGACAAGTCGGCAAAACCGCGCGTTCAATGCAATCATGGCAGTCCCATCATATTCACAGCCGGGCCGAAGAAACCGCCATTGTGCGTGCCCAGCAGGTGTTCGGTCAAACGCGAGCCGAGCGACAACGCCGGTGATTCGCCGTAGACCACGCGAAGCGGTAAATTGCTTGGCTATGAGCCAGGTGGCCCCGAACAACGTGAAAGCAGCCAAGGCACTGACGCCCGCGATGCAGCAGTACCAGCGGTTCAAGCAGCAGCACCCGCACTGCGTGTTGTTTTTCCGCATGGGCGACTTTTACGAAATGTTCCACGATGACGCGAAGCTCGCCCACAAAGTGCTCGGCGTCACCCTCACCCAGCGCACCGAAGGCGTGCCCATGGCGGGCGTGCCGTACCACTCGGTCGAAGGCTACCTCCGCCGTATGATCCAGGCTGGCCACCGCGTCGCCGTCTGCGAGCAGGTCGAAGACGCCGCGCAAGCCAAAGCCTCCGGCAGCGTCGTCAAACGCGACGTCACCCGCGTCGTCACCCCCGGCACGATCACCGACGAGTCCCTGCTCGACGAAGGACAGGAAAACCCCCTCGCCGCCGTCGTCTTCCACGGCCCCGCCCGCGCGTCCGCCAAATCCGAAATCCCAAATCCCAAATCCGAAATCGCTTCCATCGCCTGGGCCGAGCTGAGCACCGGCACGTTCCACGTCGCCACGCTCGACGTTGATGAGCTCATCGACGAACTGGCACGCGTCCACCCGCGCGAACTCATCTACTGCGAGACCGCCAACGGCGAGCCGCCCGCACGCGTCCGCCAGCTTGCCGACACGCTCAACTGCTCGCTCACCCCGCGCCCCGCCTGGCAGATGCGACAGGAAGAAGCCGTCGATCAGCTCCGCAAACAGTACGGCGTCGCCCAGCTCACCGGCTTCGGCTTCGAGGAAGACGACCTCGCCCTCGCCCCCGCCGGCGCAATCGTCCACTACCTCCTCGAAACCCAATGCCTCGACGTCAATTCGAACTCGAAACTCGAAACCAGCAACTCGAAACTCTCCCACCTCCAACCCCCGCGCCGCTTCGTCCGCAACGACCACATGGTCATCGACCAGACGTCGTTGCGATCGCTCGAAGTCGAACGCACACTGCGCAGCGGCGAAGTCGCCGGCTCGCTGCTCGCCACACTGCAAGCGGGTAGTAGCTGCGTCACCGCGATGGGCAAACGTCTGCTGCGACACTGGCTCTGCTACCCCCTTCGCGAACGCGAGCCGATCGAGCATCGCCAGCGTGTCGTCGGAGCGCTCGTCGACGACGCCCGCTTTCTTGACGAGTTACGCGACGCGCTCGACGGCGTGCAGGACGTGCAGCGCATCACCGCTCGCCTGGCGGTCAACCGTGCCACGCCGCGCGACCTCGTCGCGCTCGGCCGCAGCGCGGCGCAAATCCGCCAGCTTGAACGCATGCTCGCCGATCGGCCGACCGTCGCCCACTACCACGCGCCTGTCGACTCGCTGGTCGAGCCCCTCGAATCGCTTGCGAACCAGATCACCGAAGCCTGCGTCGAAGAGCCGCCCGGCCACCTGCGCGACGGCGGCCTCATCCGTGATGGCTACGACAGCCAGCTCGACGAGTACCGCAACCTCCAACGCGACAGCCACGACTGGCTCGCCCGTTATCAAAAAGAGCTCATCGACACCACCGACCTGCCCAGCCTCAAGGTCGGCTACAACAAAGTGTTCGGCTACTACATCGAACTGACCCGCGCCAACCGCGACAAAGCACCCGACAACTGGACACGCAAGCAAACCCTCAAAAACGCCGAGCGATTCATCACCCCCGAACTCAAGGAATATGAGCAGAAAGTGCTCAGTGCCGAAAGCCGAGGCGTCTCTCGCGAGCAGGCGCTGTTCGCTGAGCTATGCGAACTCGCCCGGCAACAGACCGTCGGCCTGCACCGCTTCGCCGAGCTGGTCGCCGAGCTCGACGCGCTCGGCTGCTTCGCCCGCCGGGCTGTACGCCATCGCTACGTCAAGCCCACCATTGTCGATGAGCCTGTGCTGCACGTCGACGCCGGCCGACACCCCGTGCTCGATGAGCTGCTCGGCGAACAATTCGTGCCCAACGATGTCGCATTGGGCACGGCAGTTTCGAGTTCAGATGACAGCCCCGCCTCGTCGGAAGAGGCATCCGCCAACTCGAAACTCGAAACTAGAAACTCGAAACCGCAAGCTTCGCTTGCACTGATCACCGGCCCGAACATGGCGGGCAAATCAACCTACATCCGCCAGGCAGCGCTGATCACCTTGCTCGCGCACACCGGCAGCTTCGTGCCCGCCGCCAGCGCGACCGTCGGCCTATGCGATCGCATCTTCACCCGCATCGGCGCGTCTGACGAACTGCACACCGGCCAGTCCACGTTCATGGTCGAGATGACCGAAACCGCCAACATCTGCCACCACGCCACCGACCGCAGCCTCGTCATCCTCGACGAGATCGGCCGCGGCACGTCCACCCTCGACGGCCTCTCGCTCGCATGGGCGCTCGCGGAGCACCTTGCGCAGATCGGCCCGCGATGCCTCTTCGCCACGCATTACCACGAACTCACCGCGCTGGCTGACGAGTACGACAACGTGACGAACCTGAACGTCACCGTCCGCGAATGGCAGGACCAGATCGTCTTCCTCCACCGCATCGCCCCCGGCAAGACCGACCGCAGCTACGGCATCCACGTCGCCAAAATCGCCGGCCTGCCGCAACAGGTCGTCAACCGCGCCAACGAGCTGCTCAGCCAGCTCGCAGTCAACCACGAAAAAGCGCCCACGCCCGCCGCCCGCACCAAAGCCGGCTCGTCAGCGAAGCGCGATCAGTTGCCGCTGTTCACCGAATATGTCGACCACCCAGCCATCGACGCGCTGCGGCAGGTCGACCTCACCCAGCTCACGCCCATGCAGGCGTTCGACATCCTTCGCCAACTGCGCGAGCAGGTTGAAGACGCCCCCGACGCGTGATCGCCATCGTCGCGCAAAAAAACGCCCATGCATCGAGCATGGGCGTTCGTGAGGTATGCAGGTTTGTCGTCGGCTTACGATTCTTACTCTTCGCCCGCGCGTTCGACGAGCCAGTATTCCAGCTCGATCGGCGTCGCTCGGCCGAAGATGGTGACGATAACGCGGACCTTGCCCTGATCGGGCAGAACCTCGTCGATCGTGCCTTCCATGTTCTCGAACGGGCCTTCGCGGATCTTGATGTGGTCGCCCTTGGCGAACTCCATCTTGACCTGTGGCTGCTCCTCGGCGGGCTTGGAGGCCTGGAGCATCTTCTCGATCTCGGGCACGGACATCGGCGAAGGTCGCCCGGCGGTGCCGATGAAATCGCCCACGCCCGTGGTTTCCTTGATCAGGAAAAACACGTCCTGCGGGATGCGGCCGTCGTTCTCCAGCTTCATCTCAACGAAGACGTAGCCGGGGTATAGCTTCTTCTCGATGATCCGCTGCTTGCCGCCCTTGATCGTCTTTTCTTTTTCCGTCGGGACGAGGATGCGGTTGACCAGGTGCTCGTAGCCTTCGATCTTGATCTTGCGCAGCAGGGTCTGGCGGACCGAGTCTTCCTTGTTGGACGCCACGCGGAGCACGAACCAGTTCATGCCGGGCGTGACCATCGGCTCCTCTTCGGGGATCTGGTCCTGCGTCTCGACCTGAGGCTGTTGCGGCTCAGGCTGGTTTTGTTCGGATTGCTGTTCGTCGGCCATGATGGAAGACATTTCTCGGTTTGGAATCGCGGGAGTCATGGGCATCGGGCCGACGGGTCAGCCTTCGAGGATGTCGATCTGGAGGAAGAACCAGCCGAAGACCAGGTTGAACACCCACAGCCAGCCGGCCATCAGCATCGCCCCGCAGATGACGATCCACGTCGAGCCGATCACCTCGCGGCGGGTCGGCCAGTTGACCTTCTTCATCTCCGCTTCCGTGGCGATCATGAAGTCGGCGATACGCGGCTTGTTCAGCAGCCAGTAGAGCAACGCGCCGAAAAAGACGATCATGCCCACGGCCATGCCGCCCTGGTAGTAAATCAAGTTCTCCGAACCGGAGAACCACATCTGAAACTGCGCCCACAACCAGCCGACGCCCGTGAGCACGAGCGTCGCAGCGCCGATCGCGCTCATCACGCGTGTCCAGTAGCCCTGTCCCGGTTTGTAGATCGCCAATGCCATGGTGTGCAAGGTTCCGATTGATACGTCACGTAAAGGGGCATCCCACGGATTCACTCGCCGTCTGGCGACAGCTCGCTACAACCGTGGGCTTTATTGCGGTAACTGCATTCAAGCACGCCAGGGAGGAATCGAACCCCCAACCTTCGGATTTGGAATCCGATGCTCTGCCAATTGAGCTACTGGCGTACGTATCTGGTGATTTGGCGATGTGGTGATTTGGTGAAGTTCAAGACAGAGCCTTACATCACCAAATCGCCAAATCACCACGTCACCAAATCTATCACTTACGCTTAATCTTATGCACCGTATGCTTACGCAAGCTGGGGCTGTACTTCTTCAGTCCGCTCTTGAGTTCCTCCGGCAGGCCACCGCGCACGTTCACCGATGTGCGGTAGTTCAGGTCACCGGTTTCAGAGCACTGAAGCCAGACGTACTCGCGGGCTTCGGTCTTTCGCTTGGCCATGATTGCACCAGAATTCAGGGGATCATGAATCAGGCGTCAGGGGTCAGTACGGCGGATGTCATACATGACACCTGACGCCTGACCCCTGACACCTGCGTTGATTGCACTTACTCGAGGATCTTCGTCACGACGCCAGCGCCAACCGTTCGGCCGCCTTCGCGGACGGCGAAGCGGAGGCCTTCTTCCATGGCGATCGGCTTCTGGCCGAGGTCCACTTCCACCGTGACGTTGTCGCCGGGCATGCACATCTCGGCGCCGCCGAGCAGCTTGCAGGCGCCCGTGACGTCGGTGGTGCGGAAGTAGAACTGCGGGCGGTAGCCGGAGAAGAACGGCGTGTGTCGGCCGCCTTCTTCCTTGGTCAGCACGTAGACTTCACCCTCGAACTTGGTGTGAGGCGTGATCGACTTGGGCTTGGCCAGAACCTGGCCACGCTCGATGTCGTCCTTTTCCACACCACGCAGCAGGGCGCCCACGTTGTCGCCGGCCTGGCCGGAGTCGAGCGTCTTGTTGAACATCTCGACGCCGGTGATGACCGTCTTGCGCGGGGCTTCGTTCAGACCCACGAGCTCGACTTCGTCGCCGACCTTGACCACACCACGCTCGATACGGCCGGTCGCGACGGTGCCGCGGCCCTTGATCGAGAAGATGTCTTCGATCGACATCAGGAACGGCTTGTCGATCTCGCGCTCGGGCTCGGGAATCCACGTGTCCAACGCCGTGAGCAGTTCCTGGATGCACGCGGTCTTTTCCGCGTCGTCCGGGTTGTTCAGCGCGGGGAACGCAGCACCCTTGATGATGGGCGTGTCTTCCTCGAAGTCGTACTTGGTCAGCAGCTCCTGGACTTCCAGTTCGACGAGGTCGAGCAGCTCGGTGTCGTCGACGAGGTCAACCTTGTTCAGGAAGACCACCAGCTTGGGCACGTTGACCTGGCGGGCGAGCAGAACGTGCTCACGCGTCTGGGGCATCGGGCCGTCGGCTGCGGAGACCACCAGAATCGCGCCGTCCATCTGGGCGGCACCGGTGATCATGTTCTTCACATAGTCCGCGTGACCCGGGCAGTCGACGTGAGCATAATGCCGGGCATCCGACTCATACTCAACGTGGCTGGTGGCGATGGTGAGGATCTTCGTCGGGTCGCGACGGCCATCCTTTTCCGACGCCTTGGCCACTTCGTCGTAGGCCTTAAAGGTCGCCAGACCCTTAGCCGCCTGCGTTGCGGTGATCGCCGCGGTCAGGGTGGTTTTGCCATGGTCCACGTGACCGATCGTGCCAACGTTCACGTGGGGCTTTTTACGTTCGAATACACCTTTCGCCATCGTCTACGAACCTCCATCAAGGATGTTGATTTCTAATGTTTGATTTCTGACCTCTGATTGAATGTCGGATCACGGCACCTCGCCGCCATCAGCAATCAGCAAATCACAAACCAGCATTCCTTCGACAAAGCCACCCATGGGACTCGAACCCACGACCTCACCCTTACCAAGGGTGTGCTCTACCAACTGAGCTAGGGTGGCGCCGCTAACTCGTCGGCCATGACCAGACGCTGCAAGCCTCAAGTCCCGGCCCCTGGCAAGTAACTCGCCTTCAAGCCGGGCAATGGTACCGAGTTGGCACCGATTGACAAGGGGCCCGAATCGGCGTCGTCGACCAATTCGCGCCCCTGCAACGTCCGAATCACCCACCACGGCAACAGCGCGCACGCCATTGCCGAGTTACAGAACGAAACATTATCACCGCTGCTATGGCAAGTCAAACAAGCTTCATGTCCGTCGACCACGCTTGAGGCTTCAGGCCTGGGGCTTGTGAGGCCTGGGGCTTGAGGCCTGAGGCCTGGGGCTTGGGGGGGTGTGGCGGAAGGCGGAGCGACTTCAGTCGCTCCGCGTCTCCAGCCCCCACACTCACGTGCACTCGATGTCATCCTCGAAGTCGAACGCCCCCGTCGGGTTCGCTCGGGTGGGCATCTTCTTGATCTGCCAGAGCAGGTTTTCTCGAAAATCGTCGTACAGCTTGCGGATCGCCCCGGCCGGGTCGTCGTCGTGGTCGATGCGCATCTCCCACAATGGGTACGCCTCCGTGTCCATCACGAGTATCGCGGAGGAGAGGTGCCCCTTCGTGTCGCCGCCCGCCGACTCGCCCGCTTCCAACGCCTTCAGCAGCCGTTCGACAAGCTCATCATTTTCGCTCTGCTCGAACGTTTCCACCATCGCGTCGAGCACCTCCGGCCCGGCCAGCCGGTTGCCCTGCACGGTCCAACTCTTGCCGGTGCGGTGGCCCTTCCAGTCCTGGGGCATGTCGCCGGTCCAGGCGGCGGCGTTGCCCTTCGTGTCGACGATGCCGAACTGCCTGCCCGCTCGGCCCGGATCCATGGCGATCAGTTGCTCGAGCGCCTGCTCGGCAGTCATGTCCTTCTCAAGCAACGCCAGTCCGTCGATCGCGAGGTACGGGTTCATAAACGCCTGCGACGCCGCAGCGCCCACGCGCGACTGCGCGTGGCTGACGAGCTTGCCCACGCCGAGCATGGCGGTCATCGCACCGACGCCGACCTGCCCCGTCCGCGGGCAATGTGCACAAATGGAAAATGTCATGGCAGCCTCACCTCCTTTTCGGGGATGATAGGCAGCCTTTCGCCGCGTGGCGTGCAAAAAGTCAGATCGTGGATTGGTCGACCGTCCACATCCATACGCCGGCGAGCACCACCAGCAGGCCGTTGAACCCGCCCAGCAGCAGTAGCAGCGTATAGCCGTCGACCGCGACCAGCAGGGCGATCGCGACCGCGATGATCAGCAGCCCGGTGAGGATGATGTACAGGCCGTAGCGTTGGGTCAGCATGGGTAGACGCGGCAGGGGGGGGAATCGTCGCCGGAATCCGGGCCGACATTGTCACCCTTCGCCCGGCCGAGTGCAATGCGGCCCGTCAGCGGTATAATGGTCGTTTCGGCTCAACCGGCCGACCACTACGCATCGACTGATTTTTGGGAGGAGCCCCATCGTGCCGCAGGCAGGCGAACAAGCCATCAACGCCCCCGCGACCGGCCACGAGCCGACGCAGAACGTCAACGTCGCCGGCACCACGCCGCTGACCGGCCCGCGCGAGCTCGAGCGCCAGTTTCCCGCCGACGCGGTGCATCACCGCACGGTCATCGACGCCCGCCGTGCGATCCAGGCCATCCTCCGCGGCGAAGATCCGCGCCTGCTCGTCGTCGTCGGCCCCTGCTCGATCCACGATGTCTCCGCCGCGATGGAATACGCCCGCAAGCTCGCCGAGCTGCGCGAACGCTTCGCCGATCGGCTGTTCATCGTCATGCGCGTCTACTTCGAAAAGCCCCGCACCACCATCGGCTGGAAGGGCCTGATCAACGACCCGCACCTCGACGACAGCTTCGACCTCGCGCAAGGCCTCAAGCTCGCACGCAAGCTCCTGCTCGACGTCAACGCCCTCAGCCTGCCCACCGGCACGGAAATGCTCGACCCGATCACCCCCCAGTACATCGACGACCTCGTCAGCTGGGCCAGCATCGGCGCCCGCACCACCGAAAGCCAGACCCATCGCCAGATGGCCTCGGGCCTGTCCATGCCCGTCGGCTACAAAAACGCCACCAACGGCTCGCTCCAGGTCGCCCTTGACGCGATGGCCAGCGCACGCAGCCCGCACCACTTCCTCGGCATCGATGAAGACGGCCGATCGTGCATCGTCGCCACCCGCGGCAACGCCTTCGGCCACCTCATCCTCCGAGGCGGCACGGGCAAGCCCAACTACCACCCCGACAACGTCGCCGACGCCGCCACCCGCCTCCGCGAAGCCGGCCTCGAACCCCGCCTCATGATCGACTGCTCACACGCCAACTCCAACAAAAAGCATGAGCAGCAGGAAGTCGTCTGGCAGTCCATCCTCGAACAACGCGCTGCAAGCCGGACTGAAGCTTCGCGGAAGTCCGGATCGCCCATCATCGGCGCCATGCTCGAAAGCAACCTCCACGAAGGCAAGCAGTCCATCCCCGCGGACAAGAGCAAGCTCAAGCACGGCATCTCCATCACCGACGCCTGCATCGGCTGGGCGAAAACCGAAGCCCTGCTCCAGCAAGCCTACGACCGCCTGGGGTAAAACGCCCGCGTCCGCACCCGAGATTCATGTCCAATCCGTATTGGACCCGCGCTTGAGTGGGACCATCAATGCGTTAACGCGTAAATCAGCAGGTTGGCGTTGATCAGCCGGGCGTTGCGAATCTCATTGCCCCCGCAGCAACAGCAGCCGCCGCCGGCGTTGTCGGTGTCGTTCAACCCCACGGGCGAGAAGGCCACCCGCAGCGTGCCGTTGATCGACCTGCCGAGCATCGGCGCGACCGTCGCGGGCATCGCGCGGCGCATCTCCACGCGGTCGATTTCGTAGAGCGTGCGGTAAATCGCATGTTCGCTCGCGATCGGTTGCATCGGCGCATCGCCGAACAATTCGACCATCACCCGCTGAAAGCTCGCGGACCAATCCGCGTTCGAGCACGCAGCCGACGCGAGCACGAACCCGCCTTGCTCAATGTACGAGCCCAGGTTCGCCCGCTCGGCGTCGCTGAGCGTAAACGCCCCCTCGCCCGCGAACACGACGAACGGATAGTCGAACAGCTCATCGCTCGCCAGCGCCACTTCGTCGAACGTCCGCTGCACCGGCAGCTCGGCTTCGCGGGCCACCAGGTCGAGAAAACCGGTCGCGAAACACTCAGCCGACTGCCCGTCGCCGTAGCTCAACAGCGCGACCCGTACCTCGCCTTCAACCGTCGGCTCGGCAATGACGGCATCCGTCACACCGCCGATGACACACATCGCCACCACCAGCATCGCCCACGCCCGCAGGCGCAGGCGAGAGCGCAAGTCAGAGGGCAGGTTCACAAGCCCGGCCGTCGTTCGATATCGACAACTCATCGCGAACGCTCCTCGTTCAATGCCCGGAAATATCGCTCCACCAGCGAGCGGTAAGCTCGCGGCGCCTGCTCGGTCATCGCTCGCATCGCCGCCTGCTCGTCGTCGGCCGAGTCGATGGTTACATCGTACGTCCCTCGCGCCGCCGGGTCTGCCCACACTGTCGCCGGCTCGGCATCACCATCCATCTGCAACGTGCCCTCGGCCCGCTCGCTCAACCCCTGCCCATGCGCCGCCAGCGCAGCGCGATCCGCTTCCGCCGCCGCCTGTAACTCGGCCAGGCGATCGTCGCCATCCATCACACCGCCCACCGCCACCTCCGCCAGCGCCGGCTCGCCCAGCCGCTCAGCCAACGCCAGCAACGCGCCCCGCAACGGCTCGTCCACCTCCGCCGCCAGCGCCGCCACCGCCTCGGCCAGCGCCGCCGCATCATCGACAAACGTCCCGAGTTGCTCGTCCATCGCATCCCGCATTGCCTGCGACGTCGCCGCATCCAGCCCCCGCGCCGACGCCATCGCCTCCGCCAGATCGCGCAACGCCGACGCTTCATGCATCAACGCACGCAACGCCGCGAGATGCTCCGCCAGCGCCGCCTCGTCCGCCGCCCCATCCTCTGCGGGCTGCTCCGCATCATCATCGCCCGGCCGCGCCTCTTCCGCCGCATCCGCCACCGGCTCACTCGCTTCCGGACGAATCACCATCCAACGCGACCGCGCCGCCCCCGCCTCAACGCGAAACCGCATCGGCTCATCCAACGCGCGAAACGTATGCCGCCATGCGGCCGCCTCATCATCAGCATCACCACCCACCGACCGCATCGCCCACCGCCGCGCTTCGCCCCTCGATCCACCCCCGCCCGCCTCCACAACCGTCGGCGGACCCTCGGGCACAACCCCGCCAACCGTCACCTGCACCTCGACATCCTCCCCCACCCCCGGCCCCCCCGGCCACGTCGGCTCAACCACCACCGTCAACCGCGTCAGGCTGAACGCCGGCACGTCCGCCCACGGCATCGCCACCCGACTCAACCCCACCCCAACCACGCCCGGCTGTATCGCCAGCACCACCACCCACGCCACCGCCACCGCCCACAGCCGCGCCGCCTCACGCCGCATCGCGGACCGATCCACCGCCGCCTCAATGTCCAACTCACTCATCGCCGCCGCACCGCGCTGCACGCCGCGCCGGGCCAGCGCCTGCGTAAACGGGTCACGTTCATGTGACGCATCCGCCGCATCGCCGCTCAACAGCAGGGCGTTGACCAGCCGATCCTGCGACACCGTCGATTGTCGATCGAGTTCACGGGCCAACCGCTGCCGCGTCGCCGCGTTCGGCTCGCTCGGCCGCCGCCACCACGCCGCAGCCACCGCCGTCACGCCGCCCAGCAATCCACCCATCACCGCCAGCCGTGTCAGCCCCATCAGCCCCAACGCCGCGTCCGTCACCAGCACCACCAGCAGCGCCGCCGCCCCCAGCCACGCCAGCCGCACCGCCGCCGCGCGCTGCGACACCACCTGGCGACGCTTCGCAAGCATCGTCAGCGGTTCGCTCACGTCCGCAGCGCCGCCCGCCGCGTCGACTGTCAACAACGTTCGTGACATCCCCCCATCATACGAGCCCGCGCCCACCCCACGCGGCCGCCTACTTGCAACATTCAGCCGCGGTGCTCGCCCCGCGCTCTTCCGCGCACAACAACACCCCAGCAGGCCAAGCCCCGCCCACGCCGACCCCATCATCCAATGTGATTCCCCCGCAACCCCACCATCACCGCACGCGCTGCCAGCTCATCTCGTCCGCATCGCGATCGCTCGCCTCAGCCCAATGAAGCCGCGTCGAAGCAGGGCGGTCCGCGAACGGGGTCGCCACGACCGGCCATGCGACTTCATGCGACGCCGCCGCCTGGTCGCGATGATACGAATAGGTCGGCTCGATCAGCACAATCTCATTGCTCCGCGGGGCCGTGCACCCGACCAGACCCACCAGCGCAAGCACCGGAGCACAAAAACAAATCTTTCTCACAGCCATACGGACGCCCGTGACAGTTACTTCCATGGTCGTTCGCCTCGCTCGTCAATCACACAACACCCACTCCGCGGTCCGACCCACTACAAACGGGTCGACATCCCCCAACATCGGACCAGCGGGGTGCATCAGTCGAAACTGCGACCATCACATCATTATCGGCCCATTTTACTTATTGCCCCGCGCCAGGCGAGCCGCATCTTCAAAAAACCGGCATTACCCGCCACGGCCGCCTTGCCCCATCGCGCCACCTTGCCCAGCCCGCATAATCGCACTGCTTTCACACCGTTTCAGTCCGTATAATAGGCCGGTCCCCTCGCGGACACCGACTTCGCCTTGCCATGCCTCACACCGACTGCCATCCTCTGTTCGCCGCCCTCAGCGGTGCAGGCTCGCTCGACGCCGCAACCGCGCCGCGAACGTCGCCGACGCCGCAACGCCGCGCCGCCGTCCGCCGACCGCAGCGCGAGGCCTTCCGCGTCTGCGTCCTCGGCTCAGGCTCGGGCGGCAACTGCACCGTCGTCCGCTTCGCCGACGCCACCTTGCTCATCGACCTCGGCTTCGGCCCGCGCACCACCGCTCGCCGCCTCGCCCAGCTCGGCCTCTCGCTCGACGACATCGACGCCGTCTGCCTCACCCACCTCGACCAGGATCACTTCCGCCGATCGTGGCCCCGCCACCTCATCGACCGCCGCATCCCCGTCCACCTCCACCACTGGCACCGCCACGACCTGCACCTGCTCCCGCTCGGCCGCGACCTCGAACAGGCGGGCCTCGCCCGCGCCTTCGACGCCGACCCGTTCCAGCCGATCGACCGCCAACCCGCTATCACCGTCCGCACCGCCCGCTGTCAGCACGACCGCCAGGGCACGATCGCCTTCCGCGTCGACGCCCCACACGCCTCGCTCGGCTACGCCACAGACCTCGGCCACATGCCCCCCAGCGTCGTCGACCACCTCGCCGGCGTCGACCTGCTCGCCATCGAATCCAACTACGACGAGCAGATGACCATCCACAGCTCGCGACCCACGTTCGTCAACCGCCGCAACATGTCCGACTCCGGCCACCTCTCCAACGAACAGGCGTACGACGCCGTGCAGCGCATCGCCGCCGCAAGTCCGCATGGCAACCCTCGCCATGTGATCCTGCTGCACCGCTCAAGCCAGTGCAATCATCCAATGAAAGTGCGTCGTGTCTTCGAAAGGTCGCCCGCCCTCGCCCGCAGGGTCGTGCTCACCGAGCAGCGCCGCCGCACGCGCTGGGTCCCCGTACGACCACTGCGATGCGTCCAACGCACCCAATGGCCCCTGGGCTTTAAATGATCTGACCAGTCACCCCACCGCACCGCTCAAAATCTCAAATTCGAAATCCGAAATCCCAAATCCGAAATTTCCCCGTCTCGCCCATCACCGCATCACGTCTCGCTCATCCTCAAAGACCACAGGCTGTCGCTGCGGCGTGCTCGGCCTGCCCGGCAGGTGATACGTCAGCATCAGCGTTCGACGGAGCATCACCGTCTCGCCCGTCACCGGATGCTCGGTACTGGCCGTCTCGCCACTGAGCCCAGCCACGAATATGCGGAACTGATTCACCGGCTCGCGCGGCGCGGGCCAGATCGCCACGCTCTCCCGAGCATAGTCATCGCCCTGGAGCAGTCGGCCGACCACGTCCACCGGGCTTTCCAGCAGCGGATCACGCTCGCGCTCGCGAATCCGATGAAACACCGACGCGGGCACGTTCGCCCCCGTGTCGATGATCTTGCCCGTATCCGTCGCCACCGTGATCTCGGGGATGAACAGCCGATCGTCCCCCGAATGGTTCGTCACCTTATAGCGCATGTACCAGTACCACCGCGGCGTCCCGTCGACACCCTCCACCGAGATCGCCTGCGGCGTCCGATACTCAAACTCCAACGCCCACGACGGACTGACCATCGCCGGCTCCGGATACGCCGCCGCCGGCCCCGCCAGCCCCAGCGTACCGAACACCAACGCAACCACGGCCAGCAGCCCCGAGCCTCGCAATGTCGTCTTATGCACCATGCAGCTCCGTCGTAACCTGAGTTAAAGGAAAGGTATGCCCGCGACGGCAGCCGTCATTGTACGAACCGGGCAGGGGGGGTCAATTCCGAGCGTTTCGAGTTCCGCGTTTCGAGTTTCGAGTTGGCGTTCGAAACCCCTTAATAAAAACTCGAAACTAATAAACTAGAAACTCGAAACTAGAACCTCACCGCTCCCTCACCACCCGCACCTCACCTGCCCGCAAAATCGCCGCCGCCGCCGCCAGGCGAACCTGTTCGTGGCTGTGATCCAGCAAACCCGCCAGCTTCTCAACCGCCTTGCGATCGGCCAGGTAAGCCATCGCCATCGCCGCTTGCGCCTGGATCGGCGGCTCGTCCATGCTCGCACCTTCCAGCATCGTCGACAGCAGCCGTTCGTGCGTATCGCCCATCCTCGCCAGTGCCTCCGCCGCCGCCAGTCGAACCTCGATCGGCGGCCGTCGCTGGCCTTCCAGTTCCAGCATATGCCTCAACGCCGACGACATCTGCCGGTCCTCCAGCTTGCCCAGCGCCTGCACCGACAGCACACGCACCTCATCCAGATTCGAGTACGCCCCGGCCCGCAGCGCGTCCATCGACGCCTCATCGCCGAGCCTCGCCATCGTCTCCGCCACCTGCAATCGCGTCAGCGCCTGACGCACCTCATCCACCCGCGGCATCGGCGTCCGCGCCAGCTCCGCCAGCATCGGCACCGCTGACCGGTCGCCCATCTCGCCGAGCAAGATCGCCACGTTGCTCCGCAGGCTCGGGCTCGGCGACGCGAGCATGTTCGCCAGCGGCCCCAGGCTCACCTCCGCACCGGTCATGTGCGCCGCGAACCGCGCCGCCGCCCGCACCGACGCCGACTCGTCGTCGAGCATCATCGCCAGCACCGTTTCGCCCGCCTCTTCCTGTTGCAGCCGACCCATCGTCACCAGCGCCGCGAACCGCACCGCCGGGTGTTCGTCATCCAGCGCTAGCTGCACCATCGGCAGCGCCCGGTCCGGCAGCGACACCACCGCCTCCAGCGCATTGGCACGCAGGAACGGATCGTCCGACGTCGACGACGCGAACACCTGCTCCACCGCCCTCGGCCGAACATCCTCAAGCAACTGCGCTCGGCCAGGCGACGCCGCCACCGTCCACGTCGGCATCAACAGCACCACCGTCAGCCACAAAGCGTTTCGCATCATCATGCTCGCCCAGATGAAAAGTTCATTCGATCACATCCATACACCACCCGCGCCTACCACAGCCCGCCATCTTACCCGCCAGCTCGACCTGCCCCCAAATCAGCCCACCGCTGAATCTCGACCTCATCCTGCTATCATCCTTCAATGCGTTCTCTCGCCCGATCCAGCCGACTTCGATACCGCGACTACAAACGCCATCTCAAAGATGCTCAGCCCGACGACCGCCCCCGCGACGTGCCGCTCGGCAAAGCCCGATCCAAAGACCGCGCACGCGGCTTCACCAGTCTCTTCGTCCACCTCGTCCATCTCGCCCGAGGCCACTGGGCCATGCTCGCCCTCGTCCTCATGCTGCTGACCTTTTCCACGCTGTTCGGCCTCGCGCCCATCGCCGGCTTCAAGCCCATCTTCGACACCGTGCTCGGCGACAAGCCGCTGCCCGCCTGGGTGCCCGACTGGGTGCCCGCACAGGAAAACCGCCGCGGGCTGCTCGTCCTCGTCGCCGGCGGTATGGTCGGCTTCGCCGCGCTCGCCATGCTCATCAGCATCTGGAGCCGATGGCAAGCCACGCGCATCTCCCATCGCGTTCGCGTCAACGTCCGCCGCCGGGTCTTCCAGCACGCCGTCCGCCTTCCGCTGCATCGCGTGCAGGCCATCAAGTCAGGCGGCGTCTCCAGCATGCTCCGCGAAGACGCCGGCGCCGTCGGCGACCTGATCTTCTCCATGATCTACAACCCCTGGCGGGCCATCGTCCAGCTCGTCGCATCGCTGGTCGTGCTCGCCCTGATCGACTGGCGGCTGCTGCTCGGCGCGATGGTCATCCTCCCCGTCGTCTGGTTGACCCATCGCACGTGGATCAACCGCATCCGCCCCATGTTCCGCGACGTCCGCGCCACACGACGCATGATCGACGGCCGAGCCACCGAAGCCTTCGGCGGCATGCGCGTCGTCCGAACCTTCACCCGCGAACGCTCGGAAACCGGCGCATTCACCGCCTCCAACCACTTCATGACACGACAGGAACTCCGCGCCTGGTGGTGGATGCGCAGCGTCGACATGGTCTGGCAGATCCTCATCCCACTCGCCTCCGCGCTCGTCCTCCTCTACGGCGGCATCCGCATCCTCAACGACGCCGAGCTGCTCGCCGCCGGCCAACTCGAGCAAGGCCAGGAACTGACCGCCGGCGACCTCGTCGTCTTCCTCGGATTCCTCGGCGCGCTGCTCTCGCCGATCCAGACACTCGCCCAGAGCGCCGCCGGCTTTCAAAACGCCCTCGCCGGCCTCGACCGCGTGCTCGACCTGTTCGAAGAGCCCACCGAGATGGCAGACAACCCCGACGCACGCGTGCTCAACCTCGATCAGGTGCAAGGCAGACTCACCGCCGAACACGTCACGTTTCACTATCCCGAAACCGACGAGCCCGCCGTCCGCGATGTCAGCTTCGACGTCCTGCCAGGCCAGACCGTCGCCTTCGTCGGCCCGTCCGGCGCGGGCAAGAGCACGATGTGCAACCTCATTGCCCGCTTCTACGATCCCGACGAAGGCAGCATCAAACTCGACGGCGTCGACCTCCGCGAAATCAACATCGACAGCTACCGCAGCCTGCTCGGCATCGTCGAACAGGACATCTTCCTCTTCGACGGCAGCATCGCGGAGAACATCGGCTACGCCAACCGCGAAGCCTCACTCGACCAGATCATCGCCGCCGCCACCGCCGCCAACGCCCACGAGTTCATCGACAAACTCCCCGAAGGCTACGACAGCTTCATCGGCGAACGCGGCGTCAAGCTCTCCGGCGGCCAGCGCCAACGCCTCGCCATCGCCCGCGCACTCCTCGCAGACCCCAAGCTGCTCATCCTCGACGAAGCCACCAGCAACCTCGACACCGAAAGCGAACGCCTCATCCAGGCCAGCCTCCAGGAACTCATGGCCACCCGCACCAGCTTCGTCATCGCCCACCGCCTGAGCACGATCACCCACGCCGACCAGATCCTCGTCATCGAAGGCGGCCGCGTCATCGAAGCCGGCCGACACGAAGACCTCATGCGCCAGTCCGGCCGATACCGCCAGATGATCCACCTCCAACTCAGCGCCTCCGACGTCGCCGCCATGCACGAACAACCCGCCCCCTGACGCCCCATAAACTCACCACTCCCACAAAGCCCCCTCTCACACACACAACGCCCAGGCATAGCCATGCCTGGGCGTTACCGCCCAAACCCAACTCCACCACCCCACCCCCCGCGCCACTAAAACCTACAATACCCCCATGATCCGCCGCGCCCACATTGCCGACGTGCCCGCCATGGCAGGCATCATCAACGACTGTGCCGAGTACGGCCTCATGCTGCCGCGCTCGCTCGCATCGTTGTATGAAAACGTCCGCGACTTCCACGTCGCTGTGGACGACGACGACCGTGTGCTCGGCGTCTGCGGCCTGTCCGTCGTCTGGGCCAACCTTGCCGAGGTCTACGCGCTCGCCGTCTCGCCCGCCACGCGCGGCCAGGGCCTCGGCCGAAAGCTCGTGCTCACCTGCGTCGACGAGGCGGAAGAGCTCGGCATCAAAAAGATCATGACGCTCACCTACGAGAAAGCGTTCTTCGAAAAGCTCGGCTTCGCGGTCATCGACCGCCAGCAGTTGCCGTTGAAAGTCTGGAGCGAGTGCGTCCGGTGTCCGAAAAACCAGGCCTGCGACGAAATCGCCATGGTCCGCGAGATCGACAGCGTCACCGAGGCCGACGTGCCGCGCCCCGCAGCGCCGCCGCCGGATCAGTACATCCTGCCGACAATCACCCGCTTGCGAGTCGGCACGCCGCCGATGGAAGATGATTGATATTCGGATTCGCCACGAGGGCACGAAGGGCACGAAGGGCACGAAGAAATCGCAAAGGAAATCGGGATAGCAGAAAATATATTTCTTTTTCTCTTTCCCCTGTCTACCTTCGTGTTTCCTTCCTCCCCTTCGTGTCTTCGTGGCAAAACCAATAACGCGTAGTAACATGAGAATCTGATGGCCGAACAACGCCACCATTGGCTGGAGCAGATCGCCGGCTCGGCGCAAGTCCGTGCGCTGGGCGAGCGGTTGGCGTCTGCGCGGCGGGTGGTCGCGGAAGGGTCGCGCGGGTCGAGCACAAACCTGCTGGCCGGGGCGCTTGCGCGGAACCTGCGTCGGCCTGTGTTGCTGGTGGTCGCGCATCTTGATGAGGCCGACGACGCGCTGGACGACCTTGAACTGTTCGAAGGCCTGCACGTCGAGCGGTTCGGCGCGCTCGAAGTCTTGCCCGGCGAGACAAGCGTCAGCCTCGAACTGCTCGCCGAGCGATTGCAGGTCGTCGGCCGATTAAGCGAAGGGGCGCGGATTGATGTCATCGTCGCGCCCGTGCAGGCGCTCATGCAGGCCGTCCCCGAACCGGAGGCGGCGGCATCATTCACCCGCCAGCTCGGCGAAGGTGACGACATCTCACCCAACGCCCTGATGAACTGGCTCGGCGAGGCCGGCTACCAGCGACAGGACGCCATCGAACAGCCCGGCGACTTCGCCTCACGCGGCGGCATCCTCGACATCTACCCGCCCGCCGGCAGCCTCGCCGGCACGGACGGCTCACGCGAAGCCATCGGCCCCATCCGCCTCGACTTCTTCGGCGATGAACTCGAATCCATCCACCTCATCGATCCCGACACGATGGGCTCGGCCCGTCGCATCAAACACATCCAGCTCGTCGGCGCCAGTGCCGAGCAAATCCAGAAAGACGACCGCACGACCAGCCTCATCTCGCTCCTGCCAAGCGACGCCCTCGCTGTCATGCACGAACCGATGGAACTGGCGGAGCAGGCCCGCGGCTACTACGAACGTCTCACCAACCCGCGCGGCATCTACGCCCCGAAGACCGTCTTCCAAAAGCTTCAGCAACTGCCGCACGTCGAGGTCAACCAGTACGGCAGGTCGGCCGCCGCCCCCGCCGATCGCGTCGCGCTGCCGGTCAACCAGTTGCCCCCGCTCGATACCGACGCCGCCAAAGCATTGATCGAGATCGGCGAACTCGTGCAGGACGACCCCACCCGCGCGGTCGTCGTGCTCTGCCGCAAGCCCGCCGAGCGTGACCGCCTGCGCGAGCTGCTCAAAGAGCACGCCGCCGACGCGACCGACCGCATCACCATCGAAGTCGGCTACCTCCACCGCGGCTTCGTATGGACCAAAGGAGATTTCGAATTTCGGATTCCGGATTCCGGAAAAGGCACGGCACCCGACTCCCCCAAATCCGAAATCCAAAATCCGAAATCCGAAATTCTCCTCCTCCCGCATCACGAGCTGTTCCATCGCTACGACGTTCGTCGGCGTGTGCGAAAGGTCATCTCGGCGGGCACCCAGGCGTCGGACGCGTTTCTCGATCTTGACGTGGGCGATTATGTCGTGCATGTCGACCACGGCATTGCCCAGTTCACCGGCTTGAAAACCCTGCGCCGGGACGGCCAGAGCGAAGAGTATCTCACACTCGAATTCGCCGACCAGGCGAAACTGCACGTGCCCGCGACGCAGATCGACCTCGTGCAGAAATACGTCGGCGGCTTCGAAGGCAGGCCGCCACTGTCCACGCTCGGCGGCAAGCGATGGTCGCGACAGAAAGAGCAGGTCCGCGAAGCGGTGAAGGACCTCGCCGCCGAGCTGCTTCGCGTGCACGCGGCCCGCGAGACGCAGCCGGGCATCCGCTATCCCGCCGACACAGCCTGGCAGAAGGAATTCGAAGCCGAGTTCCCCTACGACGAAACCGACGACCAGCTTGCCGCCATCGCCGCGATCAAGCACGACATGAGCGAAGATCGCCCGATGGACCGCCTGATCTGCGGCGACGTGGGCTTCGGCAAGACCGAGGTCGCCATCCGCGCCGCGTTCAAAGCGATCGAGTTCGGCAAGCAGGTGGCGGTGCTCGTGCCCACGACCGTGCTCGCCGAGCAACACGAGCGCACGTTTCGTCAGCGGATGGCCGACTACCCGTTCATCGTCGAGTCGATGTCACGCTTCAAGACCGGCTCGGACTTGACCGACATCGCCAAACGCCTCTCACTCGGGCAGGTCGACATCGTCATCGGCACGCATCGCCTGCTGAGCAAAGACGTCAAGTTCGCCGACCTCGGCCTGGTGATTATCGACGAGGAACAACGCTTCGGCGTCGAGCATAAAAACAAGCTGCTGAGCTTCCGCCTCACCGCCGACGTGCTCACCCTCACCGCGACGCCCATCCCACGCACGCTGCACATGTCGATGGTGGGCCTTCGTGACATCAGCTCACTCGCCACCGCGCCCATCGACCGTCGCGCCATCGTCACCGAGGTCGTGCCTTACGATGAGAAGCGCATCCAGCAGGCCATCCTCCGCGAGCTGAACCGCGAAGGGCAGATCTACTTCGTCCACAACCGCGTGCACAACATCCAGAGCGTCGCCGCGACGTTGCAGTCGCTCGTGCCGGAGGCTCGCATCGCCATCGGTCACGGGCAGATGTCGCCGCGCGAACTTGAAAAGATCATGCTCCGCTTCATCCGTCGCGAGGTCGACATCCTCGTGAGCACGACCATCATCGAGTCCGGCATCGACATCCCCACCGCGAACACGATGTTCATCAACAAGGCGGACCACTTCGGCCTCGCCGAGCTGCACCAGCTTCGCGGACGCGTCGGCCGATACAAGCACCGCGCTTACTGCTACCTGCTGCTGCCGGAAGACCGCACGATCAACGAAGTCGCCGCCAAGCGCCTCAAGGCCATCGAGCAATACGCCATGCTCGGCGCGGGCTTCAAGATCGCCATGCGCGACCTGGAAATTCGCGGCGCGGGCAACCTGCTCGGCTCGGAACAGTCCGGCCACATCGCGGCTGTGGGCTACGAGATGTACTGCGTCCTGCTCGAACAGGAAACCAAGAAGCTCAAGAACGAGCCGATCATTCAGCCCACGCGCACGCACCTGGAACTGCCCGCCGTCGGCGCGCTGCCTCGGCGGTTCATCCGCTCCGACAAGCATCGCATGGAGGCGTACCGCCGACTTAGCCGAGCGACCACGTTGAAAGACTACGAACAGGTCGTCGCCGACCTCAAAGACGCCTACGGCGAACCGCCGCCGACCGCGCAAACCCTGCTCGACCTCACCGAGCTTCGCATCGCCGCCAGCACGCTGGGCATCGACGGCCTGAAACTCGAAGGCCCCGACCTGATCTTCACCACACGGCAGGCCGCAAAATTGAATGACGTATTCGTCGACGCGCCCGGCCGAGTGAGTCTGATCGATGAGAAGACGGTGTACTACCGTCCGCCGAGCAACTATCTCCAGCCGATCGAAACGCTGCTGGCCGTGCTGCGCAAACTGCTCGTCCGCCCGCTGCGCCAAGCCACCGTGCCCGCCGAGGGGTAACGACGCGATTTGAAGCCATACGGATGACCCCTCAAACTTGGGCGCTGTGTATGAGGCTGACGCCCACGGCTTTAAGCCGTGGGCTCCCAGCGCACCCGAGATTCATGTCCAATCTGTATCAATCGATTGTTGTGACGTGATCACCCGCGAGCGCTTTGCAGCATCTCGTTCGCCTGCTTACGCGTCGTCGCGGTGGCCTGCTTGCCCGCGAGCATCTCGGCCAGCTCTTCCACCCGCGCGTCGTCGGCCAGCACGCTCACCGTCGTCCGCGTTTGACGTGATTTGCCCTTGCCCGTCACTTCCTTGGCGATGCGCAGATGCCGGTCGCCAAACGCTGCGATCTGCGGCAAGTGCGTAATGCACAACACCTGATGCCGCAGCTCCGCATCGCGCTTGCCCTTCGTCTTCTTTCGGCCGACCCCCGCCTCGCCGCCGCGCGACAGTTGCCTCAGCTTGCCGCCGATCACGCTGCCGAGTCGGCCGCCGATGTTTGCGTCAATCTCATCGAACACCAGCACGCTCGTGCGATCGCTGCCAGCGAGGATCGTCTTAATCGCCAGCATCACCCGCGACAGTTCGCCGCCGCTGGCGATCTTTCGCAACGGCTGCATCGACTGGCCCGGGTTCGTCTGCACCGCGAACTCGATCGCATCCAGCCCCGACGGGCCCACCGCCTCGTCGTCCGCGTCGAGTTGCTCGAACTGCACGTCGAACTTCGCTTCCGCCATGCCCAGCTCACCGAGCTGCGATTCGATCATGGGCCGAAGCTGCTTCGCCGCCTTCCGTCTTGCTTCGCTCAACCGTCCGCCCACCTCGGCCAGCTGTGCCTCCAACGCCGACATGCGTTCGTCCATCTGCGACAGCCCCGCGTCCTGCCCGCGCAGCTTCGTGATCTCCCTGGCGATCTGCTCGCGATACGCCAGCACCGGTGCGAGCGGGTCGTCGGCCGGGGTGACGTCGGGCCTGCCGGGGGTTGCCTTGCCGTACTTCTGCACCAGCCGATTCAGGTCGTTCAGCCGCTGCTCCACCTCCGCCGACTCGGCCGGGTTGTGCTCCAGCCGATCGACATATCGGCTCAACTCGAACGCCGCGTCCTGCAACCCCGCCATCGCATCGCGCACCTGCTCGCTCACCGGCGACAGCCCTTCGTCCAGCTCCGCGAGGTCGCCCAGCAGATGGGCGAGAATCTGCAACCGCTCGACGATCGACCCCTCCGCCTCGTACAGCGCCGCGTGGGCCTGGCCGGCCTCTTTCTGCAAGCGTTGGAGGTTGTTGAGCACGTTATGCCTGGCCTGCAATTCGGGGAACTCGGCCGACTGCGGGTCGAGCTTGTCGATCTCATCCGCCTGGAACTCGTACAGCTCGAGTTGCTGTCGGCGGAGCGTCTGCGACGCCGTGAGCTCTGCCTGCTGATTGCGCAACGCGCGCAGCTCGGCCAGCAGCTCGGCAAACCGTCGGCGGTCGGCTTCGCAGTGTGCGAACGCGTCGAGGATGTGCAGTTGATTGCTCGGCCGAAGGAGGTATTGATGATCGTGCTGGCCGTGGATGTCGACGAGCAGTTGCCCGAGCTGGCGGACCATGCCGGCGGTGGCGGGCTGGCCGTTGATGGAGACGCTCGATCGGCCGGAGGCGAACAGCTTGCGCGTGATCAGCACCTCGTCGCCGGGCGCGATGGTCTGGTCGGCCAGCTCGCTGGCTTGCTCGGCCAGGGGGGCGTCGTGCACCTCGAACACGCCGGAGACGCGGCCCTCTTCGCTGCCGGGGCGCAGCATGTCGCCGACGTTGCCGGTCCGCAGGCCCAGCAGCATCTCAAACGCGCCGATGATCAGACTCTTGCCCGCGCCGGTCTGTCCGGTGAAAACGTTCAGCCCGCCGGCCAGTTCGATGGTAGCGTCTTCAATGACCGCGAGGTTGGCGATGTGCAGTTCGCGAAGCATGGGCGGGAAGGGGGGTGCGGGGTTTTGGGGTCAGGGATCGGGGTATGAACCTCAAACCTGATCCCCATGCCCCGATCCCTGGTACCCAAGCTTGAATGCGGCCGAGAGGATTCGAACCTCCACGAGGGTATAAGCCTCACCAGGCCCTCAACCTGGCGCGTCTGCCAGTTCCGCCACGGCCGCGACTGGCCCCCACCTTAGCGGGGAGCAGAGCAGTTTACGCATTCGCGCCAAACAATCAAGCCGGGGTCGGCGAGGTCCGGGGGTTGCCTGCGACAGCCGCTCGAATTTCAACGCCAAGACGCCAAGGACAGCAAATCGTTCTTGCCACGAAGACACGAAGGACACGAAGAAAACACGAAGAGAGGCAGAGAATTATTTTTTGGCAAGGCAGGGACGCGTGCATCTGTTCCGAAACACATTCCCCTCCCGTAATTCCCCCCCCCTCTTCTAATTCTTGCTTCCCCCTTCGTGGCCCCTTCATCCCCTTCGTGCCTTCGTGGCTTGCCTTTCTTTCCGGCGTCTTGGCGTAATGAGCGAACAGATGCGATGAACCGGTGCCCGCAACCGGGTCGAGCGTATCTGAGGTATCGACGGGCGTGGCCCCGGCGGGGATATGCCGGCGGAAATAGGCGCGAGAATTTTATTTTTTGCTTGCATTCTGGATGCAGTCAGGCTAAAAAAGTAGCGCACGGGCTTTCGGGGCTCATCGTCTTTTGGATCGGGCTTTAGCGTAGGAGCATGTCATGGATCCGCACTTGCACCTGAGTCGTCGCGAGCGACAGATCATGGACGCGCTTTTCGCGGAGGGGGAGTTGACGATCAACCAATTGCGGGATCATCTGCCCGATCCGCCGACGCCGATGGCGATTCGCAACATGGTGCGCATTCTCGATGAGAAGGGCCTGCTCCTACGCCGCAAGGTCGGGCGGGAGTTTCACTATCGGCCTCGCAGACAGCGTGCCCGAGCCGGGCAGTCGGCGTTGAAGAAAGTGCTCAACACGTTCTTCGACGACTCGATCGAAAAAGCGATGGGCGCCTACCTCGCTGATCGGTCGGCCAACCTCAGCGACGACGAACGCCAACGTCTGCATGAAATGATCGACGCCGCCCGCAAGCGTGGCGAGTGACGCTGCGGGCCGACTTGTTCAACACAACGCACCGTTTTCCATGGGGAGTTTTGACATGCAGGCCTTCATGCCCATCGTGCTCGATGCGACGATCAAGGCGAGCCTCGTGCTGCTGCTTGCGCTCGGGCTGTCGTGGGCGTTACGTCGACATGGGTCGGCGGCGGGGCGGCATCTGGTGTGGACGCTGGCGGTGGTGGCGGTGTTGCTCTTGCCGGCCGGGGCCTGGCTGTTGCCGGCGTGGCAGGTGCTGCCGAGCGGTCTGACCGCCGGGCTGTCCGAGCCGACTGCCGGGGTTGTTGCTGAACCGCCATCGTCCGGTGATCGGGCGCCGACGGCGGGGCTGTCGGAGGCTGAGGGTGATCGTGTTCGACCGTCGCGTTCCGGGGCGACGCTCGAAACATGGGTTGACGAGCCGACAGACGACGGCGTGCCCGCAGCGCAGCAGGCTGCCGAGGCCGAGGCGCGGGCGATGCCATCCGACGCGACGTTCGCGGGTGAGCGGACGTGGACGGCACGCGTGTGGTCGTGGTGGTGGGCGTTGCTGCCGTGGGTCTGGCTTGGCGGGGTTTGCGTGGCGTTGCTGCCGATCGTGGTGGGGGGGGCGGTGTTGTGGTGGATTGAGCGGACGGCCGAGCCGATCGTCGGCGGCTCGTGGCTGCGGTTGCTCGAACAGTCGCAGCGGGAGCTTGGCCTTCGTCGACGGGTTGCTTTGCTGCGCAGCGACCGGCATGCGATGCCGATGACCTGGGGCGGTCTGCCGAGCATGCTTCGCCACCCGGCGGGTGTGGCGAAGGTGCTCGTGCCGACGCATGCGTACCACTGGACACCGGCGCGTCGGCGGGCCGTGCTGCTGCATGAACTGGCGCATGTGAAACGGTGGGATTGCCTGACGCAGTTGCTCACGCAGATCGCGTGTGCGGTGTATTGGTTCAACCCGTTGATGTGGTATGCGCGTCGGCGGATGTTGATCGAGCGCGAACGGGCGTGCGATGATCTTGTGTTGTTGCATCAGACTCGGCCGAGCGATTATGCGGAGCATTTGATGCAGATCGCTGCGGGCGCTCCGCCGACCGTCGTCGGCTACATGGCGGCGCACGCGCCCGGCAGCCCGGGCATCGCGATGGCGCGGTCGAGCAAACTGCACGGCCGACTTGTGGCGATACTCGACAACCAGCGCCACCGCCAGGCGATGAGCCGATGGGGGGCGGTATTGACCGTGCTGTTGATCGCGGGCGTGGCGGTGCCGGTGGCGTGCATGCGGCCGGCGGACGCGGCGGTGGATGACGCGATGCGTGCGGTGCGTGCCGATGATCAAGCCGCCGTGATGGCCCTGCGGATGGAGCGGGCGGTCGCGCTCGTCGAGCATCTTGCGCAAGGCGATTATGAGCAGGCGCGTGAGCACTTCAACCGGCAGATGCGACGCGCCCAGTCTGCGGAGCAACTCGAACAACTCTGGCAATCGCTTGCCTTGTCGCTCGGTGAGTACGAAGGGCCAGGCGAGCCGACGCCCGGCCAGGTGACCGGCTACGACGTGGTCTATGTGCCCATGCAATGGGAGCGACGCGACCTCGCGTTCCAGGTTGTCTTCGATCGCGCTGCAAACATCGCAGGCCTGTGGACGGTTGACCTGCCGGGCGACATCGAGCCACCGAGCACGCCAGACGAATCAGCGGAGGCCGAGCCGGAACAGGCCGACGAGCCCGCTGCTGATGAGCCGCGTAGCTACTCATTCCGTCGACTCGACTATTCGTTGCGTGACGAGCCGCAGCGCATCGGGCCGCGGACGCTCGGCCCGGCAGGTTTGGCCGACGAGCCGAACCCCGGCGACGCGATCGTGCTGCAATGGCCGTTGCGCTGGTGGTCGAGCCATTGGTCACATCGGTTCAACACGGCCGCTGCCGCGTTGACGATGGAGCCCGGCCACCCGCACCTGCATGTGTTCGAGCCCGGCCGACGCAAGGTGTGGGTGAACTACCTGGACATGCCCATCGATGTGCAGCGCTACCCGATCCTCGTTTTCACCTACCGCGCTCGCAACGTCGAGCGAAATACGGCTGACTACGTGCTCTACCTCGACGACGGCAGCGGCCCGGACTATGGCGGGTTGCAGAGCGTGCGACAGTCGGATCTGGAAGACGATGGCGAAGTGCACACCGTCACCGTCGACCTTCGCGTGATGGAGCCGATCGACAACATCATCGGCATGGCGGTCGGCCTGCGCTCGCCGGAGGATGCCGACGAGCCGACGGAGTTGGAGCTGTTGGACCTGCGGTTTGAGAGCGAGCGTCGGCCCAGGATCGCGCAGGTGACCGAAGCGTATCGCGTACGCGTGCGTGACGAGTTTGGCGAGCCGGTGGCGGACGCGCAGGTGACGTTCAACGCCGAGCGGCGCAACTGGGCACGGCAGGCCACGACGCAGGACGACGGCGAGGCCTCGCTTGCGAACGTGATCACCGACGACGGACCGAACATGCTTCGCGTCGAAGCGGCGGGCAGGTTGCCGGTCGAGGTGCGTGAGATGCCGCGCAGTACTCGGCCGATGGAGGTGACGCTCATCCCCGCCGCACCGTACGCTGGCATGGTGGTCGATGAAGAGGGCGAACCGTTGGCAGGCGCGGTGGTGCGTGTGCGAACGCAGGTTGATGAGCGGACGCTTGACGGCTTGTGGACGCGGCGCGACGCCGAGGCGGTGACGGACGAGCGTGGCCGATGGCAGACCCTGCCACTAGCGGCTTCGCCCACGGCGGTACAGATCGAAGTGACGCACCCGGCGTACAGCAGCGGCCCGCAGCCGAGCGCCCGGCACCAGATGGCGGTCGAGCCGTTGCTTGCCGGCGAAGCTGTGTTGCCGATCGTGGCTGAGCGTCATTCGCTCGCGCTGAACGTGCGCGATGAAGCTGGCAACCCCATCGACGCACCCGTGTCGGTTCAATATGAGTCGGAGCACGTCGTCGGGCATCAGGGTCGGCCGATCCGGGTCGATATCGCCGCGACAACGCCGTACCTGCTCGTGCATGCACACGGCTATGTCCCCAAGCGCGTCGCCAGCCTCGTGCATCTCATCGAGCAAGACCCGGGAGCGGACCTGCGCCTGGCGGACTTTGAGCAGCAGGTGCAACTCGACACCGGCCGCGAGGTGGCGCTGCAACTGCTCGACGACGTGGGCGAGCCGCTTGTCGACGCGACCGTGCACCTGGTGGGGTGGCAGAACATGCAATTTACCGGGCCGACCCGAACGACCGACACCCAAGGTGAAGTGACGGTCCGCATCAGCGAGCCGGTACACGTGACGGTACGCGTCAGCAAGCCCGACTACGTCGAACGCAGGCATTATCACATTGAATTGACCGAAGGGCAGAACACGTTGACCGTGCCGCGTGACGAGCCGACCCAGCCCGACGCGGACGATAGCCGTCGGCCGGGCTACGACCCGCAGCGCATCTTTCGGCGGCTGAGCCATCACGATACCGCTGCTTTGCCCGCCGCGATCAACTTCCCCTTTCACGCGGGTTGATCGCTGGCATGACGATTCGATTCGCACAACCTTACCGGGAAGGACACACTCATGAACGCAACGCACAACTTTCAAAAGCTGCTGCCGATGGCGATGGTGATGATGATCGCCTCGCTCTGCCACGCCGACACGCCGACGAGCGTGATGTCCGCCAGCGACGCCGCCGAACTCGCCCCTGAGCAGGCGGTGGTGTTCGACCCGGACATGATGTGGCGGACCAGCCATTGGGCCGGCAATCAGAATACGAACATGGCCTGGCTGGACGCGACCAGCGGCACGCCGGTGTTCCACGTTGGCGAGGTGGAACATCGGCATGTGTGGATTCGCCACCCCGACGTACCGTTTGATTTTGAAGACTACCCGATCGCCGTGATGACCTACCGCGCAACGGGGACGCATGAAACGTCCAACGCCTATGTCATCTGGCTGGACGACGGCACGGGGCCGAGTCGCGGCGGTATCCGACCGTTTCGCAACAGCGACCTTGTCTCCGACGGCCAGGTGCACGAAGCACGGAAGGACCTGCGCGAGCTGAACCCGCAAGGGCCGATCAGCGGCCTGTCGCTTGGCGTTCACGCCGGGGCGGACGGCCATGCCACGTTCGAACTGATCGGCCTGCGCTTCGAACGCGACCCCGAGGCCGACGCGGCCGAGCCCGATGCCGCCTTCGAGCCCGGCGAGCCGATCGCCTTCCGCATCACTGACGAACGTGGCCAACCCGTGTCCGATGCGACGGTCACCGTCGACGCGGAGCGCATGAACTTCGCCCGCTCGGGCCAGACCGACGCCGACGGCCGGGTGACGATTCAACCGTTGAGCTACGACAATGACACGCACATGGCCCGCATCGACGCGCCCGGCAAAGGTCGGCTTGAGCTGCGCGGCATTCAGGCCGACCGATCCACCCCCATCGAGGTGCGCGTGCACCCGGCGAGGTCGTTCGCCGGCGCGGTGGTCGATGAAGACGATCAGCCGATTGCCGGCGCGGTCGTGGCGGTGAACCCGTCGCTGAACAACGATACCCCGCCGACCGGCGTCGAGCGCATGCGTGCTACGCAGACGATCTCCCTGCGCACCGACGAGCAGGGCCGATGGCAGACACCGCCGATGCCCGCAGACCGTGTGATTGTTCGCCTGACCCACCCGGACTATGTCAGCGACACAGTCTGGCGGTCGATCGAGCTCAACACCGCTGCGACCGACCTCAACGGGCAGCCGACGACACGCTTGACGATGCAACGCGGCACGGACATCGTCGGCCGTGTGGTCAACCAGGCCGGCGATCCCATCCCCGACGCTGAAGTGCGCGCCGGTGACAGCCGATTCGGCACGAGCAACCCGCGCGTGCGCAGCGACGAATCGGGCCAATTCGCCATCGCCCAGATGCAGGCCGAGGGAAACGTCGTGTTGACCGTGCAGGCGTCGGGTCATGCACCGGAACTTGTCGAGCTTCGGCCGGGCGCGGCGCGCGACGACGTCGAGATCACGCTCGGCCCCGCGCACACCATCGTCGGCCGCGTCGTGGACTCCGCCGGCGAACCCGTGCCTGACGTCACAGTGAGCGTCGATACGTGGCGCAACTACCGCTCGCTCGGTCTCAGCACGGCCACAGACGAAGACGGCCGATTCCGTATGGAAAACGCGCCCGCCGACTCGGTGCTCGTCGACATGTACAAGCGAGACTGGATGAGCGTGCGTCAAAAATTGCTCAGTCCGAACGAGGCCGACGACGAGTTTGTGATCGAAATGCACCGCCCCTTGCGCGTCACCGGCCAAGTCACCGACGCCGAGTCGGGCGAGCCGATCACGGGCTACACCCTCCTCCCCGGCATCGTCTGGCAGCTTGACGGCGACGGCCAACCCGCACGGCCGCCGCACTGGGAGCGACATAACCTCCAGCCGATCGAGCAGGACACGTTCGAGCAGCGCTTCACCTACCCGCGCGAAGGGCACATGATCCGCATCGAAGCGCCCGGCTATGCCCCGGCGGTGTCGCGCGTGTTCCAGTCCGACGAAGGTGAAGTCGAATACGACATGCAGCTGACGCCCGCGGAAGACATCACGGGCGTCGTGCGCAACAGCGACGGCGAGACGATGTCCGCCGTGTCGCTGCACATCATTTATGTCGGCAACGCAGCGCAGATTGTCAACGGCCAACTGGCGCACCATCAGCGCAATACCGTGACCACCGAAACCGATGCGGACGGCGCATTCCGCTTCCCCGACCAGGGCGACGAGGTGTTCACCCTGATCGCGTTGCACGAGGTCGGCTACCAGGTGGTTCAGCACGATGAGATGGAAGGCCCGCTGGAGCTGACGCTTGAGCCGTGGGCGAGCGTGCAGGGGCGGGTGATGCTGCACGGCAAGCCGACCGACGGGCAGGCCGTGCGCTACTGGCCGCGTGTGCCCTACCAGCAGAGCCGGGTGTACCTGCGGTGGGAAGGCCAGGCCGTGACCGACGACGCCGGCCGCTTTGCGTTCAACCACTTGCCTGCCGGGCCGGGTACGGTGGGGCGGTACGTGCAACTGGGCGAGCGGCGCTACGGCTTTTCCCATAGCACACCGGTTGACCTCGCCGCGGGCGAAGTTGGCGAAGTGCAGATCGGCGGCGACGGCCGCACCGTGCAGGGCCGACTCGTCCTGCCCGACAATGCCGAAGTCGACGTGCACTGGGGCCAGGCCCACGGCTCGATCCGCACGAACGTTCGGCACGTCACGCCCAGTTTCCCCGACGACTGGCACGCCAAAACCCCCGAAGAGCAGCGTGCATGGTATGAAGCGTGGATCGAAACGGACGAAGGCAAAGACTACCTCGCCCGCCAGCAGGAGACGCAGCGGCAGCAGCGTCAATTCGCGTTCGGCATCGATTCAGATGGTCAGTTCACCGTGCCGGACGTGCTGCCCGGGACGTACACCTTGAACGTGCAGGTCAACGAGCCGGCTGTCGGCGCGACCTGCGGCCCGACGGACACGATCGCCAGCGTGAACCACAATGTTGAGGTCGCCCCGCTCTCCGAGGTCGACCGCGAGCAGCCGACCGACCTCGGGGATGTCGTGCTGACGGTACACAATCGCCTTCGCGTGGGTGATGAGGCGCCACCGTTCGAGGTCGAAGACCTTGACGGCGAGCCATTGCGACTTGCGGACTATCGCGGGCAATACGTGTTGCTGGATTTCTGGGCCACCTGGTGCGGGCCGTGCATTGCGGAAAAGCCCAACCTCAAGCGCGTCTACGATGCGTTCGGCGACGACGACCGTTTCGAACTGATCGCTCTCAGCCTCGATCAGGACCGCGACGCGCCACGTCGGTACGTCGAACAGAACGACGCGTCATGGGTGCAGGGCTTCCTCGGCGAATGGAGCCAGTCCAACGTGCCCAACCAATACGGCGTACGCGGCATCCCGCAGATCATGCTCATCGGCCCCGACGGTAAAGTGATCGCCCGCGACCTGCGCGGCGACGCGATCTACCAGGCCGTTTCGCAAGCGCTTGGCAGTCGGTGACCGCGCCACCCGCGCGCGATCACCACGGGAAGCGGTAGTCGGGCGTGAACTCCGCCTCGCCCGGCAACGGCATCGGCTTGCCGCCTTCGTTGCTCGACTGCTCCGCCAGATGCAGCACGCCGCTCACGCGTCGCGCCTGCTCGGCGGTGACGATCAACGGCTCGCTCATGATCAGGTGGTTCGCGATGTTCTGGTAGTAGTTGTCCCATCGGCTGGGCCAGGGCGTCAGGCTCGACTCCCGCCGAATGCCCGCGTCTTGCTTGACCATGGTGATCTCACCGCCGGCCTTTGCGTTGCTCAGCCCGCCCGTCGTGCCGAGGATACGCCACCCATGCCGACGCACCGCCACGATGTCGCCTTGCTCCAGCGTCGCCGTCGTGTCGTCTTCAAAGCGGATGTGCACTTGCGCGAAATCTTCGTTGGTCGTGTTATGCCAGTATCGCTTTTGCAGGTTGCCCGACACGGACGCGATGCGCTTGGGCATGAGGTTCAGCAGCCAGTCGACATAGTGAGCGCCCCAGTCGTATAGCACGCCGCCGGACATCGCCTTGCTCGCCCGCCACCAGTCGCGAGGCATGTTGTAGCCGCCGGTGGCCGCGTCGATATGAAACACGTCGCCGATCTCGCCGTTGCGCACCACGGTGAGCAGTTGCTGAAAATCGCCGTCCCATCGCCGATTGTGAAAGCACGAGAGCATCGTGTTCGACTCGCGAGCCGCGGCGATCATCTGGTCCGCCTCGTCGAGCGTGATGCTGAACGGCTTTTCCGTCACCGCATGCTTGCCCGCCTTGCTCGCGGCGATGCAATATTCCGCGTGCAGGTTATGCGGCAAAATCCCCACGATCATGTCGACCTTGTCGTCTGCGATCAGCTGCTCGGGCTTGTTGTACGTGCGGATCTTTTCGCCGATCTCGCCTTTGGCCTGCTCGGTCCGCCGCGGGTCGAGGTCACACACCGCCACGGTCTGCATGCCATGCTGGGCGTTGATGGCCTCGGCGTGGCGTTTGCCCATGTTGAACGCGCCCCCGTAGCCGAGGATGCCCGCCCGCACGGTCGTCTTATACGTCTCACCGCCGACGTATCGCAGCGCCCGCTCGAACAGTCGCTCGACGTTGCGGTTCAGCAGCGACTCCGCCGCGCCGCCGTGCGCCAGGCAGACCACCTTGCCCTTGCCAACGCTGCGCTCATACCCCATCGGCATCGGTCGGCCGGACAAATGCGAGCGAGCAAACACCGTCGCGTCATCTTCCAGCTTCAACTGCACGAACTGGTCGCGCACGACATACCCATCGACGCGACCAGCGATCGCGTGCCCCTCCGCGTTTGCCTTCGCATCAAGCTGAACCTGGTAGTCGAACGCGCTCGGCATGCGCCCTTCCACCTGCGCGCCGAGCAACCGCCCGAGGTCGCTTTGCTCCTGCGCAAGCATCAACGCGCCTTGACAGACCACCAGCCCGCCGCCGGCCTGAACGAACTTCGTCAAAGCCTGAACGTGCGCCGCCGACAGCTTGTCGGCCTCATGCACCAGCAGGGCGACACTGTCAAAGTCGCTCCCTTCAAGACTCGCCATCGCCGGCACGCCGTTGCTCGTCACGCTCACCGCGCTAAGCTGAAACCGACCGGCCAACTCCAACCGTTCGCTCAGCCGTCGCGCCGCCTGTCGCGTGGCATTGTCATTGCCGCTGCTGACCAGCAGCAGCTTGTGCACCTTGCGACTGTCGCTGCCGCTGGGTTTCTTGCGAGCCATGCCGTTGGGTCCTGTATATGTCAATCACGGGGCCATCGGACCAACCCCAAAGCCCACGGATTGCATCCGTGGGTGCCCCAAGACTGACGGGGACTGCTTGGCGTAAATGACGCATCAGCATCGTGCATATTTACTTGACCGTTTACTTGGCCGTATCCGGGTTGCCCTGCTTCAACCCGCGCACCTGCATCGGCAGGCCGAACAGGTCGATGAACCCACGAGCCGCGGTCACGTCGTAGTCCTTCATCGCGAAGCTTGCCAGGTCCAGGTCGTACAGGCTCGTATCGCTTGTCGCGGCAATCGCCAGCGCCCGGCCCTTATAAAGCTTCACCTTCACATTGCCCGACACCACCCGGTTTGACTGATCGATAAACGCCTGCATCGCTTCGCGCAGCGGGTGGAACCACTGCCCGTTGTAAACGATCTCCGCATACTTGTGCGCGAGTTGCAGTTTGTAGTGGTACAGGTCACGCTCCATGCACAGTTGCTCGAGGGCCTTGTGTGCTTCGTAGAGGATCGTCCCGCCCGGCGTTTCGTATACGCCGCGCGACTTCATGCCCACCAGCCGATTCTCCGTCAGCACCGTCGTGCCCACCGCATGCTGGCCGCCCACCTCGTTCAGCGTCGCGATCAGTTCATGCCCCGGCAGCTTCTTGCCGTTGACGCTGACCGGGTTGCCATGCTCAAACCCGACTTCCACCACTTCCGCCTTGTCCGGCGCCTGCTCCACCGGCACGCTCATCACCAGGCAGTTTTCCCAGTTCGGCTCGTTGGCGGGATCTTCAATCTCCGCGCCTTCATGCGAGATATGCCACAAATTCCGATCCCGCGAGTAGATCTTCTTCGTACTCTGGTCGATCGGAATGTTGTGCTTCTGCGCGTATTCGATGGCCGTCTCGCGGTCGGTCAGGCCGTCGTCAAGAAACTTGTGGTCCTTCCACGGGCTCACGATCTTGAGCTTCGGGTCGAGCGCCTTGTACGTCAGCTCGAACCGCACCTGGTCGTTGCCCTTGCCGGTCGCGCCGTGGCCTACCGCATCCGCGCCGGTCTTGTGCGCCGCTTCGACCTGCGCCTTGGCGATCAACGGCCGGGCGATGCTGGTCCCCAGCAGATAGTCCGTCTCATACACCGCATGGGCGCGGATCATCGGAAAGCAGTACTGCTCGGCAAACTCCTGCCGAAGGTCCGCGACGACGACCTCGTCGGCCCCGCTCGCATAAGCCTTCTTCTC
Source organism: Phycisphaerales bacterium AB-hyl4 (assembly GCA_041821185.1). Classification (NCBI taxonomy): domain Bacteria; kingdom Pseudomonadati; phylum Planctomycetota; class Phycisphaerae; order Phycisphaerales; family Phycisphaeraceae; genus Natronomicrosphaera; species Natronomicrosphaera hydrolytica. Next base: position 17,751 of record JBGUBD010000004.1, on the reverse strand, counting down.
AATGCCGCTGAGTTCATCGCCCTGGCCCAGCTCGGCCGCGAACGCGACCAGCTTCACGCCGGGGTAGCGATCCTTCAGCCAGGGCAGAATGACGGATGTGTCCAGCCCGCCGGAGTAGGCGAGCACGATCTTTTTCGGGTTCTCATTCATGGTCGGTTCTCTCTCAGAGTGAACCGACCATGGTAGCAATTCCGCCGCCGCCGTTGGTCGCGACCGCTAACTCGCATCGCTCTCCGCCGCCTTCACCTCGCGCGGCAGGGTGGTCACCTCGCCCAGCTCACCCTCGGCTGGTAACTCCTTCGGCGAGTCGGCGCCCAACTCCTTGAACTTCCGCGCACTGACCAGCACCCGCGACTCAAACGAACCCACAAACGAGTTGTACGACTTCACCGCCTTTTCGATATGCCCGCCCAGTGTCGCCGCGTGACCCGTAATCGTCGCGACCCGCTCGTGCAGCTCCATCCCCAGCTCACGCACGCGCTGCGCGTTCTCCGCGATCTTCTCCTCCCGCCAACCCATCTCCACCACCCGCAGCAAGCTGATCAGAATCGTCGGCGTCGCAATCACCACCCCACGCTGCATCGCCGACTGCAACAGGTCCGGCTGCAACTCCACCGCAGGGTGCAGAAAACTCTCGCCCGGAATGAACAGCACCACAAAGTCCGGCGAGCGATCCAGCTGCTCCCAATATGCCTTGCTCGCCAGCTCCCGCACACGACTTTCAATGTCCCTTGCATGGCTGGCCAGACATTTCGCCCGCGCTTCATCGCTTTCCGCTTCCATCGCCGCGTAGTAGTTCTGCCCCACGCTCTTCGCGTCGATCACGATCTGCCGCTCCGATGGCAGATTCACCACCATGTCCGGTCGCTGGCTCGCCTCGCCACGCCAAAGCGTGACCTGCTCGCCAAAGTCACAATGTCCGATCATCCCCGCCATCTCCGCGATGCGCTTCAAGGTGAGTTCACCCCAGCGCCCGCGGGCCGCCGACGAGCCGCGCAACGCGTTCGCCAGCGTGTGCGTCTGCTTGCCCAATGCCTGCTGCGCTTCCAGCAGTGAGCCGAGCTGCTGCTTCAAACCGTGGTACGCGCCTTCGCGATGCTTCTCGATTTCGCCCACCGCCTTCGCGTGACGGTCGAGCGTTTCGCTGATCGGCTTGAGCATCGCCTCGATCGCCTGCTTGCGCTGGTCCAGCGCCGCCGTCGCCTGCTTCTGCTCGCTGGTCAACCGCTGGCTGGCCATGTCGAGAAACTGCTTGTTGGCGTTTTGAAGCACATTGCTCGCCAGGTTCTGAAACGTCTCGCGTGCCTGCTGCTGAGCCTTTTCGTGAGCCTGCTCCGCGGCCGCCTTCTCCGCCTGCACGCGTTCGAGCTGATTGCCAAGCTGCACCTTCTCGGCCTGGATCTGCTCGACCTTATCGAGATAGCCTTCGATGGCCTGCTCGCGTTCGCCGAGCGCCTGGCCCAGCCGATCACGCTCGGCCCGCAGGCTTCGCCGATCCGCCAGCAGCCAGGCGCAACAGCCGCCCACCACGCCCAGCCCCCCCAACGCCACGATAAATGCAATCAGCCACATGCCCGGCGATTCTACCAGACGCCGCGACCCGCCTGCGTTGTCAATGCCGGCCCGCCCTGACATCATGTCGTCACTGCGGCGGGGTGCCCGCGGCCTGGACGGTGCCATAAGCCCCCACTCAAGCCGTTTGCCATCTGATTCAGCGGTGGTTATACTGCTCGGCTCGTCTGACCCGGCTCGCGCTGCGCGGATCGGCCAGACCGGTACCCAAACGAAACCGATCCCGCGAACCGCGAGGCATGTGCCATGGCCAAGGCAAAGAAAGAAATCACGTCCCAGTTCAAGATCCAGGCCCCCGGTGGCAGCGCGACCCCCGCGCCGCCCATCGGCCCGGCGCTCGGTCAGCACGGCGTGAACCCCGGACAGTTCATCCAGCAGTTCAACGAACGCACCCGTGCCCTCAACGGCAAGGTCGTCGGCTGTGTGATCACGGTCTATAAGGACCGCACGTTCGAATTCGAAATCAAGAGCCCGCCCGCCGCCGTCCTGCTCAAGGACGCTGCCGGCCTGGAGAAGGGCTCCGGCGTGCCGAACAAGGACAAGGTCGGCAAGGTCACGACGGACCAGCTCCGCGCGATCGCCGAGGAAAAGACCAAAGAACTGACCGGCCACAACGTCGAGGCCATGGTGCGAACCATCGCGGGCACCGCCCGCTCGATGGGCATCGAGGTCGAAGGCGAGATTTAAGCATTTCGAATTTGGAATTTCGGATGTCGAATTTGAAGTTGCCTTCGAGTTCCGGCAAATCCGAAATCCCGAAATCCGAAATTCGTAATCAACAGTTCGGCCAACCACGAGCCGTGAATCGTGGGAGACACCCCGGCAGTGACCGTGGGAAGTCGAAAGGAGACTCGGAATGGCCAGACATGGCAAGCGCTATCGCGCGGATCTACAGAAGGCGCCCGAACGAGACAAGCCGTTGCCGTTGGCAGACGCGGTGAATCACGTCAAGGCGTTTAAGAACGTGAAATTTGATCAGTCGATCGAGGTGGCCATCTGGCTCGGCATCGACGCGAAGCAGGCGGACCAGGCGGTGCGCGGCTCGGTCTCGTTGCCGCATGGCATCGGCAAGACCAAGCGCGTCGTGGCGTTCTGCAGCGACGACAAAGTCGCGGCCTGCAAGGAAGCCGGGGCCGTCGAGGCCGGCGGTGAAGAGCTGGTCAAGAAAATCGAAGATGGTTGGCTGGACTTCGACGTCGCCGTCGCCAGCCCGGACATGATGCGTGTCGTCGCTCGGCTCGGCCGGGCGCTGGGCCCCAAGGGGCTCATGCCTTCGCCCAAGAGCGGCACGGTCACCCCCAACGTGGTCGAGGCCGTTCGCGACTACGGTGCCGGCAAGGTCGAGTTCCGCAACGACGCCGGCGGCAACGTGCACGCCGTGGTCGGCAAGCAGAGCTTCGAAACCAGCCAACTGGAAGAGAACGCCCAGGCGTTCATCGACCACATCATGCGGATCAAGCCCGCCGCGGCCAAGGGGCATTACGTCAAGCAGATCGCGCTTTCGGGCACGATGACGCCCGGCGTGCTGGTTGAAGTGCCTTAACTGTCGTCTTCAGCCCCGCCGCCGCCTCTTGCGAGGCTGCTTACTCGCGGGGCTGGATTGATGAGCGTGTGCAGAATCTTTCGAACATGAAACTCCAACTGGGGCATTGCCATGAGCAAGCCGGTTAAAAATCTGATTGTTGATACGTACAAGAAACGCTTCGAGGGTGTGTCCGGCGCCGTGCTGGTAGACGTGCGCGGGGTCGACTCGAACACCAACAACCGCTTCCGCGCCGACCTCGGCGGGAAGCAGATCAAGGTCACCGTGATCAAGAACAGCCTCGCGAAGAAGGCGTTCGAGAACACGGACATGGCCGCCATCAACGAACTGCTCGACGGCTCGGTCGCGGTGGTCTACCCGGCCGAGGGCGACCAGACCGTCGTCAACGTTGCTCGCGAACTGATCACCTGGGCGAAGGAAATTCCGAGCCTGGAGTTCAAAGGCGCGCTGATGGAAGGCATGACCTTCGGCGCTGACGAAATCGACGCGCTGAGCAAGTACCCGACCCGCGAAGAGGCGCAGGCCCAGGTGGTGCAGATTCTGCTCACCCCGGCGCAGAACCTCGTGGGCGCCGCGCTCGGCCCCGGCCGCAAGGTCGCCTCGCTGGTCAAGGCCGTGGAAGAGAAGCTCGAAAAGGGCGAAGAAATCAAAGCGGCCTGAGACCGCTGCATCACCAGATTGAAAATCGCGTTCGACTGGCCCCTCGGGGTTAAATCGCGGCACAGGGCTGCGACCTCTCGGACGGAATGTGCATCAAGTAAGGATGTGAATCATGGCAGAAGTCGAAGCTGGAATTAAAGAACTCGGTGACAAGATTGTCGGCCTGACGCTCAAGGAAGCGGTCGACCTGGGCAACTACCTCAAAGAAGAGTACGGCATCGAGCCGGCCGCCGGCGCGGTCGCCGTCGCCGCGGGCCCCGCTGCCGCTGAGGAAGCCGAAGAGAAGACGGAATTCGACGTCATTCTCAAGGGCGCTGGCGACAACAAGATCAAGGTCATCAAGGTCGTCCGCGAGGCGACGGGCCTGGGTCTGAAGGAAGCCAAGGACCTGGTCGACGGTGCCCCCAAGGCGCTGAAGGAAGGCCTGCCCAAGGACGAAGCCGAAGCCTTGCTCGAGAAGGTCAAGGAAGCTGGCGGCGACGTCGAGCTCAAGTAAGCCGACCGAATCGCTTTGCGACGCAGAAACAAAGAGGCCGCCTTTCGTTCGCGAAGGGCGGCCTTTTTCATGCGCCGATTGGTACGACAACCCGGTTTCACACTTGCAACATTTAGCCGCGGTGCTTGCACCGCGCTCTTCGGCGCGCCGGCCGAAAGCGCGGGCCAAGACCCGCGGCTAAATGGGGGTGCGGGATTGAAGTCGTGTTGTCGTGTTAACATGGCGGCTGAATTGAAACCGCGTTTACCGCTTGACGCCGACGAACAACTCCCACAGCGACTCGGTTCGCCGTTGGCAGTTGAACCCTGCTTCATTCATCAGGTCCAGCCAGGTCTGCTCGTCGAACAGGCCGCAGACGTGTCGGTCTTCCACGACGGTCACCGGCCCGCCGACCGCGGGCTGTTTGATCAGGTACAGCAGGATCAGCTCGAAAGTCGTGTCCGTCGGCTGCAGGGTGTGCACGTATGAGAAATACGTCAGCGCCACGTCGGCATTGGCGTGGTGTTCCTGTTCCGTTTCGTGGTCGGCGAACGTTTCGCGGATGTAGGTCGGGGCGACGAGCGCGACACCGCCGGGCTCGAGGTGGGCCGCCGCGGTGCTCAAGGTCGCACGCAGGTCAGCGAGGTTGGTCATGTAGTCGATCGCATCGTGGATCAGCACCGCGTCGAACTTGCGGTTCAGGCGGACGCTTCGCATGTCGCCCAGGTGCGTCTCGACCTCCGGGTTCAGCGATCGGCAGTTGGCGAGCATCGGCGCAGACAGGTCGACCGCCACGCAGTCGAAATCATGGCGGAGGTGGTGCAGCGCATGCCCGCCGCCGGCGCCGAGCTCGAGCACCGTCGGCCGATGCCCCGGCGCGCCGAGCGTGAGCGTTTCGTTCAGCAAACTTCGCATCGTCGCCGCCTCGGACGCGTAGTCCTCAGGCGGGCTGAGCAGCGGCCAAAGCCAGGCAAGGTCGTCATACAGTCGCGGCACGTCAGCCATCAGACCTCACCCCCATCACAACCAACGCACCGCAGGGGCGCACGTCGGCGCCGCAAATGGCAGCCCGGCCCCGGCGATCCCCCAGCACGACTCCCGGAGCCCCCCACAAAGCCGTTCACTCTTCTTTCGCAGTGAACAGGCCCTGGGCGAGGTTGATGAGTTTTTCGAGTCGCACGGGCTTGAGGAGATAGCCGTCGACCCCGAGCGCCTCGGCGTACTGCTGGTGGCGTCGGCCCTCGTTGGCGGTGACCATGATGACCTTCGGCGGCTCTTCGAAGCGCTTGATCTTCTCCAGCACCAGGAAGCCCGATCGCTTGGGCAGCATCATGTCGAGCACGACAAGGTCCGGCGGGTCGGTTTCGCAAATGCGGACGGCGGTATTGCCATCGCCACACATCTGCGTCAACGCGCCCTCGGCCTGAAGGGCCTGGTCCAACGCGGCGCGGATCTCGCTGTCATCGTCGACCACAAGCACTTTAACGCCATCAAGACGAAGTTCTTCACTCTGTTCCATGGGTGACATACCTATATCGCTTCCTCAAGAAGATTGCAGGTTTGCAAGCAGGGGTATTGTAAGGCCTGGTCAGGCCGTCAGGCAGGCTAGGGTGTAAATTGTTGCGTCTGAACGCCTCGCGGTCAAGGCGGCGAGGCAGGCGGAAGGGGGCTCGACTGTCGCGTGAAGCGGGTGTCACGGCTTTTTAAGCCGTGCCGGGTTGCACAGAGCATGGGCTTAAATGCCGTGGCACCCAAAGTGTACCGCTGACCTTTCTCCCGCCCGACATCGACTGAGGGCCAGTCTGCGTGTACCATCAGCCGACTGTACCGACCCCGGCACGAGCCGCAGGTCGGCCGAGAAACGCACCACCAGCTCCCGAGCTGCCATGATGAGCCAACCCTCCGACCGTCTAGACGCACCGTCCGCCGACCAGCCCGCGCCCGACGCGCAGGAGCAGGCGTTCGACCTCTCCGAGTCGAGCATCCTCATCGTCGACGACAACGAGCAGAATGTCGAGTTGCTCCAGGCCTACCTCGAAACGCTGCCTTGCCACATCACCACCGCCAGCGACGGCATCGAAGCGTTGCAATACATCGAGGACCCGGACAAGCCGACGCCCGACCTTGTGTTGCTGGATGTGATGATGCCGCGGATGTCCGGCTTCGAGGTCTGCCGTAAGCTCAAGGAAGACCCGGCCACGCGCACCATCCCGATCATGATGGTGACCGCGCTGAACGAGCTGGGCGACATCGAGCGTGGCGTGGAAAGCGGCACGGACGACTTCGTCTCCAAGCCGGTGAACAAGCTGGAGCTGATCACGCGGGTGAAGAGCCTGCTTCGCGTGCGTCACCTCAAGCGTGAGCTCGATCGCACGGAGGCCTACATCCGCGACATCGAGTCCCGCCGCGACCGCCCGGCGAAGTGACCGCGCGAGGCGAACGAACATGATGTGACATTACCTGCCCGCAAAGCCCAGGCATGGCCATGCCTGGGCTTTCATGTTGGGCTTTACCGTATGCACACGCTCCGTGTCATCCGCGCCTCATCCGCATAAGATATGAGTATGGCAACGACGCGACCTGTTTCCGCGCTGGACCGGCTGGTCGCTCGGCTTACCCGCCTGCCGGGCATCGGCAAGCGGTCGGCCGAGCGGATCGCCTTCCATCTGCTCCAGGTTGAGCCCAGCGAAGCCGTCGACCTCGCCGAGGCGATCCGGCAGTTCAAGACGGACCTGAAAGTCTGCTCGAACTGTGGCCACGTGACCGAGGCAGACCCGTGCCCGATCTGTGCCGACCCTGAGCGCGACCACGGCCTCGTGCTTGTCGTCGAGCAGCCATCGGACGTGGTCAGCCTCGAACAGACCGGGATGTATCAGGGGGTCTACCACGTATTGATGGGCCGACTCGCGCCGCTGGAAGGCATCGGCCCCGGCGACCTGAATGTGGATCGGCTGCTCGAGCGGGCGCGGGCGGGCCAGGTGCGCGAAGCCGTGCTCGGCACGAACCCGACGTTGGAAGGCGATGGCACTGCGATGTACCTCGCCCAGCAACTCGAGGCGATGAACGTGAAAGTCACCCGCCTGGCCCGCGGGCTGCCGACCGGCTCGACGCTGGGCGGCGTGTCGAAAGCGGTGCTCGCCGAGGCGATCCAAGCCCGGCATTGACTGTGCTCAGCGGTGCGAAGGTGATGCGAAACGGGTGATGCGAAGAGCGGCGCGGTGGGTGTTGGCAGGGCGGCTGCCGGGGGGGATTCCCCTGATTTATGCCCGAGTATGCCGGCTCTGCTTTGATTTGGCATGCGAGTGACGGGATAGTAAGGCCGAAGAAAGAGGGGAGACTCCCCTTTCTGAGCTGACCATGCGGATTGACGCCGGACAACAACTGCGGATCGACCAGCGGATGAAGCTGGCGCCGCGCATGATCCAGTCGATGGAGATCCTCCAGATGCCCCAGGCGGCGCTGGAAGAGCGCATCGACCAGGAGCTGACGAACAATCCGACGCTGGAGCTTCGCGAAGCCGGCACGGATGACGAGTCGCTGCGCGCCGAGCGTGAGCAGGCCGAGCGCGACAATCAGGAAGGCGAGCGTGAGCTTGTCGTGGCCGACGGCGACGACAAGAAGTCGGCCGACGATTTCGAACGCCTCTCCAACATCTCCGAAGAGTACGGCGACTCGTGGGAAGCCAACACCGGCGAAAGCTACGACAGCTACCGCAGGCCCGTCCGCAACGACGGCGAGCGCGACCGCAAGATCGATGCGATGGCCAACACCGCTGCGCGATCCGAGTCGATGTTCGATCAGCTCGTCGCCCAGTGGCGCATGGTCGAGACCACGCCGCGCGAGGCCGAGCTTGGCCAGTACATCATCGGCTTCCTCGACGCGGACGGCTACCTCCGCACGGACATGCAAACCCTGCTCCAGCAGGCGCCGGATCACGCGACCATCGCCGAGCTTGAAGCCGTGCTCGAAAAGCTTCAGCAAAACCTCGAGCCGCCCGGCCTGGGCGCTCGCAACCTGCGCGAATGCCTGCTGCTTCAGATCGACGCCCGCGAGCGCAGCGACCGCGACGCCGACCTTTACGTCGAGCGCCTGCTCGTCGAAGAATACCTCAAGGACATCGAAGCCAACCGGCTGCCCCGCATCGCCAAGGCCACCAACCTCACGCTCGATGAAGTGAAGCAGGGCATCCTCGGCCTGCGGCAGTTTCAGCCGCACCCCGGCCGACTGCTCAGCGACGACGCGCCGCGCACCATCACGCCCGACGCCGCCATCGAGTATGACGAAGACGAAGACCGCTACGTCGCCACCCTCACCTCCGGCCACACGCCGCCGCTGTCGATCAGCAACACCTACGCACGCCTCGCTCGCGACAACGGCGTCGACAAACGCACACGCGACTTCGTCAACACCAACCTCCGCAACGCACGTTGGCTCATCGACGCGCTCCAGCAACGCAACATGACCCTGCTGCGCGTGATCAACGTCGTGCTCGAAGCGCAGCGCGATTACTTCGACCATGGCCCGCAGGCGCTTAAGCCGCTGCCCATGACCACCGTTGCCGACCAGCTCGGCATCCATGTCGCCACGGTGAGCAGGGCGGTGCATGAGAAATACCTGCAAACGCCGCGCGGCATCCTCCCGCTGCGCATGTTCTTCTCCGGCGGCACGGAAACCGAATCCGGCGACTCCATGAGCTGGAGCGCGGTGCAGGCAAAGCTGCAGGAAGTCATCGACGCGGAAGACAAAAGCGAACCACTCAACGACGACCAGCTCGTTGACGAATTGAAAAAGCGCGGCATCGACATCGCCCGCCGAACGGTCGCGAAGTATCGCAAGCAACTCAACATCCCCCCGGCCCGCCAGCGACGCGAGTTTTAGACTCGGTCAAATGAACTCGGGACGGCTGCTTCACCGGCGTGCGTTATCATCTCCGATTGTCATGCCCACTATCACGCTGCTCACCGACTTCGGTCTCACCGACACATACGTCGGCCAGATGAAAGGCGTCATCCATACCCTCGCGCCCGACGCGACGGTGATCGACCTGACTCACGACGTACCGCCGCAGCAGATCATCGCCGGCGCGGTGATGCTCGACGCCGCGGTCGATGCGTTTGATGCCGACACGATCCACCTCGCCGTGGTCGACCCCGGCGTGGGCACGCCGCGCCGCCCCATCGCGCTGCGCACCAGCCACGGCACATACGTCGGCCCCGACAACGGCCTGTTCACCGCCATCCTCGATCGCCACGGCGCAACCCACGCCGTCGCCCTCACCAACCGCCACTATCATCGCGACCTCATCACCGCCACCTTCCACGGCCGCGACATCTTCGCCCCCGCCGCCGCTCACCTCGCCCGCGGCGTCGCATGGCCCGACCTCGGCGAACCCATCGACCCCGCCTCGCTCGTCCGCCTCCACCTGCCGCAGCCTCAGCCCCACGGCCACGGCCTGACCCTGCACGTCGTCTGGATCGACCACTTCGGCAACCTCATCACCGATCTCAAGCGCGACGCGCTCGACACCGACGCCCGCATCACCCTGCGCAACACAACCATCCCCACCATCGCCCGCACGTTCGGCGACGTGCCCCCCGGCGAGCCGGTCGCCTACTTCGGCAGCACCGGCCGACTCGAAATCGCCGTCCGCAACGGCTCCGCCGCCGCCCGCTTCACCGCCACGCCCGGCACGACGATCGACCTGCAACCCGCCGATCCGACGTCAACGCCCTGATCGCCGCGGCCGTTCGACATTTCGCGAAGAATCATCACAATGGCTTTAACGTCCATCAGCAATTCACCGGAGACCACGACCATGGCCAAGCAAGCGTTGATCGTCTGGGGCGGATGGGACGGCCACACCCCCAAGCAGTCCGCCGACGTGTTTGCCCCCGAGCTTCAAGCGGCCGGCTATGAAGTCGACGTCCGCGACTCGCTCGCCGTGTACGAAGACCACGACCATCTCAAGTCGCTCGACCTCATCGTCCCCATCTGGACCATGGGCGAAATCACCAAAGAACAGTGGCAGGGACTCAACCACGCCGTCCGCGCCGGCGTGGGCTGCGCGGGGTTCCACGGCGGCATCATCGATTCATTCCGCAACAACACCGATTACCAATGGATGACCGGCGGCCAGTGGGTTGCTCATCCGGGCAACTGCATTCCGTCATACACCGTCGACATCGCTGACAAAGATCACGAGATCACCCGCGACCTGCCCGCCTTCGAGTTGACCGATACCGAGCAGTATTACTGCCACATCGACCCGGCGGTGCACGTGCTGTGCACCACCACCTTCTCTGGCGACCACGGCGACAACACGCTCTATCAGCCCGGCACGGTCATGCCCTACGCATGGACCAAAACGTGGGGCGCCGGCCGAGTGTTCGTCGCCGCGTGGGGCCACACCGACAAAGACTTCGACGTCCCCGAAGCCAAAGAAATCGTCCGCCGCGGCATGCTCTGGGCCAGTCGATAACGCCAATACGCCTGCCCGCCCGCACACCGATCTGCTACACTGCACAGCCCCAAGAACAGAATTCCCACCCTTGAAAAGCCATAAGGAGCTTGACTGATGACCTGGACGTTCAGTGCCTTCGCCGACGAAGCAGGCGGTTCTATCGACGAGCAGATCGCGGCGCTTCAACGCGTCAACATGAAATTCATCGACCCGCGCAGCGTCGACGGCCACAACATCACCGCGCTGCCTGAAGACGTCGCGAAGCAGGCCCAGCAGAAGCTCGAAGCCGCCGGCATCACCGTGCAGATGTACGGCTCGCCCATCGGCAAGATCGACGCCGTCGACGACATCGAAGAAGACCTGCAAAAGCTGCGTCACCTTGCCAAGATGCGCGACATCTTCGGCTGCAACGCCGTCCGCATCTTCAGCTACTACAACAAGACCGGCCTCAGCCACGCCGACTGGCAACAGAAGGCCACCGACAACCTCAAGCGCCTCATCGAGCTCGCCGAGCAACTCGACCTCGTGCTCTACCACGAAAACGAAAGCAAAATCTTCGGCGACAAGACCGACGACGTGCTTGCTATCGCTGAGCTGCGCGGCCCGCGCCTCAAGCTCATCTACGACTTCGCCAACTACATCCGCACCGGCGAAGCCGGCTGGGACAGCTGGCAGAAGTGCAAAGCGATCACCGACTGCTTCCACTTCAAGGACCAGCGCAAGAACGGCGAGCACATGCCCATGGGCCAAGGCGAAACCGACGCCCGCGAGATTCTCGTCGACGCCGCCAAAGCCGGCTGGTCCGGCCCGTGCACGCTCGAGCCGCACTTGACGCATTCCAAAGCCGTCGTCGCCACCCACTCCACCGGCACGGGGGCCCACGCCCTGGCCGACATGTCCAAGAGCGAGACGTTCCATCTCGCCGCGACCGAGGCTCAGAAGTTGATGGACGAACTCAACATCACCTACAGCTAAACACACGGACAACCATCGCAAGGCAGCGCGGCTTCCGTCGCGCTGCCTTTTTTCATGCGCCCCTCACGTTGACCACGCGCACCACCGCGTTGCCCGCACGCAACACCCGTCCGAGACGTTTCGCCCGTCACCGTCCGCATCTCTTTCGCAGTTTCGCGCTCGATCGCCCGTCATACCGCAAAGCAGGGGGATAACGCGGTCGTGCGATCGCCACCTGTCGCCGTGGCATGTCGTTCGCCTATAGTTCCCCGGAGTGGAATGATGTCAGACGCAATGCTTCGGCCCATCTTGCGACGACGCCCCCGCGGCCTCCCATTTAGCCGCGGGCCTTGGTCCGCGCTCTCGCTGCTCGCGTTGGCGCTCACCCTGCTCAGCGGCTGTCACACCGGCCCCCATGTCGATGCGCGCAACCTTCAACCGCTGGTCGACACCGAGGGCCACCCCCGCTCGCTCGCCTTCGCCTCACCGCAGCAGCGTCAAGCCCTCGCCGACGCGAACTTCGCACCCGGCGAGCCGTGGTTCGCCACCCGCAACGACCACTACCCCTCCGTCGACGCCGGCTATCACGACACCACCTACGAGCGATCCTACACCCGCACCGTCGACCGCCAGCGCGTCATCCGCGGCCGAGTGTTCGACGCCTACCGCGAAACCACCCACCGCGAACGTGTCCGCGAAAGCTGGCGGTAACCGCAACGCCAATCACACCGCTTCGCCGTGTTTCACCCATCGACTTTTCGACCTATCATGCCCTTATGGGCAACGAGACACCCCTCATCCAAACCTTCCAGGCCATCGTCGGCCGCGACGCTGTCCTCCATGACGCCGACGAGCTCAGCGTCTACGAAAGCGACGGCTTCCCCATCGCTCGCGGCATGCCCACGCTCGTCGTCTTTCCCACCACGACGGACCAGGTCGCCCGCTGCGTCAAGGCCGCCATCGAACACGACCTGCCCCTCGTCCCGCGCGGCAGCGGCACGGGGCTCGCCGGCGGCGCGGTCGCCTTCGGTGGGGGGGTGATCATCTGCACCTCCCGCATGACCCGCATCGAGTCGATCGACCTCGCCAACCGCGTCGCCGTCGTCCAGGCCGGCGTCTTCAACGCCACCCTCTCCGAAACCATCGCCGCCACACCAGGCGGCGAAAACCTTCACTTCTCGCCCGACCCCTCCAGCCAGAAGGCCGCCACCATCGGCGGCAACGCCGCCACCAACGCCGGCGGCGTCAACACACTCAAGCACGGCGTCACCAGCACCCACGTCCTCGGCCTCGAACTCGTCCTCCCCGACGGCTCCATCATCCAGACCACGCCCCCAAGCCCGCACACCCCCGTCCCATTAAAGCCCACGGATGGCATCCGTGGGTTCCCCCAACCAGAAACCACAAACCAAAAACCAGAAACCTCGCACCCCACCCTCCACGACCGCGTGGGCCCCGACCTCACCGGCCTGCTCTGCGGCAGCGAAGGCACGCTCGGCATCATCACCCGCGTCTGGTGCAAGCTCACACCCAAGCCCAGCAACTTCCGCACCGTCTACGCCGTCTTCGACTCCAGCTATGACGCCTGTAAAAGCGTCGCTGACGTCATCGCCGACGGCATCACACCCACCAGTATGGAAATGATGGACGGCGCGATGATCCGCGCCGTCGAAGACGCCTTCCACTACGGCTTCCCCACCACCGCCAAGGCCCTGCTCCTGCTGGAAATCGACGGTCTCGAAGAAGTCCTCGACGACCAGCTCGCCCGCTGCATCGCGTTCTGTCGAGCCAACAACGCCACCGACATCCAGCAATGCGCCGACGCCGCCAAACGCGCCGAACTCTGGTCCGCCCGCAAGCGAGCCTTCGGCGCCATCGGCCGCATCAGCCACAGCTACTGCACACAAGACGCCTGCATCCCACGCTCCAAACTCCCCGAAGCCATCGAGCACATCGCCCGCCTCGGCGAAGAAGTCGGCATGCAGATCAACAACGTCTTCCACGCAGGCGACGGCAACGTCCACCCCATCATGCTCTTCGACGAAGACCACCCCGAAGAAGTCGAAAAAACGCTCCAGCTCAGCGAACGCATCCTCGAATACTGCATCAGCATCGGCGGAACCATCACCGGCGAGCACGGCGTAGGCGTTGAAAAACTCCCGCTCATGCGAAAAATGTTCACTCCCGACACCATCACAACCTTCCAGCGGATCAAGCGCGCCTTCGACCCCGACGCCCGCGCTAACGAAGGCAAGCTCATCCCCAGTGACCGCATCACCATCGACCTCCACCAACCCACCAGCCCCAACACCCCCGGAGGCGCCCTGGCCACCACCCACTAACGAACCCGCCCCAATCCCCCAATAAAGCCCACGGATATAGCGCAGCGAATCCGTGGGACAATGGGACAACCCCGAACACCCGCCCCAAAAACCAGAAACCAGAAACCAGAAACTAGAAACCCTTCCCCCCAACCATGCCCGATCACCCCGACCCAACCTCGCCCACGCCCCTCACCGCGCCCGACGCCGACGCCCTCGTCGCCGCTGTCCGCAGCGCCATCGACACCCGCGTCCCCCTCGTCAACTACGGCCGAGCCCACACCGGCCTCGGCCACCCGCCACCCAATCCCCACACCCCATACACCTTCACGGCCAACACCATCGACCACGAAGTTCGCGACCTCGTCGTCCGCGCCGACGTCGGCTGTACGCTCGCCGAACTCCAAACCACCCTCGCCCGCGAAAACCAGTTCCTCCCCATCGACGGCGATGACAAGCTCACCCTCGCCGAGCTCGTCGACCACGACATCCTCGGCCCGCTACGCACCGGCTACGGCGGACTCCGCGATCGACTGCTCGGCCTCACCTTTGTCGACGGCGAAGCACGTATCGTCAAAGTCGGCGGACGCACCGTCAAAAACGTCGCAGGCTACGACGTCACCAAACTCCTCGTCGGCGCCATGGGCGAACTCGGCATCATCACCGAAGTCAACCTCCGAACCGCCACCATCCCGCCCGCCACGCTCATTGTCGACCTCAACGTCAAAGAGCCTCAGCAGCTCGACGACTTCCAGACCACATGGCTCACCGCCGAGGCCGCGCCCACCTGGGCCGTCCTCGTCTACGACCACCAGGCCTGCACCCTCCGCGTCGGCTACCACGGCACGTCACGCGCCTGCCACGTCCAGCTTCGATCGCTCGAAACCCTCTGCGACCAGATGACCGACGTCCGCCTCGCCGCCAGCGAAGAGTATGGCTACGACGAAGACCAACGCGAACGCGCCGCCGCCAGCGATTGGCGAAACGACGTCCCCGCACTCGTGAAAATCATCGTCCCGCCCGCGACCAGCGGCTTCGTCTGCCAAAGCCTCATGCTCCACCCGCCCAACGACCCGCCACGCCAGATCGAAGCCTACCCCTTCCAGGGCAGCGTCTTCGTCGGCGGCGAGTTCAACGCAGACCAGGCACGACGACTCGACGCACAGATCGCCCACGTCATCGCCCCCGCAGGCGGCGTCCGCGTCTGGCATCGTCGCCCACCCAACGCCGACGACATCGACCCGTTCCCCCCGCACAACACCGACTGGCCCGTGCTCCAGCGCATCAAGCAAACCCTCGACCCGCACAACATCCTCAACCCCGGCCGATACCTCACCACCACGCCATGACCGACACCCCCCGCACCATCTCCGGCACGAACCCCACCCGAAGCCCACGGATTCAATCCGTGGGTTCCCCCGCAAACACCCCCGGCACCCCCGGCGCGCCCCACGCGCCGCTCAACGTCCTCAACCTCGACCCGCGCACCTACGACCGCGCCCTCGACTGCGTCCACTGCGGCCTCTGCCTTCCTGCATGCCCGACCTACACCGAGAACGGCCTCGAAGCCGACTCGCCCCGCGGCCGCATCGTCCTCATGAAAGCCCTCGCCGACGGCAAGATCGAGCCCACCGAATCCGTCCGCCATCACCTGGACCTCTGCCTCGACTGCCGTGCCTGCGAAACCGCCTGCCCCTCCGGCGTCGTCTATCACGAGCTCATCGAAGAAACCCGCGAACGCCTCGACACCCCCGCCAAACCAACCCTCACCGACCGCTTCATGCAGGCGATGTTCTTCCACCTGCTCACCCGGCCAACCCGCCTCAAGCTCTCGCTGCTCCCCGCCCGCCTGCTCCAGCGCCTCGGCCTCTGGCCGATCATCACCCGCCTCCCACTCCCGCGCCCGCTCGCCAAAATGCAGCAGATGCTCCCCGCCGCCGGCCCCCTCTGGCCCCGCTCCCTCGCCCCCCATTACCCCCCAACCCCAACCTCACCCCCAAGCCGGAGCAAAGCGCAGCGCCGCTCCGGATCCCCCGAATCCCCCCCAAACCAAACGCCCCCCAAGCGCGTCGCGCTCCTCGCCGGCTGCGTCGGCTCCGTCCTCTTCAACGACGTCAACCGCCAGACAGTCGCGCTCCTCCAGCTCGCCGGCTGCGAGGTCTACGTCCCCCGCGCACAGCAGTGCTGCGGCGCGATCCACCACCATGGCGGCAACATCGAAGCCGCACGCAAGATGGCCAAGGCCAACATCGACGCGATGCTCGAAATCGACGGCAAGCCCATCGACGCCATCGTCAACAACGCCGCCGGCTGCGGCGCGATGCTCAAAGAATACGACCACCTGCTTCGCGACGACCCCGCCTACGCCGACAAAGCCAAGGCCTTCGCCCGCAAGACCCGCGACATCACCGAACTGCTCGTCGAGCTCGATCTGCCCACACCCGAGCATGCCGTCAACCGCACGGTCGCCTACCACGACGCCTGCCACCTCGCCCACGGCCAGCGCGTCGTCGACCCGCCACGCCGACTGCTCGCCTCCATCCCCGGCCTCAAGCTCGTCCCGCTGCCCGAGTCCACCATGTGTTGCGGCGCTGCCGGCACGTACAACCTCACCCAGCCCGAGATGGCAAGGCAACTCGGCGAACGCAAGCTCCGTCACATCAAAACCACCGGCGCAGCGACATGCGCCACCGGCAACGTCGGCTGCGCCATGCAGATCGCCGGCGAAGCCGACCGCCTCAACACACCCCTCGAAGTCGCCCACCCCGTCACACTGCTGCACGAAGCGCACTTCGGAAAACGGTAAGCGCGTTTCGAGTCTCTGGTTTCGAGTTTCGAGTTGGGAAAAGCTCAGCACCGAAGTCCACGGCGTAACGCCGTGGGCTTCCCCTCCCCCAACTAGAAACAAGAAACTCAAAACCAGAAACTGATTCAAGCCCCGACCAGCAGCATCACAAACATCAGAATCCAGACCACGTCGAGGAAATGCCAGTACATCGCCATGTACTTGATTGGTGCGTAGCTTTCGTGGTCATACCGCCCGGCGTGCGCGTTGAGCGTGAACACCGCCAGCGGCGCAATCCCGCCGACCACATGCACCGCGTGCACCAGAATGAGAAAGAAAACAAGCCCGTACAGCGGCATGCCCGCCTCGCCCAGCGCGAGCTGCTCGCGATGCTCCGCGATCAACCCCATCAGGCTTGGCGTCTGCACCACCAGAAACGCCACGCCCAGCAACAGCGTCAACATCATCGCATTGCGAAACGCCGTCTGCCGTTCATGCCGAACGTTCTGCAACGCCCGGTGCATCGTATAGCTGGAGATGAGAATGATCGCCGTCGAAACCCACAGCCCGAACGGCAGTTGCACGCTCCCCAGCGGCGGCCCGTCGGCGGTGATGCGGAAGACGATATACAACACCATCGACGCCGCGAACAGAATCGCCAACGCCAACAGAAACAGCAGCATCCCGAACGTCCCCGTGCCCGGCGGGACGTGGTGGTGACGCGGCTGCGGCGGGTGGCGACGTTCCTGCATCGGTTGGGGCGGAGAAGTCATAAAAGATTCTATGGCAGCAATCCCCCCCGCGACGCACCCGTTTAGCCCCCACGCCCCCCGTTTAGCCCCGCCGCCCACGGCGGGGCATGCCACCCCCTCACCCCCAAACTCACTGCGGCGCCTGAACACCCGGCGGCGGCGTCAGGTTTCGGCGATATTCCGTCGAGTCCGTAATCGCAAACCCGATGAAGATCGCCACGACCAGCAG